>NZ_JBQWRH010000003.1:0-408090 GCF_052545115.1 Nocardia glycosmidis | reverse complement strand
CGCTTTCGCGATCACCTTCGCCGACCGCTGGCCCGACGCCCAAACCTACTGAGAAACAACGCCGGAAACACCGTTGGCGAGATAGTCCCTGGGCGGATTGAGATTCGACCGCGAAGGATGGTGCCGTCGTGAAGATGCTCGGCGGTATGGGCGGCATCACACAGGTCTCACCAGAAGCGGCGGCGATTTCGGACCCGGCCGATGCCGGGCGAGTGTCTCCTATGCTCCCCCATGGTGAGGTATCCCGTCTGTTCGTGTCGGTGGTGGGCGCTACCGTCGAGCGTGTGTCAGTGAATATCAATGTCGCGTTCTCGATTCGGGAGTTGCGGGACGAGCGGGAGCGGGCGGGTGTGACTGCGCTGCTCACCGATGTGCTCGAGAGTGAGAGTTTGAGCAGTGAAGTGTTTATTACGTTCGGCGGGGACGGGGAGAGCCTTTCCGTGACAGTAGATTCCGACTATCCAGTGATTTTCAGCGGGTTCTACCGTTGGCAGGACCCGTTCGAGGCGATGCTGACCAGCCGGGTGACCGCTCTCGTGCCGCATGCCGAGCTCGTTTTCGATTGGGAGTACGCCGATGAAGACTGACAGTGAAGCCGCCGGTCCTTGGACCGATGTGCTGCCCGCCGAGGCACCGGTGGCGCACGGGAACCTGGAGGTAAATGTTGGTGCTCGGCAGTTCACCACCCTCACGCGTGACCATTTGCGCTACTGGCTGAGCAAACTGCCCTATGTGAGCGGTGGGCCGTTCATGACCGTGTCGCGAGCCGGGCAGGTCGGTTTCATTCAGACGTATCGCAACGACGCGACCGACTACCTGCTCGAGATGCACCCCGGTGCGGAAGACGGGCAATACCTGCAGACCACGGTGGACGACCTCGACCGGGTCGCCCAGCTGATCTGGGATTGGCTCGAGGACGATCGGGTTCGCCTCAACGAGATCGATTGGGAGCATTGCTCGTTCTAGCGGTCCCGCCGGCATCACTGGCACCGGGGGAATCAGTGTGGACGCCGAGGGCACCCACCACGGCTTGTCCGACTACGAGATCGGTCGATCCGGGCGCCGCGCACGGGCCAGTTGCGCGGTGAGCTCGCCACGGGCAGTCGCCAGCGACGGCCCGTACCAGGTGAGGGCGCGGCCCTCCACCAACGCGACCGGAATGTGCGGGAAAGCATCCGGCCCATCGGATTCGGTGAAAACGTAAGGCTCGTCGGGAAGCACCGCCAGGTCGATGCCCTTGGTCAGCTCCGCTTCGGTGACCCGGGGATAACGCTCCGGGCGGACGGCGTGGACCAGCCGCAAGCCGAGTCGGCGCGCGATATCGCCGGTGAAGGTGTCGCGTCCGACCACCATCCACGGATTGCGCCAGATCGGGATGACCGCGGCGCATGCCGGTTCGGGCGGCGGTGCGGCCCAGGCCGATTCGGCCTCGACCAGCCAGGGCGGGATGCCGACGCCGAGCGCCCGGGTGCACAGCCGGGCAAGGGAGGCCACGGCCTCGTCGACAGTCTCGATCTTCGTGACCCACACCGGGATTCGCGCGGCGCGCAGTCGATCGACATCGATCCGCCGGTTCTCCTCCATGTTGCACAACACGAGATCGGGACGCAGGTCGATGATGCGCCGCACGTCCGGGTTCTTGGTTCCACGGACCCGTTCGACCGCCAAGTCCGCCGGATGCGTGCACCACTGGGTCGCGGCGACAAGGACTTCCGGGCACGTCGCCGCCACCGCCTCGGTCAGCGACGGTACCAGCGACACCACCCGCCGCGGCGGCATGCGGACATCCACCGGGGTTCCGAGGTCGTCGCGCGGCGGCGGTGCCGGTGGACTCTTTCCTGCCACGCCGGTCAGCCTATAACAGAACATCTGTGCCGGTCAGCGCGTATTTCGCGGACCTGATCAGAGCGCACCGGCGTATCGGGGCCGGACACGCCGGACCGTGGGTTCACGCGCCGAGTTCAGCGCAAGGGCAGTGCACGGGCTCGTCGGGCAGTTCCGTGCGGAAGCGTTCAGCGGGAGACTTGAATACGGCACCCGGCGTCGGGAAGTCTCCGGTCCCTTCGCTACGCCGGACTCGATCCGCCCCGTTGTCCGGCGGCAACCGACAGCCCCGATGCTGGGTGCCGACCAAGCCGATCAGCCGTCGAGCCCGCAGTAGAGTGCGGTGAGTTCGCGCAGGCCCGCCGCGGCGGTCGTCTCGTCGGCGGCGGTCATGCGCAATGCTTTGCGCAGCAGCAGTGGGTCCAAATCCGATGGTGCGGAACGGAATTCGAGATCGGGCAGGTCCGGCAGAGCCACCCGGTCGCCGTACGGGTCGTCGGAGACCGCGGGTCGGGTCTCGCGTTCGACCCCGCCGATCAACATGTCCAGATCGATACCGCGCAGGGTGAGAATCTCACGCGGCTGTTCGTCGAGCCGCTCGGCCAGCAGATAGCACACCGCGGCCACGTGCTTGCACGGCCAGCCCGGATCCGGGCAGGTGCAGGTGAAATCCAGGTCCGCGGCGGTGGTCGGCAGCAGCAGTGGCCCCAGCCCGGTCGGCAGCGCGCCCGAGGCGATCTCGGCGAGCATGCCCGGAGCGGAACGGATGGTCTCGATCAGCAACTCGAGCTCGTCCTCGCGCAAGGCACGGACGGTGAACACGGCGGTGAACGGACGTGGTTGGCTGCCTTGCACTTCCGCGGTCACGGCGCCGGGCTCGATCCGGTAGTCCACCACCTGACCGGACCGGGCGTAATTGCGGCCGCGCGCCAGACGCCCCGGCTCCGCCACCCGCTCCACCGATTCCACCAGGGCCTTGCCCCACCATGTGCGCCCGAACCCGCCGCGGCGGCTGCGCGCCGCCACCCCGCCGCGCACCGGCAGCTTCTTTCCGTACTCGGAGTAGTCGACGAAAGGGCTCATTCGCCCACCGCCGCCGCACCGAGGGTGAACAGATCGCGCAGTTCGTCGGTGCTCAGCTCGGTGATCCAGTTCTCCCCCGCGCCAACGGCCAGATCGGCGAGTTGCCGCTTGCCGGTGATCATCTCGTCGATTCGCTCCTCGATGGTGTCCACGCACACCAGCTTGCGCACCTGGACGTTGCGCCGCTGTCCGATCCGGAAGGCGCGGTCGGTGGCCTGGTTCTCCACCGCGGGATTCCACCAGCGGTCCAGGTGCACGACGTGATTGGCGGCGGTGAGGTTGAGTCCCGTGCCGCCGGCCTTGAGCGACAACAACATCAGCGGCGGACCGTCCGGCTCCTGGAACCGAGTGACCATGGCGTCGCGCTTCTTCTTCGGCACCCCGCCGTGCAGGAACGGGATCGCGGTGCCGAATCGCTCCACCAGATACGGCGCGATCAGTTCGCCGAACTCACGGAACTGGGTGAACAGCAAGGCTTTTTCGCCGTCTGCGAGTACCGAGTCGAGCACATCTTCGACGAGGGCGAGTTTGCCGGAACGATGGGCGCCACGGTGCAGCACGCCCGAGCCGTCGCCGAGAAAATGCGCGGGATGGTTGCACACCTGCTTGAGCCGGGTGAGCGCGCCGAGCACGGCGCCTTTGCGGGCCATCCCCTCGGCGTCCTGGATCTTGGCGAGCATATCGTCGACGACCGCCTGATAGAGCGCGGCCTGCTCGACGGTGAGGTTGGCCCGCACCGTCATCTCCAGTTTGTCCGGCAGGTCGCTGATCACCGTGGGGTCGGTCTTCACGCGACGCAGCAGGAAGGGCCGGGTCAGCCAGCGCAGGCGGCTGATCGCGTTCTCGTCGCGCTCGCGTTCGATGGGCACCGCGAAGCGCGCTCGGAACGACTGCGGGCTGCCGAGCACCTTCGGCATCGCGAAATCCATGAGGGAGCGCAGCTCCTCCAAACGGTTCTCCACCGGAGTTCCGGTGAGCGCCAGCCGATGTCGTGCGGGCAGCGACCGCGCCGCCCGCGCCTGTCGCGTGCTTGCGTTCTTGATGTGCTGCGCCTCGTCCAGGACCACGCGGTCCCACGCTTGCCTGCCGAGTTCCGCCACATCGCGGGCGAGCAGCGCGTAGGTGGTGATCACCAGATCGGCCGCGGCGACGGTCTCGTCGAGTTCGTCACCCACCCGCCGTCCGGCGCCGTGGTGTACCCACACCCGCAGATCAGGCGCGAACCGCTCGGCCTCCCGTTGCCAGTTGCCGACTACGGACATCGGGCACACCAGCAACGTCGGGCCGGGCGCCTCCGCCGCCGCGGGGCTGTCGGCCGCCGTTTCGCGCTCGTGCACCAGCAGAGCGAGCACTTGGACGGTCTTGCCGAGCCCCATGTCGTCGGCGAGGATTGCGCCGCAGCCCATCCGGCTCATGGTGGCCAGCCAGGCCAGACCCCGTTCCTGATACGGCCGCAGTTCGGCTTTCAACCCGACCGGAGGGGCGACCGGCGCCGGCTCACGGGCGTGATCGAGCAGGTCCGCCGCCCAGCCCGAAGCCGTGACCTCGGCGATCGGCACCTGCTGCACCCGTGATCCGGCGATCTCGCCGAGCATGTCCGCGAAGGTGATCGGAGTGTCGTCGGTATGCGCCGCGACGTAGCGGGCCGCGGCGGCGAGTACCTTGTGGTCGGCTTGCACCCATTGGCCGCGCAGCTGGACCAGATCGGACTTGCCGCGCACCAGCCGTTCCATCTCGGCTGGAGTCAGCACGATGTCGCCGAGCGCGAGTTCCCACCGGTAGGAGACCAGGCCGCGCATCCCGACGGTGCTCTCGGCGGCGGGAACCGCACTGTCCACCCGCAGCCGCATGCTCGGCTCGGCGACGCTCCACGCCCGCGGCAGCAGCAGCCGAACCCCCGCGGCGTGCAGGGCATGCGCGCCGTGCGCGACCAGATCGAGCACCACCTCCGTGGGCAGCAGCAGATCCATGCTGCGCGGATCGCCCGGCAGGTCGCGCAACCTCGGATACGCTCGCTGCGCCGCGCCGAGTTTGTCGACGGCGATCCGGACGAGGCTCGGATCACCTTGCAGCGGAACGGACTTGGGCGCCTCGCCGGGGACGGCCAGGCAGACCTCCAACCGCCACAGCACCACCATGTCGTCCTCGGCGCCCAGTTCACCATCCGGCTCCAGCAGGCGAAGCACCAGATCCGGTTCGTCACCGGTCAGGCCGGCGCGCCACTGCTCCAGCACCTCGGCCACCTGATAGCTGCCGCTGTCCAGCGGAGTATCGCCGACCAGGGCAGCCACCAGGGGATGCCGGGGATCGGGCAGCTCGACCAGCGCTCGCGCGATCGGATCGGTGAGCTCGGTGACCAGATCATCGAGCAGCGCGGCCGGACGCCCGGCGACCCGCAGGGCTTGCGGCATGGCGACGGCCAATTCGGCCAGCCAGGCGCGTTGCCGTTCACCGCCGACCAGCCGCCAGCGCACCCACCACGCACCGTCTTCCCTGCGCAGCTGCGGGACGACCCGCCCGGCGCGCACCCAGCGCTCGACACCGCGCGCGACGTGCGACAGAAAGCGCAGATCGCCCGCCACCGCCGCAGCGGGCAGCCGCTGGCACAGCAGATACGCCGCTGCCGCGGGGCTCAGCGCGTGCGCCCGGACCTGCTCGGTCGCTGCGGAACCGGCAACCAGAACCTCGGCCCGGTGCCGGAATTTCGCGGCCCGCAGCACGCTCCCCAACGGGTCGGGCAGCACGGCCAACTCATCGGGCAGCACCGCCCGCGGCGAGTCGTGCCAGAGCAGCAACCCGCCACCTGGCGACCACAGACCGTGCAGCATCACCCCATCCAACCAGGCGGTCCCGATACGACCAAGGTCGCTGGGGCCGTCCCGTATCGCTGCGCCCGCCCGAACGGCGCGGTGCGCGGACGCGCGGGAGGCAGACACGCCGACGACCTGCCGCACCGGGCGGACAACGCAGGTCAGGCGTAGTTTCGAAGGTGCGACCAGCACCGGGCGGGCAGGGACGAGCCGACGCCGACGGCATGGGCCGGACGATGAAATGACTCCGACCTGGCGGAACGCCGCGGCAAGTACCCAACCGGCCGGAAAAGGACCATACTGGAATATCCGCTGGTCATCGCGGACGGACCGCAGCTTGGTGTCAAGGGAAGCGGAGGAAGCAGCATGACGATTCTGCTCCAGGTCCTCGAACAGAGCTTCACACCGACGACCGCGTGGGAACGACGAAAGTTCACCTTCGTGCACGCCGACAAGATCGTCGGCATGCGGTGCGACGGACAGTGCGGCGTGTGGCTGGACCTGTCGCGACCTGGTGAATCCCAGCGTCTGGCGCGGACAAGCGACCCGCGTGCGGCGATCACGTTCCTGCTCACCACTTTCGCGAAGATCGCCGAGTGCGAGGAGCGCGGCGGCTCATGGGTGATCGGGCACGACGGAACGCACATCGAGTCGATCGCCGCCACCCGGTTCCCACCCCGGACGAGCGAGGTCACCGACGACGATCTTCTGGCGCGCGCCTGGTTGTAGCGCGCGCCTTCAGCTCTCCGCCTTCAGCTCTCCGTCGCGACCGGCCGTTTCGGATCGCTCGACCACTGTGACCACGAACCGGGGTACAGCGCCGCCTCGACACCGGCCACCGCGAGCGCCGCGACCTGATGCGCCGCCGTCACACCGGACCCGCAGTACACCGCGACCGGCCCGGAACCGAACCCGGCGAAACGGGCGCGCAGTTCGTCCGCTGCCCGGAAGCGGCCATCGGCGTCGAGATTCTCCGCGGTCGGAGCGCTGAGCGCACCGGGAATATGTCCGGCACGAGGATCGATCGGCTCCACCTCACCGCGGTAGCGCTCGCCCGCGCGGGCATCCAGCAGCACGCCGGGCCAGCGTGCGGCGGCGTCCGCGTCGATCACGGGCAGCCGGCCCGCGCTCAATTCGACATCGCCCGGCTCGGGATCCGGTTCCGCGCCGGTCGCGATCGGTCCGCCCGCACCGGTCCAGGCGGGCAGCCCGCCGTCGAGAATGCGCACGTCCGCGACGCCCGCCCAGCGCAGCAGCCACCAGGCGCGGGCGGCGGCCAGGCCACCGGTGGCGTCGTAGACGACCACCGGATCGCCAGCACACAAACCCCAGCTGCGCGCATACTTCTCCAGTTGTGTGGGGTCCGGCAGCGGGTGTCTGCCGCGCACGGGCGAAGGCGGCGCGGCCAGTTCGGTTTCCAGGTCGACGAACACCGCCCCGGGGATGTGGCCCTCGAGATAGTGCTGCGGCCCATCCGGGTCGCCCAGCGCCCACCTGACGTCCAGCAGACGAAGCCGCTTGTCCGCCAAGGCTTCCCGAAGCTCCCCCGGTGAAATCAGCACCGCGCTCAACTCAGCTCCTCGTCCCGAATCGCGTCCTCGCGCACCGACGCACCCACCCTACGCACCCAGCCGCCCCGATGTCGCCCGACGCCACCGTTGCGAACCCGGCACGGAGGCCGGGTGGCGCGAGTCAGGCCAGTTTCCGGGCACTGGCCGGTGACACGACCCGATGACCAGGGCAGTATCCGGCCAATGTCCAACGTTTCCGCGGCCCCGGCCGGCACCGCGCGCGAACCCGGGCGTCCGAAGCCGGGGCTGGTGGCACCGCTCGGCGCGGGCGTGGTGACCGCGCTGGTGGGTTTCACCAGTTCGTTCGCCGTGGTGCTGAGCGGGCTGACCGCGGTCGGGGCGAGTGCCGCGCAAGCTGCGTCGGGCCTGCTCGCGCTCTGTGTCACGCAGGCGATCGGGATGATGCTGCTCAGTTACCGGTTTCGGATGCCCATCACGCTGGCGTGGTCGACGCCGGGCGCGGCGGTGCTGGCCGGCACCGGTGCCGTTGCGGGCGGGTGGCCCGCCGCGATCGGCGCTTTCGTGGTCGTGGGGGTGCTGATCGTGATCACCGGACTGTGGCAGCGGCTCGGCGCGTTGGTCGCCGCGATCCCGGTGGAGATCGCGCAGGCCATGCTGGCCGGAGTGCTGCTGCCGCTGTGCCTCGCTCCGGTGCGGGCGGTGCAGACCAGTCCGGCGGTGGTGGTTCCGGTGCTCGTCGTCTGGCTCGTGCTGCGACGATACGCCCAGCGCTGGGCCGTGCTCGCGGCCTTCGCCACAGCCGTGGCCGGCGCCGCGCTCAGCATCGTCGTCCAGCACAAGCCGCTCGACCTGACGGCCATGGTTCCCGCGCTGGAGCTGACCCTGCCGCACTGGAGTTGGCAGGCGCTGATCGGCGTCGCGATCCCGCTCTACATCGTGACCATGGCGTCGCAGAACATTCCCGGCATCGCGGTGCTGGCGTCGTTCGACTACCGAGTGCCGTGGCGCGCGGCGATGACCCTCACCGGCCTCGGCACCATCATCGGGGCGCCTGCGGGTGGCCACGCGATCAATCTCGCCGCGATCAGCGCCGCGCTCACGGCGGCGCCCGCCGCGCATCCGGACCCGAAGCGACGCTGGATCGCGGCGTTCACCGCCGGCGTGATGTACCTACTGCTGGCCCTGGGCTCGGCCGCTGTCGTCACGCTGGTCGCGGCCGCGCCGGCGGGCACGCTGGAAACCGTCGCGGGCCTGGCCCTGATCGCGACGCTGGCGGCGGCGCTCAGCGCGGCCCTGAGCTCCAGCGATCACCGCGAGGCCGGCGTCGTCACTTTCGTGATCGCGGCCTCCGGCGTCGGCTTCGCCGGAATCGGCGCGGCGTTCTGGGCACTGCTCGCCGGTCTGGTGGTGCGCAAAGTACTGCGTTGACCGACAGCGGCTGCCGCGACGGCACCCGCATGTTCAGGTCGAGTTGGCCAAGCGATCCAGCAGCGGCGCGGTGCGCGGTCCGACGAGCTCGCGCATCACCAGCGCCATATTGGTCCGCTCGACTCCGGGGATCTTGAGGATCTGTCCCGCGATGCGGTACAGGTCATCGGCGTCCTGCGCGACCACTCGCACGGTGAGGTCGGTGAGCCCGGTCATGCCGCACACTTCGGTCACCTCGGGCACCTCCGCGAGTTCGTCCACCACCGAATCCAGCCGGTGCTGGTCGACGACGACCGCGACGAACGCCGCGAGCGGATAGCCGAGCGCGCGTGGCTCGACGCGGCGCTCGAAGCTGCCGAGTACGCCGCCCGCCTCCCAGCGAGACAGCCGGGCCTGCACGGTGTTGCGGGACAGGCCGAGCCGGGTGGCCAGCTCGACACCCGTCGCCCTGGGATTGGCGACCAGCTCCAGCAACAACCTGGCGTCGGTGGCGTCCAACGTCACGCCGATGTTTTCTCTGGTCATACAACGCAGTATGACACCACCCGCGGGGTCGAAATTGAGCATTCTGCCCAATGGGCTGTCGAGCACTTGCGCAGTTCGTGTTCGAGTGGATGCTGTGAAATAGAGCACACAATTTCCGACATCGCGGTGGAGGAGGCGAGCACCGATGACGGGCAAGTCCGAGTATCCGGTCCACGAGTATCCGGTCCAATTGGTCCAGCCCGACGGTCGCCGTGTGCTCGATCCCGAGCATGCCGCGCTGGTCGCCGACGTCGGACCCGAGCAATTGCGCGGACTGTACGAGGACATGGCCGTCACACGCCGGATCGACACCGAGGCCACCGCCCTGCAACGCCAGGGCCAGCTCGGACTATGGGCGCCACTGCTCGGGCAGGAAGCCGCCCAAGTGGGTTCGGCGCACGCGCTGCATCCCGACGACTACGTGTTCTGCAGCTATCGGGAGACCGCTGTCGCCTATTGCCGCGCAGTGCCGCCCACCGATCTCACCCGGCTGTGGCGCGGCGCGGCCCACCACTGCTGGGACCCGCACGCGGTGAACATGACCAACCCGAACATCGTCGTCGGCTCCCAAGGCTTGCACGCCACCGGCTACGCCTTCGCCGCACACCTGGACGGCGCCGACATCGCCACCATCGCCTATTTCGGCGACGGTGCGAGCAGTCAGGGAGATATCGCCGAGGCATTGGGGTTCGCCGCGAGCTGGAGCGCGCCCGTGGTGTTCTTCTGCCAGAACAACCACTGGGCGATCAGCGAACCGGTGCGCGTACAGAGCACCACCCCGATCGCGCACCGCGCCTACGGCTACGGCATGCCGGGCACCCAGGTCGACGGCAACGATGTGCTGGCCGTGCTGGCCGTGACCAGGCGGGCGGTCACGCGGGCGCGCTCGGGCTGCGGCCCGTCGTTCATCGAAGCGCTCACCTATCGGATGGGTCCGCACACCACGGCGGACGACCCGACCCGCTATCGCTCGGCCGCGGAGACCGAGCAGTGGGCGCGGCGCGATCCGATCGACCGGATGCGCAGGCTGCTCGAGCGCGAAGACCTCTGGAGCGAAGCGTTCGCCCGGCGCGTCGCCGAGCGCTGCGCCGAGGTCGCCGAGGCGGTACGCAGCGCCACCATCGACATGCCCGACCCCGCGCCGACGGAGCTGTTCGACCACGTCTACACCGCCCCGCACCCGCTGATCACCGAAGAGAGCAGGGCGTACGCGGAGTATCTGACCGGCGATCCCGGCGCGTCCCCCGCACGAGGAGAAGGAGTCCCGCCATGATCACCACCTTCGCCGCCGCACTCAACACCGGCTTGCGCCGCGCGCTGGAGGACGACCCGAAGGTTCTGCTGATGGGCGAGGACATCGGCCGCCTCGGTGGGGTGTTCCGGGTGACCGACACATTGCAGAAAGACTTCGGCGACAATCGCGTCATCGATACGCCACTGGCCGAATCCGGCATCATCGGCACGGCTTTCGGCATGGCGCTGCGCGGCTATCGCCCGGTGTGCGAGATCCAGTTCGACGGCTTCGTCTACCCGGCGTTCGATCAGATCGTCTCGCACGTCGCGAAGATCAACTTCCGGACGCAGGGAAAGGTCAACGCGCCGCTCACGATTCGTATCCCATTCGGCGGCGGCATCGGTTCGGTGGAGCACCATTCGGAGTCCCCCGAAGTCTATTTCGCGCACACCGCCGGTCTGCGCGTAGTGACGCCGAGCAACCCCTCGGACGCGTATTCGATGATTCGCCAGGCAATCGCGCTGAACGACCCGGTGATCTTCTTCGAACCCAAGCGCAGGTACTGGGACAAGGCCGATATCGACTTCACCGCGCTCGATCGGGACAGCGGTCTGCCGCTGGATCGCGCCAGGATATGCACAACAGGTGCGGACGCGACCGTCGTCGCCTACGGCGGCACCGTGGCGACCGCGCTCGCGTCCGCGAAAATAGCCGCAACGGAGGGACACGGGCTCGAGGTGATCGACCTGCGCAGTCTGTCACCGATCGACTTCGACACCATCGAAGAGTCGGTCGCGAAGACCGGTAGGCTGGTTGTCACCCATGAGGCGCCGGTTTTCGCCGGGCTCGGCGCGGAGATCGCGGCGCGGATCACCGAGCGCTGTTTCTATCACCTCGAGGCGCCGGTGCTGCGTGTCGGCGGATTCGACATCCCCTATCCCCCGGCTAAGCTCGAAAAGCACCACCTGCCCAACCCCGACCGAATTCTCGCGGCGGTCGACCGCTCCCTCGCCGCCTGATCCCGGTTCGCCGTAGTGAGAGGTGCCCACATGGAAGACCATGCCCGCCAACCTCTTCCGGCGTCTGTGCTGGAATTCCGGCTCCCGGACCTCGGGGAAGGGCTGACCGACGCCGAGCTGGTGTCGTGGGCGGTGCAGGTCGGCGACACGGTGGAATTGAACCAGACCATCGCGGAGGTGGAGACCGCGAAAGCGGTGGTGTCGCTGCCGTCTCCGTTCGCCGGCCGGGTGGTCGCCTTGCTGGCGCGGCCAGGCGAAACGGTCGCGGTCGGGGCACCACTCATTCGCGTTGAGCACGAACAGGAAGCCGAGCCCCGAGACACCGCCGCACGGGCACCGGGACGCTCGGTTCTGGTGGGCTACGGCCCTGACGAGGAACCGACGTCCCGGCGGCGCAGGCCCGCTTGGCGGCAGGCACCGCAGATTCCGCATCCCGTCGCTACGGACGGCGCGGCCACCACCGCCGGGCACGAGACACCCGTCCAGGAAACCGAACGATCCGGTTCACCAGTCGGCGCGGCGACTACTACCGGCCCGGACATCCCCCGCCAGGAAACCGAACGACCCGGTCCAGCGGCAGACCGCGCCGAGCCGAATGCCGTGGTCCGGGAGCCCGGACTTTCCGATTCGGCGCTCGGCGCGCCGCGCGCCGCGGCGACCCCCGCCGCGCGAAAGCTCGCCCGCGAACTCGGCATCGACTTGTGGTTCGTCGCGGGATCCGGGCCGGGCGGCGCGGTCATTGTCGACGATGTGCGCGGCGCGGTGCCGGTCACCCAGCCACGTCCGGTCGAGCTCGCCGAGGCGCCAATGCCCGCAGTCGCCGATACCGCGGTGGTCCGCCCTGCCGTACGTGAGGTCCGCACCCCGATCAGCGGCGTCCGCAAGCGCACCGCCGCGGCGATGCTGCACAGCGCCCGCGCGATCCCGCAGGCCAGCACCTTCGTCACCGTCGACTGCACCGCCACGATGGAGCTGCTGGATCATCTGCGCAGCACGAAATCCTTTGCGGACCTGGCCCTGACACCGCTGGCGCTGGTCGCCAAGTCGGCGCTGGCCGCGCTGGCCGACTTCCCCGGCATGAACGCTTTCTGGGATGAGGCCGAGCAGGAGATCGTCACCAAACACTATGTGAACTTGGGCATCGCGGTGGCCACCGACCGCGGCCTGCTCGTGCCGAACATCAAGGAGGCGCAGACCCTGAGCCTGCGCGATCTCACCCGCGAGCTCAGCTGGCTGGTCGACACCGCCCGCGCCGGCAGCGCCACCCCCGCCGACCTGCGCGGCGGCACCTTCACCATCACCAACGTGGGCGTCTTCGGCGTTGACGCCGGGGTACCGCTGGTCAATCCCGGCGAGGCTGCGATCCTGTGTGTCGGCTCGATCCGCAAGCGGCCGTGGGTATTCCGCGACGAACTCGCGGTCCGCTGGGTGACCACGCTCGGCGTGAGCTTCGATCACCGGATGATCGATGGAGAACTGGCGGCTCGCTTCCTCGCCACCACCGCCGACCTGCTGGAAGATCCGCTGACGCTGCTGGGCCGCGTGTGATTGTCGTACGCGACGACGGTCGGCCTGGTGCGCGCCGATCACCGCATCGCCTCGACCACACCAGCGTCGCGGCGGCACCGTACCGATCCGGGCCGTCAGTCCGTGACCAGTGCCGTCGCGGCAGCGCGAGTGACGTCCGGGCTCTCCACCGGCTTTCGCATCCGCGCGTCCACATCGTCGCGGCGGCATCCTGCCGATCCGGGCCGTCAGTCCGTGGTCAGTGCCGTCGCGGCAGCGCGAATGACGTCCGGGATCTCCACCGCCTTTCGCGTCTGCGCGTCCACGTAGACGTGCACGAAGGTGCCGGTCGCGGCCAGATCCAGACCGTCGGCGGCCTCGCGGAAGATGGCCAGATCGTAGGTGATGCTGCGGCGGCCGAGCCGCGAGATGCGCAAGCCGACCTGCAATTGGTCGGGGAAGCTGAGCGAACCGAGATACTGGCAGGAGGTCTGCGCGACCACGCCGAGCGCGGGCAGCGTACGGATGTCGGTCCCAGTGGCGTGCATCAACCAGGCGTTGACCGCGGTGTCGAAGTACGAGTAGTACGTCACGTTGTTGACATGCCCGTAGTGGTCGTTGTCCGCCCACCGGGTGGGGACCGGCCAGAGCACCGGATACTGCTGCGTCACCTGGCCGACCATAGCTCAGTGACCGTTGCGCCTCGGCGGTGATCGCGCGGGGAGACACCGAAGTGACGCTCGAACGCGCCGCTCAGCCGGCCGGCGCCCCCTCGATGGCGGCCGGGTAAGCGGCGATCACGGCTGGAATGTGCCGCCGTGACGCGGCGTTGACTTTATGAGCAAGCTCGCCCGCGGACGCGGCGCGCAACGTCGAGCGCCACGCACGGAAGCACCGCCAGGTCAACGGCGCCCTGGATCCGGTCCGCGGGCGAGCTGGGCAGATCGAAGCATTTCTCGGTACCGTCGGCATGGTGTCGAGCCCGATGGTCGAGCGTCCGATCCGCATCGCACGCGCCGCGGTGTTCACGGTCTTCGCGTTGAACGGGTTCCTGTTCGCCATGTGGGTGGTGCACATCCCGGTCGTCATCGAGCGGACGGGGGTCGAGAAACCGACGCTGGGGATGTTCATCCTGCTGATGGCCGGCGCGGGCATCGCCGGTATGCGCCTGGCTGGTCCGCTGGCCGACCGTTTCGGCAGCAGAGCGCTGGTCGGCACGGCCGCGTGCGTCGCCTCGGTGGCGGTACTCGGGCCCGGCCTCGCCACCGGACCTGTCAGCCTGGCCCTCGCGCTGACCTGTTTCGGGTTCGGCAACGGCGCGCTGGACGTGTCGATGAATACCCAAGCGGTGCATGTGGAGCGGGCCTATCGGCGTCCGATCATGGCGGCGTTCCACGCCTTGTTCTCGGGCGGCGGCCTGCTCGGCTCGCTGGTGGGCGCCGCGACGTTGCGAGCGGGTTGGGATGTGCGCGTGACTCTGGCGTTGGCCGCGCTGGGCTGCGTCGCCCTGACCGTCACTGTGGTCCCACGGCTGCTGGGCGAGACGGCGCTCGACACCCGGACAGCAGAGCAGCCACCCCTTCCCGGCCCGGCCGCGCACCCGACCGAGGGCGGCGCCGCACTCCCGAACCAAGCCCTCGGCCGGCACGACACGACCACACTCGAGCTGGAGCGGGCCGTACTCGATGTCCGTCCCGAACACAACCCGCCACCGGTCGGGTCCCACACCGCGTCGGCCGTGCCACCGCTGGACGAGCCCGGCCGGCAAACGGCGGAAACCGCCCTCCGCACCGCCGGTGCCGACGGCCGCGATCACGGCCGAAAAGTTGTGGCGCTGGCCATGATCGCGTTCGCACTGCTGCTCGCCGAAGGCGTGGCCGCAGACTGGAGCACGTTGCAGATGCGCGAGCATCTCGGTGCCGACGAGGCGACAGCGGCGCTCGCATTCGGCGCCTTCTCCACCACGATGACGGTCGGACGCTTCGGCACCGACCGGGTCAGCCAGATGTTCGGCCGGGTGGCGGTGGTTCGCTACGGCGCGTTGATCGCGGCTATCGGATCGGCCGTGATCATCGTGTCGCCATGGATTCCGCTCTCGCTGCTGGGCTGGGCTATGGCCGGGCTCGGGCTTTCCGGCGGCATCCCGCAAATCTTCACCGCGGCAGGCAATCTGGGATCGGACACCGCTGCCACCGACATGTCCCGCGTATTCAGCGTCGGTTATCTGGGACTGCTCGCCGGACCCACGGTGATCGGCTGGCTCACCGCCGTCATCCCGCTGACGGCGGCCATGGTGGTGCCCCTGGTGGCCATGCTGCTGTGCTGCCGATACGCGAGCGTCGTGGCACCGACGCGAAACCCCCTGCGCTGAGCGTATTTCGATACCGAAAGAGCCCGACCGGCATCGCGCGAGACACCGTGTGGTCACCTTGAATGAGCGAGGAACGCCCCTGCGCCGATCGGTCGGCGCAGGGGCGTTCGGGGCGAGACCTCCGGCCTAGAGCGCCTTCAGTTCTTCGGTGACTGCTCCGACGGACTTCTTCGCGTCGCCGAACAGCATCGAGGTGTGGTCGGCGTAGAACAGCGGGTTGTCGATGCCGGCGAAGCCGGAGTTCATCGAGCGCTTGAGCACGATCACCGACCTGGCCTGGTCGACGTTGAGCACCGGCATGCCGTAGATCGGGCTGGCGGCGTCCTCGCGGGCGGCGGGGTTGGTGACGTCGTTGGCGCCGATCACCAACGCGACGTCGGTGCGGTTGAACTCGCCGTTGATCTCGTCCATTTCCTTGAGCGCGTCATAGGAGACCTCGGCCTCGGCCAGCAACACGTTCATATGGCCGGGCATCCGACCGGCGACCGGGTGGATGGCGTATTTGACCTCCACACCCTTCTTCTCCAGCAACTCGGCCATTTCCTTGACCGCATGCTGGGCCTGGGCGACGGCCATGCCGTATCCGGGGACCACGATCACCTGGTTGGCATAGGCCATCTGGATCGCGGCGTCGGCCGCGGAGGTGGCTTTGGCCTGCTTGTTCTCCCCAGCATCACCGCCGCCGACAGCCGCGCCGCCACCACCGAAACCGCCCGCGACGATGGCCGGAATGGACCGGTTCATCGCCTTGGCCATCAGGTTGGTCAGGATGGTGCCGGACGCGCCGACGATCATGCCCGCCACGATCATCGCGGTATTGTTCAACGCCAAACCCGCTGCCGCGGCCGACAATCCGGTCAGCGCATTGAGCAGCGAGATGACCACGGGCATGTCCGCGCCGCCGATCGGCAGCACGACCATCAAGCCGAGCACACCGGCCAGAACCAGCACCGCGATCATCCACAGCTGCGAGACCCCGGCACCGGTGGCGCCGATACCGATCACCACCGCCGAGGCGATCGCACCGAGCAGCAGCAGCAGGTTCAGCGGTTGCTGCAGTTTGCCGATCCCGATCGGACGCCCGGGCAGGATCTCCTGCAGCTTGCCGAACGCGATCAACGAACCCCAGAACGACACCGAACCGATGATCGCCGCGAACAGCGAACCGATCACGATGTGCACGGTGGGCTCCTCGTCGAAATGCGAGAAACCCTGGGAATTGATGAATTCCGACCACGCGATCAGCGCGACCGTGCCACCACCGACGCCGTTGAACGCCGCCACCAGCTGCGGCATCGCGGTCATCTTCGTGTATTTCGCCGGCGGCACGCCGAGCACGACACCGACCACCAGAGCGGCGATGATCAGAATCCAGTTACCGGTGTGCCGGATCGAGATGAGCGTCGCCCCGACCGCGATCGCCATGCCGACCGCGGCGATCAGATTGCCGCGCACCGCGGTCTTCGGGCCGGTCAAACCCATCAGGCCGTAGATGAAGAGCGCGAACGACAGGATGTAGAGGCCGTTGACCAGATAGGTCACATTGTCGAAGGTATGCATCACGCACCCGTCTTCTCGGCGGCAGCGGGCTTCTTGCTCTTGAACATGCCCAGCATGCGGTCGGTGACCACGAAGCCACCGATGACGTTCAAAGTTCCGAATACCACCGCCACGAACAGGATCATCTGCGTCAGGATCGACGGATCCGACACGTTGCCCAGCGTGACGAGCGCGCCGAGCACGACAATGCCGTGGATCGCGTTGGTGCCCGACATCAACGGCGTATGCAGTGTGTTCGGGACTTTGGAGATCACGGCGAAACCCACGAACCCGGACAGCACCAGGATCGCGATATTCGCCAACAGTTCGGTGTACATCAGCTCTCCACCTTCGCTTCGCCCTGCTCTGCCCCGGACTTCTCTGCCTCGTTCTGCTCTGCCTCGGCCGCGGCCGCCGTCTCGACCGATTCAGCTGATTCGGTCGTGGCGGTCGCCCCCCGGGTGACGCAGGAATCGGCGAGCACCTGATCACTGAAGTCCGGTGCGAGCTTGCCGTCGACCAGCATCAACTCCAGCAGCGCCGCGATGTTCTTGGCATACAGCTCGCTGGCGTGCTCGGGCATCGTGGCGGGCAGGTTCAACGGCGAGGCGATGGTCACCTCGTGCTTGACCACGGTCTGACCCGGCTCGGTCAGCTCACAGTTGCCGCCGGTCTCGCCGGCCAGGTCCACGATCACGCTGCCCGGCTTCATCCCCTGCACCGCCCCGGCGGTCACCAACCGCGGTGCGGGACGGCCGGGTACCAACGCGGTGGTGATCACCACGTCGAAGCCCTTGATCGCATCCTCGAGCCGTTGCTGCTGGATGGCCTTCTCCTCCTCGGTCAGCTCGCGCGCGTATCCGCCTTCACCCGCGGCATCGATACCCAGATCCAGCCACTGCGCACCCACCGAACGCACCTGATCGGCCACCTCCGGCCGCACGTCGTACCCGGTGGTGCGCCCACCGAGCCGCTTGGCGGTAGCCAGCGCCTGCAACCCGGCCACGCCGACGCCGAGCACCAGCACGGTCGCCGGTTTCACGGTGCCGGCCGCGGTGGTGAGCATCGGGAAGAAGCGCGTCGACTCCGAGGCGGCCAGCAGCACGGCCTTGTACCCGGACACGTTCGCTTGCGAGGACAGCGCGTCCATTACCTGTGCTCGGGAAATCCGCGGAATCGCCTCTACCGCGAAGGCCTGCACACCCGCGGCCCGCAACGCGCCGATCTGATTCTCGGCGTTGCGCGGCGCGAGGAACCCGATCAACGTCTGCCCCGACGACAGCTTCGCGACCTCGTCGTCACCGGGCGGGGCCACCTTCACGACCACATCCGCCGACCACGGATCTCCGATCGACGCACCCGCCTCCTCGTAGGCGCTGTCGGGAATCAGCGCGCCGAGTCCGGCACCGGACTCGACGACAACCTCCACACCCTGCTTGGTCAGGCTCGGAATGATCTTCGGCACCAATGCGACACGGCGCTCGCCGGCGGCGGATTCGCGGACGACTCCGACCCGCGCGCCGCGTGGCGATGGATCGCCTACGCTCTGCGTTGTCTCCACTTGTCAGACTTCCTTCTCGTACCGAGCTTCAGGCAACTGGTAGACGACCGAGCGATGTTACTCTTGAGTAAGTTCGCCCAGATCCTCGCAACTGTATCCGGCTCGCGCCGAGCGTAGCTGAGATGCCCGTCACACCTGCCGGTCGGATCGTGCCACTACGCCCGGAACAGCCGGCCGTCGCGGAGCGAGCCCCGACTGCCGAACCGTCTGCCCGTTTTCCCTATCGCAGTGTGATCGTGGTCGCACCAGGTGCATGCGGCAACCCGTACGGAGAAGTTCCCTCCATGCCCAGGGTTCGCGCACAGGTCAGAGCATCGGCTATCGGCGGAAAGTGACGTGCATCATGCTCGATCGGCGAGGGGTGTCCCACTCGGCCGGTACGCCGTAGGGTCCAGCGTGTGAACGACTGCGTATTCTGTCGCATCGCGGCAGGCGAGGCACCGGCGGCCAAGGTATACGAGGACGACACGCTGTGCGCGTTCCTCGACATCCGTCCGATCGCCCGCGGGCACACGCTCGTGATCCCCAAGCGGCACGCCGCCGAGCTGGCGGAACTCGATGCCGAACTCGGCGCGCAACTCTTCCGGGCCGGGCATCGGCTCGCGCTGGCCATCCGCCGCAGCAGTCTCGCCGCGGACGGCGCCAACCTGGTACTCAATGACGGCGCCGCCGCAAATCAGACGGTCCCGCACGTTCACCTGCACGTGGTCCCCCGTCAGCACCGTGACATGCTCCGGCTCGCCAAGGGTTTTCTGCTGCGGCGGCCCCACGATCCGGTCTCGACCGCCGCCGCCATACGCGAGGGCATCGCGGCAGTGGACGAGGCGGGCAAAAGCCCGGGAAAGCACGTCGACGGATGATCGAGACGCTGGACCGCTCCACGCAGATCGACCTGTTGTCGCAGCAATGGGACGCGATCGAAGCCCTGGTCGCCGCACTGGACGAGAATGGCTGGCGCACTTCCTCGGCGCTGCCGGGCTGGACCGTGTTCGACATCGTCGCCCACGTCATCGGTACCGAATCCATGCTGCTCGGCGACCAACCACCCCCGCATGACCCGACCAGAATCGAGACCGACGTACGCACGCTTGCCTATGTGCGCAACGAGACCGCGGTGTTCAACGAGATCTGGGTGGACCGGCTGCGTCCGCTGTCCGGCGCCCGGCTGCTCGAACTCTACCGCGACGTCATCTACCGCAGGCGCGTCGCGCTCGCGGCCATGGGCGAGGCCGAGTGGGCGGCGGAGACCGCGTCGCCGATCGGTCGGATCAGCTATGGCCGGTTCATGCGAGTGCGGTTATTCGACTGCTGGATGCACGAACTCGACATCGCCGACGCACTCGGCGTCCGGGTCGAGGAGGGCGGGCCGCGCGGCGAACTGGCGTTCATCGAGTTCGCGCGTAGTATCCCGCGCGTGGTTGCCAAGCGGGGCGAGGCGCCCGACGGCGCGTGCATCGCGTTCACCCTGACCGGTCCGCTGGCCAGGACACTGCGTATCCAGGTGGCGGACCGGGCGAGCTATGTGGACGCATTCGACCGATCCGCCTCGGTCGAGATCGGCATGGGCTCAGGGCTGTTCGTCCGTCTCGGCGGCGGCCGGACGAAAGCCGACGAACACCTCGATGAAATCACCATCGACGGCGATGCCGACCTCGGGCGACGCCTGGTTCGCCGGCTGGCCTTCACCATCTGACCCGCCGTGCGACTGTTCCTGTCCAGCTACCGTTTCGGGGCGCACCATGACCGGCTCGTCGCGCTGGCCGGCGCACCCGGCCCGGTCGCGGTCATCGGAAACGCTTGCGACGCTTGGCCCGACATCCGATCGGCCGCGGTCACTAGCGACCTGGCGCCGCTGCGCAAGCTCGGCTATGCGCCCGAGGAGATCGATCTGCGCGATTTCGTCGGCCGCAGCGCGGAACTCGAACGCCGCCTCGCCGAGTTTCCCCTCGTGTGGGTTCGCGGCGGAAACACCTTCGTGCTGCGAACCCAATTCGCTCGCAGTGGAGCGGATCTGGCCCTGACCCGGCTGCTTGCCGAAGACGCACTGGTCTACGCCGGCTACAGCGCGGGCGCCTGTGTACTCACACCGGACCTGCACGGCCTCGAGTCACTCGACGACCCCGCCGAGGTCGAGCCCGCCTGCGGCATCGAACCACGCTGGGACGGGCTGGGTTTGGTCGATCGCCCGATCGTGCCGCACATCGACTCCGCGACCGACCCTTCGGGCGAGTGCAACCGGCTCTCCGCTCGCTACCGGGCCGAAGGCGTCGACCACTGGGCGCTCACCGACGACGACGTGATCGTCGTCGACGGCGTGCGCGTCGAGGAGCTGATCAGCTCGGAAACGACCTGATCGGACCGAATCGCCGCGCTGCCGAGCAACCTTGCCCAGCGGCGCTACCGTGCGCGCTCAGGTCGGATCGGACGTCAGTTGCGGTTGCGGCTCGCTCACGCGGCGGAAGACCACCCAGCGCATCGCGCTGTACATGTAGACGGCCTCGCAGCCGCCGGCCAGCAGCCGGGACAGATGGTATTCCAGACCGAGCGCGGTCAGCCCGCTGCCGACGCCGAGGATGAACGCCAGATAGTTGATGACGACCACCACGACGTACACCGCGGCCTGCCTGCCGACCGGCGCGTGCGAATGGAAATTGAAAGTGCGGTTGAGCACGAAGCTGAGCCCGAACGCGCACACATACGCCACCGTCACCGACAGCCAGACCGGCAGACCCCACCAACCGTGGAAGAAAGTGAGCAGCGCCAGGTCGACGCCGAAGGTGAAGCTATTGATCAGCGCGAAGCCCAGGAAGGTCGCGGGGATCAGGCGATCGAGGCCGAACGGCAATCGGTGCACCACAGCCTCGCACCAGTGGGTGAACCGATCGGCGATGGTGTCGGCGGTCTCGGATAGCTCGTGCACGCGACCAGCGTGCCAGCGATAGGTGTCCGTCAGATGAGCGGCCGGAGACCAGCCGGTAGCTCGGCGGCTGCACCGGTTCCCGCGCACCAGCCGCCCGATCAGCCGAAATCGGGCACCAGAAGCTAGCGTGAAGGTGTGGACCTGGAAGACCTGATCAGCTGCCTGCCCAATGGGGCGGTGCTCACCGACGCCGACCTGCTCGCGAGCTACCAACAGGACTGGGCGCGTGACCCGGACGCGGGCACGGCGTTGGCCGTGGTTCGCGCCGTCAGCACCGAAGACGTCGCCGCAACGCTGCGGTGGGCCACCTCCCGCCGGGTCCCGGTGATTCCGCGCGGTGCGGGGTCCGGCCTGTCCGGTGGCGCGACAGCCGTCGACGGGGCCATCGTGCTGAGCACCGAGCGGATGCGCGCGATCACGGTCGATCCGGTGACGCGGACCGCGGTGGTGCAGCCCGGTCTGCTCAACGCCGAACTCAAGCGCGCGGTCGCCGAACACGGCCTGTGGTACCCACCTGATCCGTCGTCGTTCGAGATCTGCTCGATCGGCGGCAACGCCGCGACCAACGCCGGCGGGCTGTGCTGCGTGAAGTACGGTGTCACCAGCGATTACGTCCTCGGTATGGAAGTGGTGCTCGCCGACGGCACGATAGTGCGGCTCGGCGGTCCGCGGTTGAAGGACACCGCGGGATTGTCGCTGACCAAGCTGTTCGTCGGCAGCGAGGGCACGCTCGGGGTGATCACCGAGCTGACCTTGCGGCTGCTGCCCGCGCAACCGCCGCAGAGCACGATCGTCGCGAGCTTCGGCACGCTCACCGCGGCCACCGAGGCGATCTTGACGATCACCGGTGAACTGCGGCCGTCGATGCTCGAGTTCATGGACTCGGTGTCGATCAACGCCGTGGAGGACGAGTTGCGGATGGGCCTGGACCGTTCCGCGGCCGCGCTGTTGATAGCGCGATCGGACGCCCCCGGCGAATACGCCCGGCGCGAAGCCGAAATCATGTCGGCGGTCTGCGAGAAGGCAGGCGCGACAGAGGTTTTCCATACCGATGACCCCGAGGAAGGCGAAGCCTTCACCGCCGCACGACGTTTCGCGATTCACGCCATGGAGAAACTCGGTTCCTTGCTGCTCGAAGACGTCGGCGTACCGCTACCACGGCTCGGCGACCTGGTCACCGGCGTCGCCGCGATCGCCGAACGCCATGCGGTCACGGTGTCGGTGGTCGCGCACGCAGGCGATGGCAACACCCATCCGCTGATCGTGCACGATCCGTCCGACGCCGACCAGAGCGCCCGAGCGCACCGCGCCTTCGGCGAGATCATGGACCTGGCGATCGCGCTCGGCGGCACCATCACCGGTGAGCACGGCGTCGGCCGGTTGAAGAAGGCCTGGCTGCCCGACCAACTCGGCCCCGACGTCATGGCCCTGACCCGGCGCATCAAGGACGCACTCGACCCGAACGGCATCCTCAACCCCGGCACGATGCTGTAAACCCCGACGGAAACATTTCGCCACCGCCAAGGAGTTCTACCCGATCATGACGACCAGGCTCGAACACAACGTCACCGACACCCGTTTCGAGATCTACCTCGACGACACCCTCGCCGGCTACCTCGACTACGCCGAAAACACCGACACCAAGGTCCGCGACTTCCAGCACACCCTGACCTTCCCCGAATTCCGCGGCCACGGCATCGCCGCCCAGATCGTCGCCTACGCCCTGGACGACTCCCGCAAAGCCGGCTACTCCATCATCCCCACCTGCTGGTACGTCGAGAAGTACCTCGCCGAACACCGCGAATACGCCGACCTCCTCGCCTGACCGAACGGCCTGGCGACGGCCTGAGACGCCGGTTACCGATCGGGGTAGGGACAGGCCATCGATGACGGGTTCGGACGCCTGGACGGTCTGACGGCGGTCTGAGCGTAAATCCAGGCCGCCATCCGAACGCCGTGATCCTGAGAATTACCCCTTGAGCAGCGCGCGGGACATGACCAGGCGCTGGATCTGGTTGGTGCCCTCGTAGATCTGGGTGATCTTGGCGTCGCGCATCATGCGCTCCACCGGGAAGTCGGTGGTGTAGCCGGCGCCGCCGAAGAGCTGGACGGCGTTGGTGGTGACTTCCATGGCGACGTCGGAGGCGAAGCACTTGGCGGCGGCGGAGATGAAGCCGAGGTTCCGCTCGCCGCGCTCGGCGCGGGCGGCGGAGGTGTAGACCATGAGGCGGGCGGCCTCGATCTTCATCGCCATGTCGGCGAGCATGAACTGGGTGTTCTGGAAGTCGGCGATCGACTTGCCGAACTGCTTGCGGTCCTTGGTGTAGGCGATGGCCGCGTCCAGGGCGCCCTGGGCGAGGCCGACGGCCTGCGCGCCGATGGTCGGGCGGGTGTGGTCGAGGGTCTGCAGCGCGGTCTTGAAACCGGTACCCGGCTCGCCGACGATGCGGTCGCCCGGCACGCGGCAGTTCTCGAAGTACAGCTCCGCGGTGGGCGAGCCCTTGATGCCGAGCTTGTGCTCCAGCGGGCCGACCACGAAGCCTTCGTCGTCGGAGTGCACCAGGAAGGCCGAGATGCCGTTGGCGCCTTTGTCCGCGTCGGTGACCGCCATGACGGTGTACCAGGAGGACTTGCCGCCGTTGGTGATCCAGCACTTGGAGCCGTTGATGATCCAGTCGTCGCCGTCCCGCTTGGCCCGGGTGCGCATGCCGGCGGCGTCGGAGCCGGCCTCGCGCTCGGACAGCGCGTAGGAGGCCATCGCGCCGTTGACGATGTCGGGGAGCACCTTCTTCTTCAGCTCTTCGGAGCCGTTCAGGATCAGGCCCATGGTGCCGAGCTTGTTGACCGCGGGGATCAGCGACGACGAGCCGCAAACCCGGGCGACCTCTTCGATCACGATGCACGTGGCCACCGAGTCGGCGCCTTGACCGCCGTACACCTCGGGCACGTGGACGGCATTGAAGCCGGAGGCGTTGAGCGCGGTCAGCGCCTCTTGCGGGAACCGGGAGTCGCCGTCGACGCCCTTGGCGTGCGGAGCGATCTCCTTCTCCGCGAGCGCACGGATCGCCGCGCGCAGCTCGTCGTGGAAATCCTCGAGCTTGAACAGGCCGAAATCGGGGTTTCCCGCCATCGCGCGCACTCCTGGTCGTCTGATGATTGCTGGTGTCCGTCTGGCCAGCATTCGGCACTCAGTGCCACATAGTTGAGAGTATAGCCAAATCGCGGGGGATAAAAAGCGGTTTTATCGTGGCACTCAGTGTCAGATTGGTCGCATCCCGGGATGCGTCACAGGGTACCGAGCTTTCGCAGGAGCAGATCGGCGACCTGCCGGGGCGACGCGTCGCGGGGAAACACCGCGAGGACCAGTTCATCGGCGTTCGCCGTGCGCTCGGCACCGCGTGCGATCGCGGCCAATTCCGCCCGCAGATCCGCGGCGCCCGCCTCCGACTCACCGCGCACCATCCGGCGCAGCAGGTAATTGTGCGTCGCCGTCACAGCAGCGGCGAATTGCACCCGGGCCAGATCCGGGACCTCGGGCAGCCGCTCGCGCAGATACTCGGTGAACAATCGCTCGTAGCGGAACACCGTGACGATCTCCCGCTCACGCAGCGCGGACACTCTCCGCACCACCTGATACCGCCGCGCCGCGATCTCGCGCCACTGCGTGAATCGCTCGAACACCTGAACCGCCGCCGCGCACACCGCCTCCCACGGGTCCTCCCGCGACGCGGACAGGTACTCGGCCGCCTGCGCCAACTGCGACTCGTGATCGGCGAAGATCACATCCTCTTTCGACCGGAACTGCCGGAAGAACGTGCGCCGCGAGATCCCGGCCGCCTCCGCGATCTCGTCCACCGTCGTCGCCTCGTACCCCTTCTCGGCGAACAACCGCAACGCCTGATCCACCACGGTGAGCCGAAAGTTCGCGGTGTCGTCGCCGCCCCGTGGACGAGCGATATCGCCAGTAGTCACGGACTCACCGTAAGCCAGGGCCGTCTGCGCAGACTCCACATGGTGAAAGCAGCTCAGCCCAAGAGCTTGGTGCGCAGCGCGTCGTCCTTTTCCAAGACCATCTGTTCCAGCCCGGCCTGGAACCGTTCCATGCTGGTGCGCAGGGCCGGGTCGTACGCGCCGAGGATGCGGGCGGCCAGCAGGCCCGCGTTGCGGGCGCCGCCGATGGAGACGGTGGCGACGGGAACGCCCGCGGGCATCTGCACGATGGACAGCAGCGAGTCCATGCCGTCGAGGTACTTCAACGGGACCGGCACGCCGATCACCGGCAGCGGGGTGGCCGAGGCGACCATGCCGGGGAGGTGCGCCGCACCGCCCGCGCCCGCGATGATCACCTTCAGACCACGGCCCGCGGCCTCGCGCGCGTAGTCGAGCATCCGCTGCGGGGTGCGGTGCGCCGAGAAGACACCCACTTCGAAGCGAATCCCGAACTCCGCCAACGCTTCCGCCGCTGCCTCCATGGTGGGCCAGTCGGAGTCGCTGCCCATGATCAGGCCGACCGACGGGGTCACAGCCTCTGCTTCACTCATGCGAATCCCATCCGTCGGTCCATACCGCGTGCGACATCCAGTACGCCGCCCGCTCGGCCTTCTCCCGAACCTCGGCCACGTCGTCGCCGAGGATGTTGACATGCCCGATCTTGCGATCGGGACGCTCGCTCTTGCCGTACAAATGCACCTTCGCCTCGGGCATCCTGGCGAACAGGTGGTGTAGCCGCTCGTCCATCGACATGGCCGGGGCCTGTGCCGCGCCGAGAATGTTGGCCATCACCGTGACCGGCGCCAGCGCGGCGGTGTCGCCGAGGGGGTAGTCGAGCACGGCGCGCAGATGCTGCTCGAACTGGCCGGTGCGGGCGCCGTCCATGCCCCAATGCCCGGAATTGTGCGGTCGCATGGCCAGTTCGTTCACCACCAGCTCACCGCCGGCGGTCTCGAACAGCTCCACCGCCATCACACCGACGACATCGAGTTCTTCGGCGAGATTCAGCGCCATGGTCTCCGCGGCGGTGGCCGTATCCTCCGGCAGGTCGGCGGCGGGCGCGATCACCACCGCACACTGTCCGTTGCGCTGCACGGTCTCCACGACCGGCCAGGTCGCGGCCTGCCCGAACGGCGAACGCGCCACCATCGCCGACAGCTCCCGCTTCAGGTCGATCTTCGCCTCCGCGAGCAACTGGACGCCGTGTGCGAGCTGGTCGCGGGCGATCGCCTCGGCCCCGTCGGCGGAATCGGGCATCCACACCCCGCGACCGTCGTAACCGCCGCGCACCGCCTTCAGCACGATCCGCCAGTCGTGTTCCTGACCGAACCGTACCGCGTCGGCCGCCGAGGTCACCGGCGTGAACGCGGGCACCGGCAACCCGAGCTCGCTCAGCTTGGTGCGCATGGCCAGTTTGTCCTGCGCGTAGACCAGCGCGCTCGGCGGCGGCTGCACGTTGACACCCTCGGCGACCAGCGCTTCCAAATGCTCGGTCGGCACATGCTCATGGTCGAAGGTCAACGCGTGCGAGCCGACCGCGGCCTTACGCAGCGCAGTCAGATCGGTGTGGCTGCCCAGCACCACCTCCGGGCTGACCTGCGCGGCCGGGTCCTCGGGGTTCTCGGCGAGCACGCGCAGCCGCTGGCCCAGCGCGATCGCGGCCTGGTGGGTCATGCGCGCGAGCTGCCCACCGCCGATCATGGTGACAGTGGGCATAGCCGATGGGTCGAAGGAACGAGCACTCACATCGGAACATATTGTCATGTCCGGCGCGAATGATCGGGACCGGTACACTCCGGTCTTGTGTCATTCGTCGACGACGTGGTCAGCGTCCTGCCCAAGCCGCTGCAAGATGTCGCGTACCGGCATCGGGAATTGATCAAGTTCGCGATCGTCGGCGCGACCACGTTCATCATCGATAGCGGCATCTTCTACGTGCTGAAGTGGACGGTCCTGGCGGAGAAGCCGGTGACCGCCAAGATCATCTCGGGCGTCTTCGCCGTGATCGCCTCCTACATCCTCAATCGGGAATGGTCGTTCAAGAACCGGGGCGGTCGCGAGCGCCATCACGAAGCGCTGCTGTTCTTCGGCGTCAGCGGCGTCGGTGTCGTCCTCGCGTTCACGCCGCTGTGGATCTCCAGCTACGTCTTCGACCTGCGCCAGCCCAACGTCAGCTTCACGGTGGAGAACATCGCCGACTTCATCAGCGCCTTCATCATCGGCAATCTGCTGCAGATGGCTTTCCGGTTCTGGGCGATGCGCCGCTGGGTCTTCCCGGACGAAATGAGCGAACTCGAAGCAGAGTTCGTGGATCTCGTGGAAGAAGAACTCGGCCGCAGCTGAGTCACCGCGGCTCGGGCACCGCCGAGTTGGGCGGACGCACCTTCGACAACCCGAGGAATACCGCGAACAGCGCGGGCCTGCGCCGCTGCAATTCCAGCCGCCCGCCGTCCGCCTCGACCAGCGCCCGCGCCAGTGCCAGACCCACACCGGTCGAGCCGCCCGCGGAGAATCCCCGGTCGAAGATGTGCGGGGCGAGTTCGTCGCGCACACCGTGGCCCTCGTCGGCGACCTCGACACACACCAGTGGCTCGCGCTCGGCCCCCGGCCGCACCGAACGCACCGACACCGTGCAGGTCCCGCCGCCGTGCATGAGCGCGTTGTCCACGAGCACCGCGACCGCCTCGCGCAACCGCGAGCCCGTGATCGGGGCGCACAGCGATTCGTCACCGGTCAGCATCAGGGCCCGGCCCGACTCAGCGAACGGGTGGGTCCATTCGGCGACCACGCCGCGCAGTTCGTCCATCACCGGCACCGGATCGCGGTCGGCCGCGTCCTCGTCGCGGGACGCGCGCACCAGATCGTCGATCGCTTCGGTGAGCCGGTCCACCTGGGCCATCGCTTCCTCGGCCTCGTGCACCACCTCGGGATCGGCATGCGCGGACAGCTCGTCGAGGCGCAACCGCACGGCGGTCAGCCTGCTGCGCAACTGATGCGAGACATCGGCGACCAGGGCGTGTTCGCGCTGTAGCCGTCCGGCGATCTCGACGGTCGCGGAGTCGAGCACGTCGGAAACCCGATCCAGTTCGGCGATGCCGTGCCTGCGCGGATCGGGCCGGAAATCGCCCATCGCCAGCCGCGCGGCGCGCGCCGCGACATCGCGCAGTGGATCGGCCACCCGCCGGGCGGTGACCACCGCCACCGACACGGCCGCGCCCAGCGAGGCGAGCACCGCGAGCGCCACCACCGCCACCGCTTGGCGCTGCATGGCGTGCATCGGCGCGGAGGGCACCTCGAGGCGCAGTGACCCGGAGGTGCCCATCGACAGTGACTCGACCAGTGGGTCCGGGACTCGGTCCACCCCGATGTCGCGCCGCAAGGCGTTGTCCCGCGACGAGGGGTAGACGATGGTGAGCCGGCCGTGCTCGGGCACCAGCGGCGCCACCGACCGGACGTCCAGTTCGCCGACGACCATACCGCCGTCGTGCTCCTGCGCGATGATCTCCGCGGCGATCCGGTTCAGCCGGCTCTGCAGATCGTTGCGAGTGATGTCCTCCACCCACAGCCACGCCGTGTAGATCAGCGGCACACCGAGCACCACCGTGGTGAGCGTCAGCACAGTGAGCATCGAACGCAGAATCCGCCGGCGCATATCAGTCGGTGTTCAGCCGGAATCCGACACCGCGGACGGTGACGATGCGCCGTTCGGCCATCGGTCCCTCGTCGCCGATCTTGCGGCGCAGCCAGGACATGTGCATATCCAAGGTCTTGGAACCGCGCAGCTCGGCATCACCCCACACCTCACGCAAGATGATCTCCCGCGGCACCACCTGGCCCGCCCGATCGATCAGCACCTTGAGCAGCTCGTATTCCTTATTGGCCAAACCGATTTCGACCCCGTTGACCAGCACGCGCCGCGCCGCGGGCTCCAGCCGGATACCGCCGACCTCCACCGTGTCGTCGCCGATCCCGCTGCGCCGCAACAACGCGCGCACCCGGGCGAGCAGTTCGGCGAGCCGGAACGGCTTGCCGACGTAGTCGTCGGCGCCCGCGTCCAAGCCGACGACGAAGTCCACCTCGTCGGTGCGCGCGGTGAGCATCAGCACGGCCAGATCCGCGCCGCGGGCACGCACCTGGCGACACACCTCCAGCCCGTCCATCCCGGGCAGGCCGAGGTCGAGAATGAGCAGATCATGGCTGCCTTCCAGCGCCCGCTGCAATACGGCGGGACCGAAACTCTCGACAGTCACCGAATAACCCTCGCGGCCGAGCGCGCGCGACAGCGGAGCGGCGATGGCATCGTCGTCCTCGGCCAGCAGTACGGCGGTCATACGCCCAGGTTACGGGCTCACCGGACGCTACGGCGATCGTCCCAGCGCTCATCACGCCCGTGGTGCTGGCGTTCGACCTCGAACACCTGGTGATACAGCAGCGAATGCACCTGCTGGACGGACGGGATGTCGTCGTACTCCAACGGCTCCGAGGAGGACGACTCGATGATGAGCGTTCCGGTGCCGAGCAACCGATCGAACAGCCCGTGCCGGAACTGAACACTGGAGATGCGGCTCATCGGGATGTCGATACCGCTGTGGGTCAGCACGCCCTGGCGCACCAGCACCCTGCGGTCGGTGACGATGAAATGCGTCGACTTCCAAGTGATTACCGGTGCGACACAGCGCCAGAGGAGAATCGCCACGTACACCACGAGCACCGTGATCAGCAAGGCCGAGCGCGTGGTCCCCTCGGCTTTGCGCGAGATGAGTCCCGCCGCGAAACCGGCGAGCGCGGTGGCGACGATCAACGTCACGATCGGCCAGAAGAGCATCTTCCAATGCGGATGACGATGAAGCACCAGCTGTTCGTCGGGCGCCAGGACATCCTCCGGATAACCCATACCACGCACCCTACCGGGTGCGAATACCGGAAAGGCGCACACCGCAGCGCGTCATGCCGGACAATCGTCAGCCTGCGTGTGACGATTTCCTCCACGCAGTTGCTCTCCCGCTCGATCTGGCTCTGTCCCGAAGTGCACCGCACAACGCTGGGTTGCCCACATCGCCGAATTCCGACCGTGGAGGAATGCGTGACCAAGGACCTGACTTCGCTGGAGATCCTGACCGAACTCGAACCGGTGGCCGAACAGAATCTCAATCGACACCTGTCCATGGCCAAGGACTGGAATCCGCACGACTACGTGCCGTGGACGCAGGGCCGCAATTTCGCCGCACTGGGCGGCGTGGACTGGGATCCGGAGCAGTCGAAGCTGAGTGAGGTGGCCCGGGTCGCCATGATCACCAATCTGCTCACCGAGGACAACCTCCCGTCCTACCACCGCGAGATCGCGCAGAGCTTCTCCGAAGACGGCGCCTGGGGTAGCTGGGTGGACCGCTGGACCGCGGAGGAGAACCGCCACGGCATCGCGATGCGCGACTACCTGGTCGTCACCCGTGGCGTCGATCCGGTCGCCCTGGAAGAAGCCAGGATGATCCACATGGCCAACGGCGTTCAATCGCCGGAGGGCTGGGGCGGATTCCTGTCGAGCGTCGCCTACGTCACGTTTCAGGAGCTGGCGACCCGTGTGTCGCATCGCAATACGGGCAAGGCGTGTAATGACGCCGTCGCGGATCGGATGCTGCAACGCATCGCCGCGGACGAGAACCTGCACATGATCTTCTACCGCACCCTCTGCGGTGCGGCACTCGACCTGGTACCCGACCAGGCGATGCCCATGATCACCAGGATCGCGACGAATTTCCTGATGCCCGGCGCCGGGATGCCCAACTTCCGGCGCTACGGCGTATTGATGGCCAAACACGGCATCTACGACCTTCGCCAGCACCTCGAGGAGGTGCTCCAGCCGGTGCTCAAGCAGTGGAACATCTTCGACCGCTCCGATTTCGGGCCGCGCGGCGAGCAAGCCCGCGAGGAACTCGGCGCGTTCCTGGACAAGCTCGGCAAGAAAGTGATCCAGTTCGAGGAGCAGCGCGATCGCGCGCTCGCCCGCGATGCCGCCCGTGGCATCGCCCGACAGGTTTGACTCCCACCATGGGCCTGAACGAGAATTTCACGCCCCCAACCAGATCCGGCCGGAATACCGGAAGAGGCGCAAAGCCGCTTGCTATCTCGCTGGTCAAAGCTCCGCGCGCAGGTGGGTGACATCGGCCGCGGACACCGCCGCACCGCCGATGAGCAAGCGTCCGGAATCGTCGATGCCGTCGGCGACTCCGGTGAGCGTCCGGCCGCCGGGCAGTTCGGCACGAACCTGGGCGCCGATCGTCGCGCACCGCTCCCGGTAGGCGGCGGCCAGCCGGCCGGTCGCCCAGTCGTCGTCGCGCCAGGCGGTGAAACGTCGCGCGAACTCGGTCAGCAGCGAGCGCACGAGCTCCGTGCGATCGGTCTGTTCCGCCCCTGCCAGGACGAGCGAGGTGGCCTGCGGCACGGGCAGTTCCGCCTCGGTGAGGCTCACATTGAGACCGACTCCGATCACCACCGCAGGCGCTCCGGCGCCGGAGGCGACCTCGGCCAGGATGCCCGCGACTTTGCGGCCATCGATGAGCACATCGTTGGGCCATTTGAGCTCGGCGGCCACGCCCGCTGTGGTCCGCAGCGCGTCGACCACGGCCACCCCGGTCAGCAGGGACAACCAGCCGAGGGTGGCCGGGTCGATGCCGTCCAACCGCACCAACAGCGACATCGAGATCTGCGCCCGTGGTGGGCTGACCCAGGTCCGCGCGTGCCGGCCGCGTCCCTCCTGTTGAGCCTCCGCGAGAAGCACGGCATGGTCGGCACCCGGCTCGGCCGCGCGCGCGATCAGGTCCGTGTTCGTGGACCCGGTCGATTCCACGACGTCGATCTGCGAGTAGAACGACAGCTCGGGCGACTCGATGATGTTGCGCCGTAATTGCTCCGCGTCCAACGGTGGCCTCTGCATACCGGCAGGTTACCCGTCGGGCGACGAGCTACCCGGCCAGGTCGTAGTCGCCGAGGATCGGATCACGCACCGCGCCGCGGACGTCGCCGTCACCTTCCACCGACCCTTCATCGTCGGTGGTCTCGCTACAGCACTCGGGCTCCCCGTACTTCGGCTCGTTCTCGACGGTCTGCCGGTAGGTCCACGCGGCCGCGGCGGCGTATTCGGCGACTGTTCTGCTCCAACCCCACATGTCGGGCTCCTCCCCGAGCTCGAAATCACCAGGCTCACAGGTTATCGGGACATCGCCCCACAGCGACACTCGTTTTCCGCCTGACCGACCCGCGAACGACCAGGAACTTCGGTTCGGAAACCTGATCTAGCTGCGGTTTTCTACTCGCTGGTAGTGCGGACTCGGTTAGAGGCAAGCATTGCCACTGGTTACACTCCGGAGCCATGACGAGTGTCCAGCAGCAGCCCGCGTCAGGTCCCGCGGACTCCCCCGATATCCACACCACCGCCGGGAAGCTGGCTGACCTGCGGAATCGGCTGGAAGAGGCCCAGCACCCGATGGGTGCGGCCGCGGTCGACAAGGTGCACGCGAAGGGCAAGATGACCGCCCGCGAGCGCATCCTCGCCCTGCTGGACGAGGGGTCCTTCGTCGAACTCGACGCGCTGGCCCGCCACCGCAGCGTGAACTTCGGCTTGGAGCACAACCGTCCGCTCGGCGACGGCGTGGTGACCGGCTACGGCACCATCGACGGCCGCGACGTGTGCATCTTCAGCCAGGACGTGACGGTGTTCGGCGGCAGTCTGGGCGAGGTCTACGGCGAGAAGATCGTCAAGGTGATGGACCTGGCGCTGAAGACCGGCCGCCCGCTGATCGGCATCAACGAGGGCGCGGGCGCCCGCATCCAGGAGGGGGTGGTCTCGCTCGGCCTCTACGGCGAGATCTTCCACCGCAATATCCAGGCCTCCGGCGTGATCCCGCAGATCTCGCTGATCATGGGCCCGGCCGCGGGCGGTCACGTGTACTCCCCGGCGCTGACCGACTTCGTGGTGATGGTCGACGGCACCAGCCAGATGTTCGTCACCGGGCCGGACGTGATCAAGACGGTCACCGGCGAGGACGTCACCATGGAGGACCTGGGCGGCGCGCACACGCACATGGTGAAGTCCGGCGTGGCGCATTACGTCGCCTCGGGCGAACAGGACGCACTGGATTACGTCAAGGATCTGCTGTCCTACCTGCCGAGCAACAACCGCGCCGCCGCGCCGCAGTTCCCGGCCACCGACCCGATCACCGGCGCGATCGAGGACTCGCTCACCGACGAGGATCTCGAGCTGGACACGATCATCCCGGATTCGCCGAACCAGCCCTACGACATGCACGAGGTCATCCGCCGTCTGCTCGACGACGACGAATTCCTCGAGGTGCAGGCCGAGCGCGCGATGAACATCATCGTCGGTTTCGGCCGGATCGACGGCCGCAGCGTCGGCATCGTGGCCAACCAGCCCACCCAGTTCGCGGGCTGCCTGGACATCGACGCTTCAGAGAAGGCCGCGCGGTTCGTGCGCACCTGCGACGCGTTCAACATCCCGATCATCACCCTGGTCGACGTTCCCGGCTTCCTGCCCGGCACGGGCCAGGAGTACAACGGCATCATCCGGCGCGGCGCGAAGCTCCTCTACGCCTACGGCGAGGCCACTGTGGGCAAAATCACGATCATCACCCGCAAGGCCTACGGCGGCGCCTACGACGTGATGGGTTCCAAGCACATGGGCGCCGACGTGAACCTCGCCTGGCCGACCGCGCAGATCGCCGTCATGGGCGCTTCCGGCGCCGTCGGATTCGTCTACCGCAAGCAGCTGCAGCAGGCCGCCAAGGACGGCGCGGATGTCGATGCGCTGCGGCTCGAGCTGCAGAACGAGTACGAGGACACCCTCGTGAACCCCTACGTCGCGGCCGAGCGCGGCTACGTCGACGCGGTCATCCCGCCGTCGCACACCCGTGGTCAGATCGTGTCCGCGCTGCGACTGCTCGAGCGCAAGATGGTGACCCTTCCGCCGAAGAAGCACGGCAACATTCCGCTGTGATCGGGCGATACCCTCGGTAGGCCGCGCATGCGGGTTGCCGAGACGGCATCAGTGAATTCGAGGATGATTGTTTCATCCGTGAACAGTCGGAAAATGGGAACAGCCCGATCAGGAGATCGTCCCGATCGAAGCCGGTCCCGATCGAGGCGAATCCCGATCGACGCGAAGAGAGGACCCGGCACCGTGACGACCGTGGCAGAAGAAGATGTGTTGAGCGCCGTCGAACTGGATCTCGCGGTCGACCCGCTCGCGGACGAGGTCGGTGCGGCCGCCGACCCGGACGCCGCCTCGCCATCTGCCGAAGCCACCGCCGAGCCGTTCTTCCGTGTCGTGAAGGGCTCGCCCACCGACGAGGAACTCGCCGCGCTGGTATGCGTGCTGTCCGCCATCGCGAGCGAGGCCGAACCCGCGGGCCAGTCCGGTCCGCCGGACATGTGGGGGCGCCCGGCGCTCACGCACCGTGGCCCATCACCGTTCTCGCCGTACGCCTTCGCGCAGCTGCCCCACCTGCGCGGGTGACTCATCTGATTCTCGCTTCGGCGTCCCCTGCCCGCCGGGCGGTCCTCCGTACCGCGGGCATCGACCCGATCGTCCGCGTGTCCGCCGTGGACGAGGACGCGATCGCCGCCGCCCTCCCCGCGGACACGCCACCCCAGGTGGTCGTGGTGGAACTCGCGCGGGCCAAAGCGGCCGCCGTGGCGGCCGACATTCCCGAGTTCGCCGCCGACAGTGTTGTGGTGGCGTGTGATTCGATGCTGCTCGTCGACGGCGAGCTCCAGGGCAAACCACACACCCCCGAGATCGCCCGCGCCCGCTGGGGCGCCATGGCCGGCCGCAGCGCCGACCTCGTGACCGGCCACTGCGTCCTGCGGCTACAGGATGGTCAGGTCACCGCCGAAGCGGTCGACTGCAGCAGCACCACCGTGCATTTCGCCAAGCCGGAGCCGGATGAGCTGGACGCCTACATCGCCACCGGCGAGCCACTCGAGGTGGCGGGCGCGTTCACCCTCGACGGACTCGGCGGCTGGTTCGTCGACCGCATCGACGGCGACCCTTCCAGCGTCATCGGGATCGGGCTACCACTGCTGCGCCGACTGCTTGGCGACGTTGGGATCAGCGTTACGCAGCTGTGGGGCCACACGGCCTGACGGCGTGGTAAACGCCTCCGCGTCACCGCCAGGGGGAACCGTGGCCGCGCCCTGGGTTTTTTCGCGTGCCGCGCTGATCAACTCCAGTCGTGCCACGCACAACTCGGGTTCGACGAACGGATGCAACCTGACATCCATCTCGTCGCATGCGCCGCCCCGGGCGAGCACCTTTTCGAGCAGACCCAGGTGTACACCACAGACCACCTCGGAGTGCGTCCGCGCGAGTTCGCGTAGCGGACATGCCGTCAACCGGATCAGCACCTTGTCGCCGGTCTCCGAGGACGGGTCGCGTTCCGGCGCGAAGCCCAGCTCCGACATCAGCATCATGGTGACGTCCTTGGCGTCTTCCAGCGATTGGACCCGATGCTCACCGATGTCGAGCTTGGCCCCCCAGGCGCGGCCCGCCGCGATGGCGGCTTCCGATCTGTGCCGCGGATCGGCCCCCAGCTGGTCGGCCAGCACCTGCGCCAAGTCCTGGTAGCCGACCGATCGCTGTACCGCGCTGTAGCCGATCCGCGGACGCCCGCGACCCCGCGGCGGCTGCTGGAATTGCCGGACGAGGGATTCCCTGGTGAGCACGTCCAGATGGAACCGGACCGTGGTGACGTGCTGCCCGGTGATCTTGGCCAGTTCCTGGGCGTCGAGCGGTTCGTCGGCGCCACGCAGGATCGCGAGCAGTCGCCGCCGCGGCCAAGAATCGGACATAGCTCACCCCTCCTCGCGGGAGACTTTATCGGATCCAGGTGCCATTTATTCGCCCCTCATCCGATTTGTGATCTGAAACGAGAGCCACTGTCGTCTCACACCTACGATCACTGTGAGACCTTTCAATCGCTGCCACCACCGCCCTACCCACGTGTTCGAAGGACCCATACCGTGCCCCTCGCCCCGGATCCTCATCCCTCGTTCGATTCCTTCGCACACTCTCACCGACTAGTAACCACCGAGTGGCTGTCGGCAAACATAGGCGCCAAGGGACTCACAATCATCGAGGCCGACGAGGACACGCTGCTCTATGACATCGGGCACGTTCCGGGCGCCACCAAACTGGATTGGCGACGCGATCTGAACGATCCGGTCACGCGCGACTATATCGACGGAAACCGTTTCACCGAGCTGATGCGCGCCAAAGGCGTGAAACGTGATGACACTGTGGTGATCTACGGGGATCAGGGCAACGCGCAGGCGGCCCACACGGCGTGGGTATTCACCCTGTTCGGACATGAGGATGTGCGGTTGCTCGACGGTGGGCGCGCGGCGTGGATCGCCGAGGCACGCGACACGACCTTCACCCGCGCCTCCTGCGCGCCCAGCGATTATCCGAGCACGCGCCGCGACGACGGCAGCGCCCGCGCCTTCCGCGAGGACGTGCTGGCCCATCTGGGCAGACCCTTGGTCGACGTGCGGTTACCCGACGAGTACCGCGGCGCGCTCAGCCCGAAGCCGGACGATCCGCAAGACGTGGCGCTGCGCGGCGGCCACATTCCCACCGCGTCGAACATCCCGTGGACCGCGGCGCTCACCTCCGACGGGCGGTTCCGCTCGCGCGCTGAACTCGACGAGGTGTATCGCGCGTTGCCGGGCCGGGACGACCTGATCGTCTACAGCCGCGTCGGCGTCCGATCCAGCCACACCTGGTTCGTGCTGACCTACCTGCTCGGCTACGACCGCGTTCGCAACTACGACGGCTCGTGGACCGAGTGGGGAAACTCGGTGCGGATGCCGATCGCCAAGGGGGATGAACCCGGCGACATTCCCGCGAGCGCCGTGCGCGGCGCACCCGCAGGGCGGGGTACGGTCCCTGCGATGGACCGCATACCGTTGTGATCCTCGACCTACTATGCAGTAGGGCTGGCCGAGTTCGGCGTCTGTTGGCAGACTGCCTACACTCGCCCGAGACGTAAGTTGTCGATGACGGGAGCGGAGCCTGCGCAGCGGCCACATCCCCGGCGAAGCGACCAGAGAATGCATACAGGAGGCTCAGTGCCCAGCCATGCCAGCGCACGGATCACGAAGGTACTCGTAGCTAACCGAGGCGAGATCGCCGTGCGCGTGATCCGGGCAGCCAAGGACGCCGGTATCGGGAGCGTCGCGGTGTACGCCGAGCCGGACGCCGACGCGCCGTTCGTCCAGCTCGCCGACGAGGCCTTCGCCCTGGGTGGCCAGACCTCGGCCGAGTCCTACCTGGTGTTCGACAAAATTCTCGACGCCGCGGCCAAGTCCGGCGCCGACGCCATTCATCCGGGCTACGGCTTCCTCTCCGAAAATGCCGACTTCGCCCAAGCGGTCATCGACGCCGGGCTGATCTGGATCGGCCCTTCCCCGCAGTCGATCCGCGACCTGGGCGACAAGGTCACCGCGCGCCACATCGCCGAGCGCGCGAACGCGCCGATGGCGGCGGGCACCAAGGACCCGGTGAAGGACGCGAACGAGGTCATCGAGTTCGCCGAGAAGTACGGCGTTCCGGTCGCGATCAAGGCGGCCTTCGGCGGCGGCGGCCGTGGCATGAAGGTCGCGCACTCCATCGAGGAGATCCCCGAGCTGTTCGAGTCGGCCACCCGCGAGGCGACCGCCGCCTTCGGTCGTGGCGAATGCTTCGTCGAGCAGTACCTGGACAAGGCCCGGCACGTCGAGGCGCAGGTGCTCGCCGACCAGCACGGCAACGTCGTGGTCGCCGGCACGCGCGACTGCTCGCTGCAGCGGCGCTTCCAGAAGCTCGTCGAGGAGGCCCCCGCGCCATTCCTGTCCGACGAGGTGCGCGCGAAGATCCACGCCTCGGCCAAGGCCATCTGCAAGGAAGCCAACTACTACGGCGCCGGCACCGTGGAATACCTGGTGCAGGGCGATACGGTCTCCTTCCTCGAAGTGAACACCCGCCTGCAGGTGGAGCATCCGGTCACCGAGGAGACCGCGGGCATCGACCTCGTGCGCCAGCAATTCCGGATCGCCAACGGCGAGGAGCTGGAAATCACCGAAGACCCCGCCCCGCGCGGCCACGCCTTCGAGTTCCGCATCAACGGCGAGGACGCCGGTCGCGGCTTCCTGCCTGCGCCCGGCCCGGTCACTGTCTACCGGGAACCCTCCGGCCCCGGTGTCCGGGTCGACTCCGGTGTGGTGCAGGGCAGTGTGATCGGCGGACAGTTCGACTCGATGCTGGCCAAGCTGATCGTCACCGGCGAGAATCGCACCCAGGCACTGGAGCGGGCGCGGCGCGCGCTGGCCGAATTCGAGGTCGACGGCCTGGCCACCGTCATCCCGTTCCACCGGGCGATCGTCGAGGACCCGGCATTCGTGGGTGACGGCGAGACGTTCGACGTCTACACCAAGTGGATCGAAACCGAGTGGGTCAACACCGTCGAGCCGTTCGCGGCCGCCGGCGCGGCGGCCGATGAAGACGAGGACCTGCCGCGGCGCAAGGTCGTCGTCGAGGTCGGCGGGCGCCGCGTCGAGGTGTCGCTGCCGGGTAACTTCACCGTCGGCGCCGGAGCCGGTGGGGCGGCGGGCAACGGTGCCGGTGTGATCCGCAAGAAGCCCAAGCCGCGCAAGCGTGGCAGCGCAAGTGGCGGTGCCGCGTCGGGCGACGCGGTCACCGCCCCGATGCAGGGCACCGTGGTCAAGGTCGCCGTCGAGGAGGGCCAGTCGGTCGAGGCGGGCGATCTGATCGTGGTGCTGGAGGCCATGAAGATGGAAAACCCGGTCAACGCCCACAAGGCGGGCGTGGTCACCGGCCTGTCCGTCGAGGCGGGCGCGGCGATCACACAGGGCACGATACTCGCGGAAATCAAGTAGATACCTGGCGAAGACCGTCTCGGAGCGGGCTCGGACAACGACGTCCGCGCCCGCTCCGTTTGTTTCGGTGGTCCCGCCGTGGTCACGAGGCTCTCATCCAACCGCACACATACGCCGGAGTAGGCGACGTGCCGTGTCAGCGGCAGTCCAGAGCGGTACTGCCACTTCTCCGGCCTGCTGCCGGCATCGCTCGCTCGGCGGCCGTGTCCCGGCGCAGGCAGCAGCTCGATCCGCGACGTTCACCGGCTTGTTGCGCTGGCTTTCCTTTCCCGATTCCCTCCTCGTGTGGCACCGGGTCGGCGACGGTCACACGCGGGTGAACACCACTTTTTCGACCTGAGGTTCCCGCCACGGTGTCGTATCGTGATGCGGTGACCAGCTCGTCAAGCGTCTCCCCCGTCGCGGAGCTGATCCGCGCTCGCCATGCCACGTCCACCCGCGCCGACGGGCATCGGCTCGTGCTCGTCATCGAGGGTGGCGGCAGCCGAGGCGCGTACTCCAGCGGCATGGTGTCCGCACTGGAGGAACTCGGACTCACGGCGGTGTTCGACGCGGTGTACGGCACGTCGGCGGGCGCGATCAACGGAGCCTGGCTGTTGTCGGGGCGCGCGATCCGCGGAATGCGTTCCTGGACCGACCCGGTGATCATGCGCCGCGCCGTCGACCCGGCCCGGCTCCTGCGCGGGCGGCCCGCGTTCGATCTGCGCTACCTCGTGCACCAGGTGTACGACGGCATCGAGCCGATGGATTTCGAGGCGATTCTGGCGAACTCCACCACGTTCCATCCGATCGCTACGGATATCCGCACCGGTCAGGCGGTCGATCTGCATCCGCACATCACCGACAAGGGCACGCTCATGCGTGCGCTGCGAGCGTCGGCAGGCCTGCCCATCCTGGCCGGCCCGCCGGTCAGGATGGGCGGCGGCGCCTTCTTCGACGGCGGACTCACCGAAACAGTGCCGATCCGCACCGCTGTGCGAGCCGGCGCAACGCGTGCCCTGGTTCTGCGCACCCGACGCGTCGACGAGAGACGTCCGCCCGCCTCACGACTGCACCAGCTCGTGGGGGGCAGCTATTTGCGTGCGGTGGCGCCCGGCGCCTACCGTGCCTGGCTCGAACGCCCGCATCAGCAGGACATCGAGGACAAAGCGCTGGCCGATCTCGGCGATTCGGTCCTGCAGATCCACCCTCCGCCCGGCTCCCCCGATGTCGACAGCGCCGCCCGCGATACAACGCTGCTGTCCGCCGCGCTGCAGATCGGCCGCCATGCCGTTCTCGATGCCCTCGCCACGACCATCCCGGCGGTATAGCGGCTGTCGGTGCGGACGCTGCCGCGTTTGCTCGCACCTTGCGGCCCTCGACGGTTGGCTCCGCCCAGCAGCTAGCCTTTCCTCATGAACGAGCTACCCACCGCCCAACCAGCCCACATGGGCGCGGACGGCGCCGAGGTGACGCCGCCGAATTCCGATCAGATCGTGGCAGGGCGGCTCGACATCGCGCAGCGCCACACGCTCGGCAGCGCGCGGTTCGGTAGTCGGCGCGACGCCGCGGGTGGGTGCTGATGGAACCGATCGAGATCAACGCGGGTGCCTGGTATCTACGTGCCCTGCGGGCGGATGACCGCATAGATGACCGCCCCGCGCTGGCCGAGTGCGGCATCACCGACCCGGACTATGTGGCCGAGCGCAGCGCCGGCTGGACCGCGGAGACCCATTTCTCCTGGGCGGTCTGCGAACCGACTACCGCCGAGCTGGTAGCCGAGATCGGGGTGACGCCGGCGGGCGACGGCACCGCCGCCATCAACGGGTGGGCACGCCCCGGCTACCAGCGGGCCTTGGACGCCGGGCTCACATCCGTCCGGCGCTTCGTCGAGGGCGGTTTGGGCCTGCGACCGGTCACCTCCTGACGACCGACGAGCCCAGTGGGCCGTGGTCGATCCTCCGCCTGAACCGCAGCCTCCCGCCTGCGCGCTGTCGCGGGCGCTGCTGCGGCCGCCGCGCCCGCGGACGCCCGTCGATTCAGCGCATGACTCCGGTGTGTCCAATGCAATAGCGTCCCGGTTGCGGCCAGATGGTCAGCCCGTGCGGTCCTTTGCCGACCGGGATGCGCGCCAAGAGGGTCCAGTTGACGATGTCGATGGCGTACACCTCGCCGTGGTGGCGGCCGGACGCCCAGAAGACGCGCCCGTCGGCGGAGATATTGCCCATATCGGGGCTGCCGCCGCCGGGTACGAACCACTTGTGCACCAGCGCGTTCGCCGCGAAATCCCACACCGAGATGCTGCCTTCGTGCCGGTTGGTGATGAGCATCTGCCTGGAGTCGCGAGTGATGTAGAGCCCGTGCGCTCCCTTGCCGGTCGGCACGAAACCGGTGTTCGCGAACGTGTGCGCGTCGATGGTGTAGACGCCGTCGGCGACCATGTCGGCGACGAAGAAGGTATGCCCGTCCGGCGACAGCTTCACATCCTGCGGCATGCCCGAACGGCCGCCCGGTAGATCGACCATCGTGACGATCCTGCGCTCGGCGACGTCGAAAACCATCATCCGGCCGATGAATTCGCAGGACGCCAGGCCGAACCGGCCGTCAGCGGTGAAATCGATGTGATCGACGCCGGTGCAGTCGGGCACCGGCAGGGTGTGGACCTTCGCCCAGGTCTGCGGATCGTAGAAGTCCAGCGACTTGTCCGCCTCGGCGACGACGACGGCGTACTTGCCGTCCGGCGTGTAGTACATGTTGTACGGGTCGCGCACTGGCCAGGGCTCCCCCGGCTTGCCCGTGCGCGGATCGATCGGCAAAAGGCTGCCCGCGCCCAGCGGCAAGTCGTTGGTGACGTACAGCGTCTGCAGGTCATAGGACGGGACGACGTGCTGCGGCTCCCGGCCGCCCGCGCTGAAGGTGTCGATCACCTGGAAGGTGTCCGGATCGATCACCGAGACCGTGTTCGACTCGCTGTTGGGCACGTAGACCAGCGGCCGTTGGTCGGTCACGCCCGGGCTCAGTGCGCGGTTGGCCGCGTACACGTCCGTTGGCGAGAGCGGTGGCGGCATGCCGGACAGCAGGTCGGTCATGTGCGGCGGAAACGCGTTGGGGGGCGGTGCGGCTACGGCCGTCGCGCTCACCTGTCCCGCCTCCGTGGCCACTGTGCCCGCGTCGCCGGCGGCGCAACCGGTCACGGCGGACAGCAGGACGAGGGAAGCCATGAGGTGCGGCGCGCGGCGGCGGAACATGCGCTGCCGGTTCACGCGCCGCACCTCCTCACACAGTGGTGAAGACGAGAGCACATGGCGCGAATCCTAGGAGGTGATGTAGGACTTCGCACCCGATGCCGAGGACACCGCCGTGGCGCCCGCGCCATCCTTTCGCGTGAGCTATTCGAGACTGGTCAGGATTCGCTCCAGAGCCTCGACAGCCTCATCCAACTCGGCGCTCGTGACCGTCAGCGGGGGACGGAAGCGGATACCCCGATCGCCGGTGCCGAGGATCAGGACGTGCTCGCGTTCACGCAGCGCGGTGAGCACCTCGTCCCGCAACCGCGCCGAAGACAGCGTGATCGCACACATCAGTCCCCGCCCGCGCGCCTCGCCGGCGTCGGCGTGCCGGGCGGCCACGCCCGCCAGCCGGTCGAGCAGGTGCGTGCCCAGCGGCCGCGACCGTTCGATGAGTTCGTCGCGCTCGATCACCTCCAGGATGCGCCGGGTCCGCACCATGTCGGCGAGGTTGCCGCCCCAGGTGGAGTTGAGCCGGGAGCTGACCGCGAAGACATTGTCGGGCACCTCGTCCACGCGCCCGCCCGCCATGACGCCGCATACCTGGGTCCGCTTTCCGAAAGCGACGATGTCCGGTGCCAGCCCGAGTTGCTGGTAGGCCCAGGGGGTTCCGGTCATACCGACGCCGGTCTGCACCTCGTCCAGGACGAACAGCGCGTCGTTGTCGTGACACAGCTGCTGCACGGCTTGCAGGAACTGCGGTCGCAGGTGCCGGTCGCCGCCTTCGCCCTGGATCGGCTCGGCGATGAAACATGCTATGTCGTCGGGGTTTTCCGCGAAGGCCTGCCGCGCCTGGGTCAGCGCGCAGGTCTCCGCTTCCTCGACATCGAAGGCGTCGGTCAGGTAAGGCGCCTTGATTCGGGGCCAGGCGAACTTGGGGAACCGCGCCGTCTTCACCGGATCGGTATTGGTGAGCGACATGGTGTAGCCGGTGCGGCCGTGGAACGCGCCGGTCAGGTGCAGCACCTTGGTGCCGAGTTCCGCTGCGCGGCCGTGGGATTCGTTGTGTCTGCTCTTCCAATCGAACGCGATCTTGAGGGCGTTCTCCACCGCGAGGCCGCCGCCGTCGATGAAGAACAGGTGCGGCAGGTGTGGATCGCCGAGGACCCGGACGAACGTCTCGACGAAGCGGGCCATCGCCACGGTGTAGATGTCGGAGTTGCTCGGCTTGTTCAGTGCCGCGGCGAGGAGCTCGGCACGGAACTGTTCGTCGGCGGCGAGGGCGGGATGGTTCATGCCCAGCGCGTTGGAGGCGAAGAAACCGAACATGTCGAGGTAGGCGGTGCCGTCGCGTTCGTCGACGAGACGGCAGCCGCGGGACTGCTCGAGGTCGAGCACCAGGTCGAAGCCGTCGGCCAGGATGCTCGCCGACAAGATCTCGTGTACCCGGGCGGCGGGGGTGACCGCCGGGCGGGTGCGTTCCAGTTCGATGGTCACGCCATGAGGGTACGTAAAAATTTACGTAAGCTCTACATCGAAACGGATTAATTCCGAGGTATCCCTATCTGTCATAGAATGTCTGAAGGATGATGGTGCTTCGGGTGCGCACGTTGGCGGTCGCTCTGATCTCCTGGAGCAACTGCTCGAGATGCCGCGGGGATGCCACCCGGACCAGCAGGATGTAGCTCTCTTCTCCCGCCACCGAGTGACACGCCTCGATGCCGGGGATGTGCTGGAGCACCGCGGGCGCATCATCGGGTTGCGACGGGTCGAGAGGAGTGATCGCGACGAATGCCGACAGCAACTGGCCGAGCGCTTCCGGATCGACGTGCGCGGCGTACCCGCGGATCACCCCGCGCGCCTCTAACCGACGGACCCGCGATTGCACCGCGGACACCGACAGACTCGCCTTTTCGGCCAGATTCGACAGGGTGGCCCGTCCATCGGCCATCAGTTCACGAATCAGCAGGCGATCGATGTCATCGAGTACGGGTCTTGCCGGTGTATCCGCCATCAGCGAAGGCTAACCCAGGCAGCCGACCTCGTGCTCGGAACCCGACCCTCCATCCTCCCGCGATGTGGGACACACGCCCCGCTCTGCGGACCGAGATGCCGCGACGCGGCCGAAAGGTACGGCGGAACAACAGATGACTGATGTACTCGGCGCCAAGACCACTACCCAGGAACTCGCCGCGAGAGCGACCGCGCTGCTGCACGCACTCGGTGCGCGACTGCCGGAACCCGGCTCGCTGCCCGCGCGCACCCCGATCACGGGCGGCCAACTGCTGACCCTGCGGCCCAGCTCCCCGGGCGACGTCGATGCCGCGATCGGCCGGGCCGCCACCGCCTTCCAGGCATGGCGTAGCGTCCCGGCGCCGGTCCGGGCCGCGCTTGTGCGCCGACTGGCGCAGCTGCTCATCGCGCACAAGAGCGATCTGGCCGAGCTGGTCACGCTGGAGGCGGGCAAGATCCCCGCCGAGGCAGCGGGCGAAGTGCAGGAAATGATCGACATCTGCGAGTTCGCCATCGGTCTTTCCCGGCAGTTGTACGGACAGACGATGCCTTCCGAGCGACCGGGCCACCGTTTGATGGAGACCTGGCATCCACTGGGCGTGGTCGGGGTGGTCTCGGCGTTCAACTTTCCCGTCGCGGTATGGGCGTGGAACACGGCGATCGCGCTGATCTGCGGGGACACCGTGGTGTGGAAGCCGTCGGAGACGACACCACTGACCGCCGTGGCCTGCCATGCGTTGCTGCGGCGCGCGGCGAGCGAGGTCGGCGCGGATCCGGAAGTGCATCAATTGATCCAGGGCGCGAGCGACATCGGGTCCCGCCTGGTCGGGGACGAACGGGTAGCGCTCGTGAGCGCCACGGGTTCGGTGCGGATGGGGCGGCTCGTCGCGCCGCGGGTCGCCGAGCGACTCGGGCGCTGCCTGCTGGAGTTGGGTGGCAACAACGGCGCGGTCGTCACCGCCTCCGCCGATCTCGAACTCGCGGTGCGGGCGATCGTGTTCGCGGCAGCGGGCACGGCCGGGCAGCGCTGCACCACCCTGCGGCGACTGATCGTGCATCGCGAGGTGGTCGCCCCGCTGGTGGAGCGGCTCGAACGGGCGTATCGACAGCTGCCCGTCGGCAATCCGTTCGACGACGGGGTGCTGGTCGGTCCGCTGATCGACGGCCGGGCTTATGCCGGTATGCGCGCCGCGCTGGATCAGGCGGTGGCCGACGGCGGCGAATTGCTCTGCGGCGGTGATCGAGTCGAGGTCCTCGGCGACGATGCCTACTATGCGCGACCCGCCATCGTGCGCATGCCTGCCCAGACCGCGGTGGTGCGCGCGGAAACCTTCGCGCCGATCCTGTACGTCCTCACGTACGACGACTTCGACCACGCGATCACGCTGCACAACGAAGTACCGCAGGGCCTTTCGTCCGCCATCTTCACCACCGACCAGCGCGAGGCCGAACGCTTCCTCGCCGCGGACGGGTCCGACTGCGGGATCGCCAACGTCAACATCGGCACCTCCGGCGCCGAGATCGGTGGTGCGTTCGGCGGCGAGAAGCAGACCGGCGGCGGACGCGAATCCGGTTCCGACTCCTGGAAGGCGTACATGCGCCGGGCCACCAACACGATCAACTACTCCACCGAACTCCCGCTCGCCCAGGGCATCGAATTCGGCTGAACACCCCCGCCCACCAGCGGATTCGGTAGTACACGCAAATGTGTGTAAGGTTGTACCTACCGACGCGGGGTGGAGCAGCTCGGTAGCTCGCTGGGCTCATAACCCAGAGGTCGCAGGTTCAAATCCTGTCCCCGCTACTAGAAAACGGCCCGGAACACTCCGGGCCGTTTTCCATTCCCCACGCACCCCACCGCCCGCGGCGTGGCATCCCCGAGCCCCGGCCGCACGGGCAACTCGTGCACCCGCCGCGCACCGTCGAAGACCACGACAGTCCACACCACGGTGTCCTCGTGACAACGCCCCGGGCCGGAGCGTCCGCCGATGCTCTGACCCGGGCATTTCCTGCCGAGTGATCGGATCCCGATCAGCCCTCGGCGGGCTCACCTACGCGCCGAAGGTTTCCTGTAGCCGCCGATGGCGATGACGGAACAGGAATGCCAGTCCCGCGCGCAACATCCCGCTCCAACCGGGAATCAGACCCATCGGCGCACGCGGAACGAAAGTCACCGCGTCGATTACCTCGGTCCGGTCACCGATCGAGCGAAGCGTGCGCTCATGTGTCCACTCCCGTATCGACATCATCGTCGACTCCTCCCGGAACCGGTGCCCGGCGTCGATCTCCGCGAGGGTCATTCTGGAGAAGTCCATCGGCAGTACCCCGAACAGCAGGAAGAAACCGCGCCCCAGGTTCGTCCCGGGTGCGATGTCCCCGACGGCGCGACCACGCAGTCCCCTCGGAACGGTCATGCGCAGGTAGGGCCGCAGTTCGGCATTGATACCCGTCGCCGACGTGACCGCCGCCCACACCTGTTCGATCGGCGCGTCCACCACACTGACCACGTCGATCCGCTGCGCCGCCGGTTCGAAGTTCATGTCACCACCTTCATTGCCAAGGGACCTGATCGGGTTTCGGCCGTCATTCTCGCGCCACCAGCAACCGCATCGGCCCGTGGTGGGATCGGCAACGTGACAGGCTACCCATCCAGGCGGCTAGCAGCGTGGTGGCTCGATACCGAGCGCGCGCAGACGCTCGGCGTAGACCGCTATGTTGGCGAGTTTGATGTCCTCGTAGCCGCGCACGATGTCGGCCAGGCCCGCCGCCGCCACGGCGCGGTCGTAGTTCGCCGCGTCCAGGGTGGTGGCGAGGGTGGTCACCATTTCGAGGTAGTGGTCACGCAAGGCTCGCTCGACGCGACGCACGTGCGCGTAACCGAACGGATCCAACTTGGTGCCACGCAGTCTCTTGCCCTTGGCCAGCACCCGCAGGGCGAAGTGGGCGCGTGGACCGAAGCCGATCTTCGTCGCGCGGCCCATGGCGCGCAGGATCGGCGGGTGCAGCCGGTAGGTCAGGTTCGCGCCGCCGGGCAGCTGCGCCGCGGCGTCGTGCAGGAAGTCCGGATCGGTGAGCCTGCGCGCCACCTCGTACTCGTCCTTGTACGCGGTGAACTGGTACAGGCCGCGCGCCACCTGCTCGCTGAACTCGGTACGGTCGCCGACCCGGCTCTGCGCTTGCCAGACCCTTTGCACAGCGTGCACATATGCGCGGGCGAGCGCGACGCTCTGGAATCCGATCAACTCTTCGGCACGCAGCTCGACCAGCCGCCTTGTTTCCCCCACCGCGGTCAGGCCATCGAAAAGATCTGCGGGAATACGCATTTCAGATTTCGGTGGGCGTTGCAGGGTGGTCGCCGCGGCGAACTCATCCGGCCGCGCCACCGCGACGCGACCCCAGCGGAACGCGGCGATGTTCGCGCCCACCCCGACGCCGTTGATCTCGATCGCCTCCTCGATCGCCACTGCGGGCAGCCGTAGGGCACCGACCTGGTAGGCGGCGCCGACCAGCAGGAAGTTCGCGGCGGCGGTGTTGCCGAACAGGGCTTGGGCCGCGGCCAGCGCGTCGAAGGAGTGCACCGAGCGCGATACCTGCGCCAAGCGGTCCAGAAGCAGCCGCTGCTGCGGATAGGGCACCGACTTGTCATAGATCATGTCGCCGGTCGGTGTCCTGCTGGTCGACGCCACGGCGAGCGTGGTCGTCCGCGAGCCATAGCCGAGGTTCTTGTTGTCGGTGGCGGTGAGCAGGTCGAACGCGACGATGCAGTCGGCGGAGGCGGGCGCGAGCCGGTTGGCCGGTTCCAGCGCGCCGAGCGCGAACCGCAGGTGCGAGACCACCGGCCCCGCCTTCTGGCTCAATCCGATCTGGTCCAGGCTCGCGACCTCGTATCCGGCGCGCATCGCCGCGGTGGCCAGCACCTGGTTGACGGTCACGATGCCGGTTCCGCCGATACCCGCCAGCAGGACATTCTGCGTCGACGTCGGCGCAGCGCAACGCAGGTCCGGCACTCGCGGCGGCTGCGGGCACCGAACGCCGTCGCGCTTGTTCGCCGTCGCCGGGTCGGGCAGCTCGACCGTGACGAACGCGGGGCAGTCGCCGTTGAGGCAGCTGTAGTCGGTGTTGCAGGAGGTCTGATCGATTCGGGTCTTGCGGCCGAATTCGGTGTCCACCGGCTGGACCGAGAGGCAGTTGCTCTGCACGCCGCAGTCGCCGCAGCCCTCACACACCGCTTCGTTGATGATCACCCTGGTGCGGCGCACCGGCAGCGTGCCGCGTTTGCGCTGCCGCCGGGCGTCGGCGGCACAATGCTGGTCGTAGATGAGCACCGTGACACCGCGCACCTCGCGCAGGACGCGCTGCGCTTCGTCGAGCCGGTCCCGATGCCAGAGCAGCGTGCCGGGGGCCAGATCGCGCTTGCGGTAGCGCTCGGGCTCGTCGGCGCAGACGATGATCCGCCGCACGCCCTCGGTGGTGAGTTTGTGGGTGAGCTTCGGCACGGTGACCGCGCCCTCGGCGTGTTGCGCGCCGGTCATCGCGACGACGTCGTTGTGCAGCAGCTTGAACGTGATGTTCACGCCCGCGGCGACGCACGCCTGCACGGCGAGCTGGCCGGAATGGAAGTAGGTGCCGTCGCCGATGTTCTGGAACAGATGCGGTACGTCGGTGAAGGGTGCCTGTCCGATCCATTGCGCGCCTTCGCCGCCCATCTGAGTCAGCCCGGTGACCGCGCTGTCGGCGCGGCCCGACATGGTCACCAGGGTGTGACAGCCGATGCCGCCGCCCGCGAGCGAGCCTTCGGGTATCGCGGTCGAGCGGTTGTGTGGGCAACCGCTACAGAAGTAGGCAGCGCGCTTGGCAGGCAGGATCGCCAGTGACAATGCTTGCGGCAGTGGACGTTTCAGTTCTACGTAGCCATCGAGTACCCGGCGAAGGGGCGCGGCGATGCGGCCGGAGGTGAGTTCGCCATCCTGAGCGAACAAGGGGCGGCCCGACGGGTCACGTTTGCCGATTATTTCGGGAGCGCCGGGGGTGCCGTACAGAATCTCCCGGATCTGGGTTTCGACGAATGCGCTCTTGTCCTCGACCACGATCAGCCGGGTGAGCCCAGCGGAGAACTCCCGAACCCGCTCGGGTGCAATGGGATACGGCATTCCGATGCGCAACAGTCGAATGCCCGCCGCGCGCAGCGCGTCGTCGTCCGCGCCGAGGTCGAGCAGCGCTTGCCGGACCGCGTCGAACGTCGTTCCGGCGGCGGCGATCCCCACCGTGGCGCGAGTGGGATTCACCTCGATCACATCCAACCCGTTGCGCGTGCTGTACGCACGCACCAGTTCCCAGCGCGGACCATAGAGATCGGCTTCCGCGAGCAAGCTGTCCGCCGGGGCGGCCATCGGGCGCTGCCGATAGCGGAATGGCCGTCCCTCCCATTCGATCTCGGGCACCACGAGGTCGATCTCGCCGACCGAACCGTCGACGGTCCAGGCGCCGTCGGCGACATCGGCGACGATCTCGAGCGCGACGAGGCATCCCGAGGCACGCGACAGGGCGACACCGTGTAGGCCCATGGTGATGATTTCGCGGGCGTTGCGGGGGAACAGCACCGGGATGTTCATCGCCGCGAGCGAGCGCGCGCTCGCGGCGGGCACGGTGGACGACTTGGACGCCGGATCGTCGCCGACCAGCAACAGCACGCCGCCGCGCGGGTTGGCGCCGTACATATTGGCGTGGCGCAACGCGTCGGTCGCCCGGTCCAGCCCTGGGCCCTTGCCGTACCAGACCCCGACGACGCCGTCGTGCGTGGCAGTACCCGCAGGCAGGTCGGCCTGGCTGCCCCACACCGAGGTCGCGGCCAGCTCCTCGTTCAATCCGGGAACGAACGCGATGTCATGCGCGGCGCGGACATCGGGCATCCCGGCCAGCATCTTGTCGACGCCGGCCAGCGGACTGCCCTGGTATCCGGACACGAACGTGCCGACCCGCCGGCCGGCCCGCAGATCGCGCACGTGCTGCTCGACCAGCTGCCGGGCGATGGCCTGGACACCGGTGAGGACAACCGGCCCCGCGCCCACGCGGTACCGGTCGGCAAGGTCGTAGGGAGCCGCGATCAGGTCGCGGTCAGCGAGCTCGGTCATCCGGATCCACCCGTCCGCTCGGCGCCGATCGCGCGTTGAGCATCTAGTTTCGATATCTTGTATCTATAGATCCAAACGCACAACTATCAGGATCAATACTGATCAATCTGCACAATACTGGATGCTTCCGATGGGCACCGCCTGCGCACCCTGCGAGGTAAATGTGACGACGCCCACAAGGCGTCTCACGACTCTGCCCGCGCCGCGCCGCACCGCGTTTGCTCCGCGGCGCCGGTCCGCACCTGTGTGAAGGTGGAGAGATGGGTGTGTGCAGCAGTGGCATGGTGGTCGTCGCGGCCGCCGCGCTGTGGGCGTTGACCGCGTGCGGGCACCCGGCGCCGGACGTCGGTTCGGGCGTAATCTCCGCACGGGACCCGACCGCGGCGGCGGGGACGCGGGCCGGCCCCGGTCCACGCAGCTACGTGGGCGGCACGATGATCGTCATCCCACCTGCGGCGGATCTGGAACCGAGTGCGGCGCTGCCCTTCTCCGAGTACGACGTCGAGGACGGCACGGACCGGCTCGCGATCCACATCCCCGGACCGATCGGCTGCCCGAGTATCGGATTCACCGCGCGGGCCGAGGAATCCGCCGAGCGGGTCAGCGTGCGGCTGATCCGCGGCCTGCATCGCGGCATGCCGCCATGCCAGGCCGCCCGCCCGGAGCAGAAGCGCGAGTACGGCGTCGTCCTGGTCGAGCTGGCCCACCCACTGGACGATCGGACCGTACTCAGTCTCGCCTGAGCCGCTGCGCACGTGCCGATCCCGCTGCAGGCACCAGGCGCGGCCGACATCAGGCGGTGAAGTGCAGCGTCCATTCGCCGCGATAGTGCAGGCGGGTGACGCTGCCCGGCGGAATATCGATGCGCCAGAACGATTTCGGCGGGGCGTCCAGCGTCACCAGCAGCGCGGCCCGGATCACCGCCGGGTGCGTGACCGCGATGGTGGGCACGGCCTGCCCGGCGATCTCGGCCATCCAGAGTCTGGTCCGCTCGATCACGTCCACCACGGACTCGCCGCCGTGCCCGCGGAACTCGGGATCGGTCAGCCACGCGTACAACTCGTCCTGCGGCACCGACATGAGTGCCCCGCCGCGCCAGGCGCCCGCGTCCAGGTCGCGCAACCGGCTGTCCTGCTTGCCCGGCAAGCCGAGCAACGCGGCGGTCTCCACGGTCCGGCGTTCCGGTCCGGTGAATACACGCTCGGCGGTCAGCGGTGCGCATCCCGACACCGCGCGCCGACCCGCCTCGGTCAGCGATTCGTCGACCGGAAAACGTGCCTTGCGCATCGCCTCGGTCATCCCATGGCTGACCAGGTCGAGTCTGAGCACCTTTTGCACCTGTCGAAGCGTACGGCGCGGCAGCTCACAGCCGTAGTTCGATGGTTACCGCACGCGACGGCACGGGCGTGCTTGTCGGTGGCGCGGTGCACACTGATGCCATGGCCCCGTTCTCCCGCGCGACCCAGGAGTGGTTCGACGGCGCGTTCCCCGCGCCGACATCCGCTCAGCTCGGCGCGTGGCAGGCGATCGCGGCGGGCGAGCACACCCTTGTCGTCGCGCCGACCGGGTCCGGGAAGACGCTGTCCGCGTTTCTCTGGGCGATCGACCAGCTGGCTACCCGGGAGCGGACCGCCGAGCGGACCGGCACCGCCGTGCTGTACGTGTCGCCGCTGAAGGCGCTCGCGGTGGACGTGGAGCGCAATCTGCGGGCGCCGCTGGTCGGCATCAGGCAGACCGCCGGACGACTCGGCGTCGCGCCGCCGGAGATCACCGTCGGGGTCCGTTCGGGTGACACCAGCGCCGCCGATCGGCGCTCCATGCTGCGCACCCCGCCGGACATCCTGATCACCACGCCGGAATCGCTGTTCCTGATGCTCACCTCGGCCGCGCGGGACACGTTGCGGGAAGTCGGCACGGTGATCGTGGACGAGGTGCACGCGATCGCCGGCTCCAAACGCGGCGCGCATCTGGCGCTGTCACTCGCCCGGCTCGACCTGCTGACAGCTCGGCCCGCCCAGCGCATCGGCCTGTCCGCCACCGTCCGGCCCCCGGCGGAGGTCGGACGGTTCCTGGTCGGCAATGCGCCGATCACCCTGGTTTCGCCGCCTGCGCCGAAGACATTCGATCTGTCGGTGCGCGTACCCGTCGCGGACATGACCGAGCCGGGCGACTCCGACCAGCCGGGGTCGATCTGGCCACACGTGGACGAGGCGATCGTCGATCTCGTCGTGGCGCACCGGTCCTCGATCGTGTTCGCCAACTCCCGCAGGCTGGCCGAGCGCCTCACCGCCAGGTTGAACGAGGCCTACGCGGCACGGCTCGGCGAGCCGGTGGCGACCGACCACAAACCGCCCGCCCAGCTCGGGGCGTCCACCGAGGTCATCCACGGCGCGGGCCCGCTGCTGGCGCGGGCGCACCACGGCTCGGTCAGCAAGGAGCAACGAGCGCTGATCGAAGACGATCTCAAAAGCGGGCGGCTGCGCTGCGTTGTCGCGACCAGCAGTCTGGAACTCGGCATCGACATGGGCGCGGTCGAGCTGGTCGTGCAGGTAGCGGCACCGCCCTCGGTAGCCAGCGGGTTGCAGCGGATCGGGCGGGCCGGCCACCAAGTCGGCGAGATCTCCCGCGGCGTGATCTTCCCGAAGCACCGCACCGACGTCATCCACTGCGCGGTGGCGGCGCAGCGGATGACCGCGGGGCAGATCGAGGCGATCCAGATCCCGGCGCACCCGCTGGACATTCTCGCGCAGCAGACCGTCGCCGCCTGCGCACTCGACCCGATCGACGTCGACGCCTGGTTCGACGTCGTGCGCGGCACGGGGAGTTACGCCGCGCTGCCGCGCTCGGCCTACGAATCGGTCCTGGATCTGCTCTCCGGGCGCTATCCCTCCGACGAGTTCGCCGAACTGCGGCCCCGGCTGGTGTGGGACCGCGACGCCGGAACCCTGACCGGACGGCCCGGCGCGCAACGCCTGGCCGTGACCTCCGGCGGCGCCATCCCCGACCGCGGCTTGTTCGCGGTGTACATGGTGGGCGAGAAAGCCTCGCGCGTCGGTGAACTCGATGAGGAGATGGTCTACGAGTCACGCGTCGGTGACGTGTTCGCGCTCGGGGCGACGAGCTGGCGGATCGAGGAGATCACCTTCGATCGGGTGCTGGTCACGCCCGCGTTCGGACAGCCGGGCCGGTTGCCGTTCTGGCACGGCGATGGGCTCGGGCGGCCCGCGGAGCTCGGTGCGGCGCTCGGTGGATTCGTCCGGACGGTCGGCCAACTGCTCGCGTCCGAATCAGAGCGCACCGGCGCAACGCGCAAGGCGCAGCGGCGAAAGTCCGGCGCTGCGGCGGCGCACGACGGCATCGCACCCGTACTGCGCTCGGCCGGCCTCGACGACAACGCGTCCGCGAACCTGCGCACGCTGCTGGACGACCAGCGCGCCGCGACCGGTCAGCTGCCCACCGACCGCACGCTGGTGGTGGAGCGCTTCCGCGACGAACTCGGCGACTGGCGCCTGGTCCTGCACTCGCCCTACGGATTGCCGGTGCACGCGCCCTGGGCGCTGGCCATCGGGGCGCGGTTGCGCGAACGATTCGGTGTGGACACCGCGCCGAACGCCTCCGACGACGGCATCGTGGTGCGGCTGCCCGACACGACCGACGACCCGCCCGGCGCGGAGCTGTTCGTGTTCGAGGCCGACGAGATCGACGACATCGTCACCGAACAGGTGGGCGGCTCGGCGCTGTTCGCCTCCCGGTTCCGCGAGTGTGCGGCACGCGCCCTGCTGCTGCCCCGCCGCGACCCCGGCAAACGCGCCCCGCTGTGGCAGCAGCGACAGCGCTCGGCCCAGCTGCTCGACGTGGCGCGCAAATTCCCCGAGTTCCCGATCCTTTTGGAGACGGTGCGGGAATGCCTGCGTGACGTCTACGATCTGCCGTCGCTGCGCCAGTTGCTGGGCCGGGTGGCGCGCCGCCAGGTGCGACTGGTCGAAGTGGAGACCGCGACGCCGTCACCGTTCGCGAACGCTCTGCTGTTCGACTACATCGGCCAATTCATGTACGACGGCGACAGTCCGCTGGCCGAGCGCCGCGCCGCCGCGCTCTCGCTGGATTCGGGCCTGCTCGCCGAGTTGCTCGGTCGGGTCGAGCTGCGCGAACTGCTCGATGCCGCGGTCATCGACCAGACCGAGCGAGAACTACAGCGGCTCACCCCGGAGCGGCTCGCGCGGGACGCCGAAGGCTTGGCGGACCTGCTGCGACTGCTCGGGCCGCTCACCGCCGCAGAGGCTGCCGAGCGCTGCGAGGAGAACCCCGCGGAATGGTTCGCGAGCCTGGTGGCCGCGCGGCGGGCCCTGGAGGTTTCGTTCGCGGGCCGAAGCTGGTGGGTGGCGGTGGAAGACGCGGCCCGCCTGCGTGACGCATTGGGGGTTCCGCTGCCGATCGGAACGCCCGCGGCGTTCATCGAGCCGGTCGCCGATCCGCTCGGTGACCTGGTCGGCCGCTACGCCCGCACGCATGGGCCGTTCGGCACCGAGGCGGTCGCGACCCGGTTCGGGCTCGGCAGCGCCGTCGCAGCTTCCGCGTTGCACCGGCTTGTCACCGAAAAGCGCGTGGTGGAAGGCGAATTCACCCCCGGCGCCGCCGGTGCGGAATGGTGTGACGCGCAAGTACTTCGCCGTGTGCGCCGCCGTTCGCTCGCCGCCGCGCGACACGAGGTCGAGCCGGTCTCGACCGCGGCGTTCGGCCGCTTCCTGCCGTCCTGGCAGCACATCGGCACCGGCGAACTGCGCGGCGTCGACGGTGTCGCGGCCGTCGTGGAACAACTTGCGGGCGTGCCTATTCCGGCGTCGGCCTGGGAATCACTGATCCTGCCCGCACGGGTCCCGGACTACCACCCCGCGCTGCTCGATGAACTGATGGCGACCGGCGAGGTGATCTGGTCCGGGCATGGCGCGATCACCGCCAAAGACGGCTGGGTCGCCCTGCACCTGGCCGAGCAAGCCGCGTGCACACTCGCACCGCCGGATGATATCGATCTCTCGGACGTTCAGCTCCGTCTGCTCACAGCCTTGGGTGCCACGTTCGTGCCGTGGACACCGCTCGCCGCCGATGGCCCGGTAGATCGGCAGCCGGTGCCGCTGGGCGATTCCGATCCGTCGGCCGGTACCACCCGCGCGCAGGAGGATTCGATCGGTAGGCGTTCGGGCGGGCGGAAAACACCGATAGCCGGGGATCCACCGACCGGAGTATCCGGTACCCCGGCAGATCGGGAACCCGTGCCGCTGGACGAACCGGATCCATCGCCGATCAATGGCACGCGCACGGCGGCCCGCTCCGCCGGACGGGAAATCCAGGTAGACGGCGATACACCGGCCGAAAGCGCGGCGGCGCAGCACGACGGTCGCGGGCGAGGGTCAGGTACCGGATTCGGAATCAATACCGGGGCAGCACAACTCGACGGACCCCAACGACTGATGCCGGTCCCGCAGGGCGGCGGCGCGTTTTTCTTCCGGCAGTTGTCGGATGCCACCGGCCTGCTCGACGACACCGCGGTGGTCGCGGCCTTGTGGGAATTGGTGTGGGCGGGATTGGTTTCCGGTGACACGTTCGTCCCGGTACGGGCACTGCTCTCGGGAACGACGCGAACCACCACCGCCCATCGCACACCTCGGCGCGCTCCGCGCGGCCGCGCCTACTTTCCCAGGCCGAGCATGCCGACGCGTTCCGGTCCTGCTTCGGTCGCCGGACGGTGGTCGCTGTTGCCGGAGCGCGTCTCGGACAACACCGTCCGCGCGCACGCGACCGCTGACCTGCTCCTGGAACGGTACGGTGTACTGACCAGGGGATCGGTGCAGAACGAGGGCGTGCCCGGCGGGTTCGCGCTGATGTATCGGGTGTTGACCGAATTCGAGGACCGTGGACGTTGTCGCCGCGGATATTTCGTGGACTCGCTCGGCGGCGCTCAGTTCTCCACCACCGATATCGTGGACCGGCTCCGCGCGTTCGACGCCGAGCGCGCCCGCCCGGACTCCAGCCAGCCGACCGGCACGGTGCTGGCACTGGCCGCCTGCGATCCCGCCAACCCGTACGGTGCCGCACTGGCCTGGCCGAAGAGCGACGTCGAGAGCGGGCATCGGCCCGGGCGCAAGGCCGGGGCGCTGGTCGTGCTCATGGACGGGGAACTGGTCCTCTACCTGGAACGAGGCGGCAAAACCCTGCTGACTTTCACCGAAGACCCCACCGCCCGGCGCGGCGCCGCGCAGGCCCTGGCCGATCTGGTCCGGCATCGTCGGGTGGATGCGCTGGTCATCGACCGCGTCAACGGAGACACCGTGCACGGCAACACCTTCGCCGGATTCCTCACCGAGGCGGGCTTCGCCACCACCCCGCGCGGCCTGCGCCTGCGGAGCCGCCCGTGAGAACGAATACCCGCACCGCCGTCATCGAGCCGGGGCCGTCCTATGCCCGAAGGTGACACCGTATTTCTGACCGCCAAACGACTTCGATCCGCGTTGGCGGGAAAAGAGCTGACGCGCAGCGATTTTCGGGTTCCACGATATGCCACGCTCGATCTGCGCGGGCAGGTGGTCGAGAGCGTCGGCAGCTACGGCAAGCACCTGTTCATCCGGACGCCGACCCTGAGTGTGCACACGCACCTGAAGATGGACGGCAGCTGGCACGTGTTCCACTTCGGACAGCGCTGGACCAAGCCCCGGGTCGCCGCTCGGGTCGTGCTGAGCACCGACGACGTGGAAGCCGTCGGATTCTCGCTGGGTACCGTCGACGTGGTGCGGGTGGGCGACGAACACCGGATCATCGACCATCTCGGCCCTGATCTGCTCGGTCCGAATTGGGATGCGGCGGAAGCGGTCCGGCGACTGGAGCGGTACCCCGGCCAGCCGATCGGCGTGGCCCTGCTCGACCAGCGCAACCTCGCGGGCATCGGCAACATCTATCGCAGCGAGGTCTGTTTCCTGCGCCGCGTCCATCCGGCCACCCGGGTCGGCGACGTTGCGGATCTGCTCGCCCTGGTCAACGAGGCACACCGCATCCTGACCGAAGCGGTGGACAAACCCCTACGACGTCCGCTGGCCTACGGCCGCACCCACCGCCCGTGCCAACGCTGCGGCGCACCGCTCAGGGGCGACCTGCTCGACTACACCGCACCCCAGTACGACCGTGTGGTCCAGCGAGAACGCGGCATCTATTTCTGCCCGCACTGCCAGCCCGTCCCGCCGATATAGCGACGAGGATCACCCCTCGGACGGCACCGGTTCCAGGATTTCCGGGCGGGGTTCGGGGGCCGCGATCCGCAGCGCGTCGGCAGCGGCGTCGTCGGGTTGGGTCTGCGAGTGGACTTCCGCCTCGACGCGCGCCTGATAATTCCGGACTTCCCGGTCGATCTCCTCCTCGTCCCAGCCCAGGATCGGCGCGACCAGCTCGGCCACCTGCTCGGCGCAGTTGGCGCCGCGGTGCGAATACTCGATCGAAATCCGGGTCCGACGGGCCAGGATGTCGTCCAGGTGCAGCGCGCCCTCGGCCGCGGCCGCGTAGACCGCCTCCACCTGCAAATAGGATGGCGCGTCCGTAATCGGTTGCAGCAGTTCCGGTTTACCCTCGGCCAAGGCCAGGACCTCATAGATCAGCGAGCCATAGCGATCCAGGAGGTGCTTGATCCGGTAGGGGTGCACGCCGTACGTCTCGGCCAGCTGCACCGTCTGGTTGACCAGCGCGAAATAACCGTCCGCGCCGAGCAGCGGCACCTTCGCGGTGATCGACGGGGAGACGCGGGCCGGAATATCCTGCGCCGCTTCGTCCACCGCGTCGCAGGCCATCACGCGGTAGGTGGTGTATTTGCCGCCCGCGATGCCGACCAAGCCGGGCGCGACCCGGGCCACGGCGTGCTCCCGCGACAGTTTCGAGGTCTCGTCGCTCTCCCCCGCCAGCAACGGGCGCAGCCCCGCGTACACGCCGTCGATGTCATCGGGTGTCAACGGTGTGACCAGCACCTGGTTCACCCGTTCCAGCAGGTAGTCGATATCGGCCTTGGTGGCGGCCGGGTGCGCGAGGTCCAGGTTCCAGTCGGTGTCGGTCGTGCCGATGATCCAGTGCGTGCCCCACGGGATGACGAACAGCACCGAGGTCGCGGTGCGCAGGATGATCGCGGTGTCGCTGACGATCCGATCGCGCGGCACCACGATGTGCACGCCTTTGGACGCCCGGACATGGAATCGGCCACGCTGATGCGACAGTGCCTGCACTTCGTCGGTCCACACGCCGGTCGCGTTGACCACCACATGTCCGCGGACCTCTCCGGTGCACCCGTCCTCGGTGTCGCGGACCTTGACGCCGACGACCCGGTCGGCCTCGCGCAGGAATCCGACCACCTGGGTGGACGTGCGGATCACCGCGCCGTAGTGCGCGGCCGTGCGGGCCAGCATCATGGTGTGGCGCGCGTCGTCGACGACGGTGTCGTAGTAGCTGACACCGCCGATCAGCGAGTCGCGCCGCAAACCCGGCGCCAGCCGCAACGCGCCCGCACGGCTCAGATGCCGTTGACCGGGAACGGATTTCGCGCCGCCCATGGTGTCGTAGAGGAGCAACCCGGCGGCCACATACGGACGCTCCCAAGCCCGGCGGGTCAGCGGATAGAGAAAGCGCAGCGGCTTGACCAGATGCGGGGCCAGGGTCGACAGCGAAAGCTCGCGTTCCCGCAGCGCCTCGCGAACCAATCCGAACTCCAGCTGTTCCAGATACCGCAGTCCGCCGTGGAACATCTTCGACGACCGACTGGAGGTACCCGATCCGAGATCGCGAGCCTCGACCAGCGCGACCTGCAAACCCCTGGTCGCCGCGTCCAAGGCGATGCCCGCCCCCACCACGCCGCCGCCGACGACGACGACGTCGTAATGATCCTTGGCGAAGCGCTCCCAAGCCGTCGTGCGCTGCTCCGGGCCGAGGAACTGCGAATCCGGTTTCTTGGCCATGCTCGACTCCTCCCGCCGATACGGATCTGTCCGACCGAGCGTTCACCACCAGGCTAGGCGAACCCGCTGGGTTTGTTTCGCAGCACCTGCGGAGCTGCGTGTTCACCGCCCCTCGAAGACCGCGAACGAACGATGCTCGCCTCGCTTCGATCCACAAGGTAGTCGGGCCGGGGCTCGCGGCAGTGGTAGCCGCCCTGCTCGGCCTTGCCGCGCTCGATGCGTCCGGGCCGAACGAGCCGCCGCAAGCCGGCAAAATCGAGCACAGCTTTTAGTACCCTGCACCAATGCGTTCCTTTGTGGCCGCCATCGACCAGGGCACCACCTCGAGTCGGTGCATCGTCTTCGATCGGCAGGGGCGCGTCGTCGGCGTCGCGCAGCGCGAACACGAGCAGATCTTCCCGCAACCGGGCTGGGTCGAGCACGACCCCGAGAGCATCTGGCGCAATACCGAAGCCGTACTCGCCGACGTCCTGGCGCAGACCGGGCTCGGCAGCGCCGACATCGCCGCAGTCGGCGTGACCAATCAGCGCGAGACCACCGTGGTGTGGGATCGCGCGACCGGCGAGCCGGTGCACAACGCCATCGTGTGGCAGGACACCCGTACCGATCGCCTGTGCGCCGAGTTGGGCGGCGAGGCGGGGCCGACCCGGTACCAGGACCGCACCGGCCTCCCGCTGTCCACGTACTTCGCCGGCCCGAAACTGCGCTGGATCCTCGACAACGTGACCGGCGTGCGGGAACGCGCGGAGGCCGGCGAGCTGTGTTTCGGCACCGTCGACAGCTGGGTGCTGTGGAACCTCACCGGCGAGCACATCACCGACGTGACCAATGCCTCCCGCACCATGCTGCTGGATCTGCGCTCGCTGCAGTGGGATTCGCGGATCTGCGCGGAGTTCGGCGTGCCGGAGCCGATGCTGCCACGGATCGTGAGCTCATCCGAGGTGTACGCGCCGATCCGCTCAGGGCCGCTGGCCGGGGTACCGGTGGCGGGCATCCTCGGCGACCAGCAGGCCGCCACCTTCGGCCAGGCGTGCCTGTCGCCCGGCGAGGCCAAGAACACCTACGGCACCGGCAATTTCATGCTGCTGAACACCGGAACCACGCCGGTGTTCAGCAAGCACGGCCTGCTCACCACCGTGTGCTACCGCCTCGGCGAAGCCGACCCGGTGTACGCGCTGGAAGGTTCCATCGCGGTCACCGGCTCGCTGGTGCAGTGGTTGCGGGACAACCTCGGCATCATCTCCACCGCCGCCGAGATCGAGCCGCTGGCCCGCAGCGTCGCCGACAACGGCGGCGCCTATATCGTGCCCGCCTTCTCCGGACTGTTCGCTCCGCGCTGGCGGCCGGACGCGCGCGGCGTCATCGCCGGGCTCACCCGTTTCGTGACCAAAGCGCACCTGGCGCGGGCGGTGCTGGAAGCCGCCGCCTTCCAGACCCGCGAGGTGGTCGACGCCATGCGCGCCGACGCCGAGTCCCACCAGCTCGGCTTGGAGCTGACCACACTGAAGGTAGACGGCGGCATGGTCGGCAACGACCTGCTCATGCAGTTCCAGTCCGACATCCTCGACGTACCCGTGGTGCGTCCGGTGGTCAACGAGACCACCGCGCTCGGCGCGGCGTACGCGGCCGGGCTGGCCGTCGGTTATTGGTCGGGAACCGACGACATCCGGGCCAACTGGGCCGCCGACAAGACATGGCACCCGACCATGTCGCCGCAGCAGCGCGACGAACACTTCGCCGCCTGGAACAAGGCCGTCGAACGCACCTACGGGTGGGTGGATTAGCCGGTATTCACCCACCGCTCGCGGTCATTCGGACCGGGCGAAACCTGCTGCGGCGGTTGCCTGATCACCCACCGCGTGGGTCAAGCGGTCGACCGCCTCCTGCAGCATTCCGGCGTCGGATGTCGTGAAACACAAGCGCATCGAGTTGCGGTAGCCGCCGTCAACGGCGAATGCCGAACCGGGCACATAAGCGACACCGCGCTCGATGGCGCGCGGCAGCAACTCGACAGTATCGGTAGTGTCGGCGAAGTCGACCCAGACGAACATTCCGCCGGACGCATCTGTGCTCACCACCCGGTCACCAAGGCGACTACGCAGCGCGCCGACCAGCGCCTGGGCACGTTCGCCGTAGATGCGCCGTACCTCGTCCACATGAGCGGTGAGCCAGTCACCGTCGTCGAGCAGGTCGGTGACGATCTGCTGGGTCAGCGCTGAACCGCATAGATCCGCACTCTGTTTGAGCAACTCCACTCCCCGGCGCACCGCGCTCGGCGCCACCATCCAGCCTGCTCGCAGCGTCGGAGCCAGAATCTTCGACGCACTGGACAGCCGGATTACATTGGCCGAGTAGGATGCCACCGGCGACGGCGATGGTTGATCGAACCACAGCTCGCCATACGGGTCGTCCTCGATCACCCAGAAGCCGTGGCGCTCAGCGAGTTCAGCGAGCGCGCGGCGGCGATCCGGGCTCATGGTGACCCCGCGCGGATTGTGGAAGTTGCTCACCGTGTGGACCAGCGCGGGCCGCTCGCCACGGTCGAGTAATTCGGCCAGCACGTCGGTCCGCATACCATCCGCGTCCAGCGGAACCGCCGCGATCCGCGCGCCTGCCGCGCGGAACACCTGCAGCGCACCGACATACGCCGGATTCTCGACCACCACCAACGCACCCGGATCCAGCAGCACCTCCCCCAGCAGCGACAACGCCTGCTGCGAGCCGTGCGTGACGAGGACCTCCTCGACGTGCACGGCGCGACCCAACCGCGCCGACTCTCGCGCCGCCAACACCTCACGCAGCGGCCCCCACCCGGCCGACTCGGTGTACTGCAGCCGCGAGCGGTCGGTGAGCGCCGATTCGGCCGCCAGCGCGATCCGGTCACGCGGCATGAGCTGCTCATCGGGCAGGCCGCCCGCCAGGCTGATGATGTCACTGCGGGCGGTCAGCTTCAGCAGGTCACGGATCGCCGAGCTCTGCAGGCCGTCGAGGCGGCGGGCCAGCGGCGGGGTGGTCGGCGACATGGAAACCTCCGAAGGAACGCCACGGTAGACGACCGCTCCACTATCACATATCGCCACCCAGAATATGAAACAGAAATCTCACAATATGAGAAACCGACTCAGCGGTCGAAAATTGTGGAGATCAGGTGACGGTCCTCCTGCTGCACCGTGGCAATCGTCTGGCGATACACCGTTGTGACGCCGTTGGGGCGACGCTCGGTGAGGTCGACGTTGAACAGGTCGGGGCCTACCGACTCGATCCGGAGGCAATAGGCCGTGCCTGGTGGGATCTCACGGTCGATGGCCGGCTGCATGACTTGGGGTTGCTGAATGTTCGTTTGTGGCGTCACGAACGTATGCGCGCGGGCGGCACTGCGTTCGGCATAGTAGGCATGCTCGAAACCGAGAATCGCCCGGATCCCGCTGCTCGTGTCGCCCGGACTGTTGCCGATAGTGACGTTGCCCTCAGTTTTCGCTTGACAGTCCAGCACTGGCGCACTCGGGCCCGGAGCCGCTGTGGGGTCCCCACCGTCGTCGCCGCCGCGGGAGATCCCGATGATGGTCACCGTCAGCGCGATCAGCACGACGACCGCCGCGATCGAGCCCACCACGACCCAGCGCCGCGAGGAGCCAGAGCTCTCCGCGGGCGACGGTGTCGCGGGGACGCGCGGTGCCAACCGCATGGCGATCGGGTCCTTAGCCCAGGACAGGTCGGACTCCGACGTCGGGGGTGGCTTGGGCACGCCACCCTCTGCGGTCGGCTGGCTCCACCACGAGTCCCGCTCACCGCCGGTGGATTGCGGCCGCGCGGGCTCCGCGGCCGGCCGCTCCGGCGCGGCCGGTTGTTCGGCGTAAACGGTGGCGTCCGGCGCGCGGAACTGCTGCGACGGCGCCGTCGGCGCCGCCTCACCCGCAGGCCGCCAGATGAGTTCGGGGTGGTCGGTGGGCTGCTGCGGCACCTGCCAGCTCGGGCCGGTGTCGGCACCCATCGGTGGACCGAATTCCGAAACGGGCGGCCCGAAGTCGGAAACCGGCGGACCGAATTCCTCCAGCGGCGGACCGAATTCTCCCAGCGGCGGACCGAAATCCGACCCCGGCCGGCCGGAATCGTCCTCCCTCGCATCACCCTCGGAGGTCACACCCACTCCTTTCCCAGGACACACGAGTGGGGCGGTCGCGAACGACCGCCCCACCCGTCGAGATCAGCTCGTGTCAGTACTGGAGTGAACCGCCCCACTGGGCAGTGACACCAGCCACTTCGACGGTCTGCGCAGCGGAATCGCCCGACTGAATCGGAAGCTTAACCTGTGCGGCGGCTTCGAGTGCGGCCGCGCCGCCCGGCTGCTCCCGGATCCAGTTCTCCACCGCCGCCTTGGCCAGGTTCAGCTGAGTGGTATCGATCACCGCGGTGGTGTTGTTGTCGGCCAAGCCTTCGCCACCGGTGTAGGTGGTCAGCTTGACGGTGTTCTTGTCGATGAACTCCACCGAGATGCCCGCTTCGCCCTGGCCGGTCGGCGTGCGGTAACCGATGGTGCCGACGTAACCCGCCTCGTTGCTGAAGTGGTGGGTGTTGGCCACGTAGCCCGGGAGCAACCGGTTGCCGTCGATGTTCGCGCCGACCTCGGCGTGCGGACCGGTCATCTCCACGACCGGGGCAGCCGGGGCGGCCTCCAGCCGTGGCGCCTGCCACCGCGGCTGCTGCACCACGGTGGAAGATTCCGGCCGCGCTTCGGCGTTCCCGCCGCCCTGCGTTCCCGGTTGTGGAGCGGCATGTGTTCCCGGCTGCGGAGCAGCCTGCGTTCCCGGCTGCGGAGCGGCCTGCTGCCCAGGCTGCGGGGCCGCCTGATCCGGCGCCACCGCCGGCTGCGGATCGCCCGGCTGCTGGCCGGGGACCGGCAGCGGCGCGACGCGCGGCGTGGTCACACCCGGCTGCGTCGGCCGGGCCAGCCGCGGGTCCTTCTGGTCGGGCATCGCGTGGTCCGGGTCCGGCGTGACGACACCGGGCTGGCTCGGCGTCGGCTTGGTCTCCGGCTTCTGCGGATCCGGCTTCTGCGGATCCTGCTTGGCCTCGGGCTTACCCGGCTCCGCCTGCGTGGTTTCCGGCGTGCTCGGCGACTCGGTCACGCCGGGCTGGGTCGGCTGATCGTTGGGAGCCGCCCCCGCCGGCGCCGCGAAGAGAGTCGCCACTGCGGCCGCTGTGGCCAGGGGCAACGAGGTGCTCGCCATCGCTCGCTGGGCCCGACTCGGCTTACGATGTTTCACTTGCGCAATTCCCTTCCCGGGTGCGACCAGATCGGCCACTTCCAGTTGTCCTGGGTGAGACGCCCGATCGTCGAACGATCCGAATCGTTCGTCATGCCGATTTGGAAAGGAAACCCATCCCCCCGCACCGTACTTCGCGACCGCTCTCCGATCGCATCTCTGCCGAGGAGTGAACCATAACTGCGGAAAATGAGCAACGCGGCGAATAACCAAGAGTGGCAATATCACCCGCGTCGAGCGCCGCCCCGGTCTCCGAAAATCATGGTGTCCGAGACCGGACACGCGACAGCGCACGCCGGGTCGACATCACCCCAGATCGTCGTGCCGCATCAGCAATCGGGCCGCCTCGGTCACCGATCCGGTGAGCGACGGGTAGACCGAGAAGGTCTGGGCCAGGTCGTTCACCGTCAGATTGTTCTGTACCGCGAGCGCGATCGGCAGAATGAGCTCCGACGCGATCGGCGCCACAACCACGCCGCCGATCACCACACCGGTGGCGGGGCGGCAGAAGATCTTCACGAAACCACGTCGCAGCCCGGACATCTTGGCGCGCGGATTGGTGTTCAGCGGCAGCATCACGGTGCGCGCGGGCACCTCGCCGTTGTCGATCGCGGTCTGGCTGACCCCGACGGTCGCGATCTCCGGCCGGGTGAACACCGCTGATGCGACGGTCTTCAGGCGGATCGGGCTGACGCCCTCGCCGAGCGCATGGTACATCGCGATACGTCCCTGCATCGCCGCCACCGAGGCGAGCGGCAGCAGACCGGTGCAGTCGCCCGCGGCGTAGATGCCCGGCACCGATGTGCGCGAGACTCGGTCCACCCGCAGATAGCCGCCGCGGTCGAGTTCGATGCCGAGCCGCTCCAGCCCGAGGCCCGCGGTGTTGGGAGTCGAACCGACGGTCATCAGCGCGTGCGAGCCGGCAACCGTGCGTCCGTCGGACAACTTGACCACGATACCTTCGACGGTGCGCTCCACCGCGTCCGCGCGCGCGTGCTTGACCAGCTCGACGCCACGCTCGGCGAGCGCGTCTTCCAGCACCAGCGCCGCGTCGGCGTCCTCACCGGGCAGCACGCGGTCGCGGCTGGAGACCAGTTTCACCCGCACGCCCATTTCGGTGTAGGCGGAGACGAACTCGGCGCCCGTCACGCCGGAGCCGACCACCACCAACGTCTCCGGCAACTCCTCCAGGTCGTAGAGCTGACGCCAGTTGAGAATGCGCTCGCCGTCCGGTTCGGCGCCGGGCAACACGCGCGGGCTGGCGCCGGTTGCGATCAGCACCACCTCGGCCTCGAGGATCTGCTGCGCTCCGTCGGCCAGCGTGGCCAGTACCCGGTGTGCGGCCAGACCGCCGGCGGGATCGATCAGCTCGGCGTGTCCGGACAGCACCGTCACCCCGACGGTCTGCAGTTTCGAGCGGATATCCGACGACTGCGCCAGTGCCAGCGCCTTCACCCGCTCGTTCACCTCGGGCAGCTGTACCCGCGCCTGGTTCGGGTCGAGGGTGATCCCGAGATCCCGGGCCCGGCGCAGGTCGGTGCGCACCCCGGTCGAGGCGATGAACGTCTTGGAGGGAACGCAGTCCCACAGCACACACGCCCCGCCGATGCCATCGGAATCGATCAGCGTCACCGACGCACCGTGCTGGGCGGCCACCAGCGCCGCCTCGTAGCCCGCCGGTCCACCACCGATGATCGCGATGCGGGTCATTGATACCTCCGCTTGTGCTTCGCACCGGGATCTCCGGTACGACGTCAACGGTATCGGGCAACCACCCCGCACTTTCGACCGCGTTACCGGTGCGGGACGTTGCCGCGCCGTACGCCGCGCCGCAGGTGCGGCAATCGAACGCGGTCCGGGAAGTTTATTGGCTACCCTTTGCTGGTGCCGATCTATGCCGCCTATGGGTCCAACATGGACGCAACGCAGATGCTCGAGCGCTGTCCGCACTCCCCCATGTCCGGGACGGGCTGGTTGGAGGGCTGGCGGCTCACCTTCGCCGGTGACGATATCGGCTGGGAAGGGCCTCTCGCGACCGTCGTCGAGGACCTGGGTTCCCGGGTGTTCGTCGTGCTCTACGACGTGTCCCCGGAGGATGAGCAGCGGCTGGACCGCTGGGAGGGTTCGGACTTCGGTATCCACAAGAAGATCCGCCTGCGCGTCACCCGGGACGCCGAGGGCGCCGGCGAACCCACCCTCGCCTGGCTCTACGTGCTGGACGCCTACGAGGGTGGCCTACCGTCGGCCCGCTACCTCGGCGTGATCGCGGATGCCGCCGAAAAGGCGGGCGCCCCACCGGATTACGTACACGAGCTACGTACCAGAAACAGCCGCAACGTGGGGCCGGGCAACTTCGGCTGACCACACGTCACACCGAACGCGACAGCGGCGTGGCGAACCCGAAGCTTCGGCCACACCGCTGTCCGACCACTGCAAATCAAACGCAACCCAGCACGATATTCGTCAGCACCCGGACGCCGACCGCGAGCGCCCGCTCGTCGATGTCGAAGGTCGGCTGGTGCAGGTCCAGCTGTTCGCCTTCGCCGCTCCACACACCGAGGCGAGCCATCGCGCCCGGCACCTCTTCCAGGTACCAGGAGAAATCCTCACCACCGCCGGATTGCATGGTGTCGGCCAGCGCGTCGGGACCGAGCGTACGGATCGCGTCCTCGAGCATGCGGGTGGAGTGCTCCTCGTTGACCACGGGGGGCACGCCACGCCGGTAGTTGAGCTGGTAGCGCACACCGGTCGGAGCGAGCAGCCCGTCGACGATCTCGCGCACCATCGGCTCCAGCAGCGACCAGGTGTCGTGGTCGCCGGTGCGGACGGTGCCGGTGAGCATGCCGGTCTGCGGGATCGCGTTCGGCGCCTTGCCCGCGCTGACCGCGCCCCACACCATCACGGTGCTGGTGCGCGGGTCGATGCGGCGGCTGAGCAGGCCGGGAAGTCCGGTGATCACCGTGCCGATCGCGTAAACCAGGTCGCTGGTCAAGTGCGGGCGTGAGGTGTGGCCGCCCGGCGAGTCGAGCACCAGCTCGATGGTGTCGGCCGCCGAGGTGATCGCGCCGACGCGGACGCCGACCCGACCCACCTCCAGGCGGGGATCACAGTGCAGCGCGAAGATCCGCTCGACGCCCGCCATCGCGCCGGCGGCGACCACGTCGATCGCGCCGCCGGGCATGACCTCCTCGGCGGGCTGGAAGATCAGCCGCACACCGACCGGCAGCTTCGGCACCTCGGCCAGGGCCAGCGCGGTGCCGAGCAGGATGGTGGTGTGCGCGTCATGGCCGCAGGCGTGCGAAACGCCCGGAACGGTGGAGGCGAAGCTCAGGCCGGTGAACTCCTGCAGCGGCAGCGCATCGATATCGGCGCGCAATCCGATCCGGCGCCCGTCAGGGCCGAGATCACAGATGAGACCGGTGCCGCCGGGCAGGACCTGGGGGGCCAGGCCCGCCTTGGTCAGCCAGGCCGAGACGAACTCGGTGGTGCCGAACTCGGTGCGGGACAGTTCCGGGTTGGCGTGGATGTGCCTGCGCCACCCGACGAGGTCGACGGTGTGATCGGCGAGCCACGACTGGACCGCTTCCCGCCCGGATCCCAGGGGCTGCGGCACCGTGGAGCTCACGAGGCCTTGCATTGCCCCACGGGCGTCCGCAGCCCCACGGGTGTCCGCAGCCCCACGGGCGTCCGCGGCGGGACCCGTCGCCTGCGCCGCCGAACGGCGGGTTGTGCTCACCGAATGTCCTCCTGTCGTTGAACCAACCGTTGCAACAACCTGTCTCTATGGATGTCATCGCGTGCGACGGTGATCGCAGTACGCGCGAGCGCGAGCGCACCGTCGAGGACCGCGCGATCCGCCGAGGCGTTCACGCTCGCCGCGGCGAAGCCTGGCTGATGGGTCACCGCACCACCGGCATCAATGCCGATGACCGGGTGAATGCCCGGAACGACATTGGTGACATTGCCCATGTCGGTGCTGCCCAGCGGCCGCTGCGCCTCGAGCTCCGGGGCGATCGGCACGCGTCCCAATCCGATGATCTGCTCGCGGTAGACGAACAATAACTCCGGATCCGGGGTCAACTCGGTGTACGTCGGCGCGAGCGTCCGGATTTCGTGGGTGCAGCCGGTCGCGAGGGCGCCCGCCTCGAAGCAAGCCGACGCTCGTCGCGTCAGATCGTCAAGGGATACGGAGTCGGCTGCGCGTAGGTAATACAGCAATTCCGCATGGCCGGGCACGATGTTGGGAGCTACGCCACCGTCGCCGACTATACCGTGCAGTTGTTGGCCCGGCAGGAGATGTTGTCGCAGCAACCCCAGCGCAACCTGCGCGACGGTGACCGCGTCCCCCGCGTTGCGGCCCTGTTCCGGGGCCGCGCTGGCGTGTGCCTCGCGCCCATGGAACAGCACCGAAAGGTCGGCCAGCGCCAGCGAACGAGCCCCCACGATGTCGAGCGGACCAGGGTGCACCATCATCGCCATCGCCACGTCGTCGAATACGCCGCGTTCCAGCATCAGTATCTTGCCGCCGCCACTCTCCTCGGCGGGCGTGCCGAACACCTGCACGGTGATGCCGAGCTCGTCGGCGACCTCGGCCAGGCCGAGCGCCGCGCCCACTGCGGCAGCGGCGATGATGTTGTGGCCGCAAGCGTGCCCGATTCCGGGCAGCGCGTCGTATTCGGCGCACAGGCCCACCGTGAGCGGCCCGCTGCCATAGCCGGCCCGGAACGCCGTCGGCAGGTCCGCGACACCGGTCTCGATCTGGAACCCGCGCTCGGCGAGCGGGGCGATGGTCTTGGCGACGCTGCGGGTCTCCTCGAACGCCAGCTCCGGTTCGGCGTGGATCGCGTGCGAAAGCGCGATCAGCTCGGCGGACGCGGCGTGGATCGCGGCGTCACTGCGACCGGCCGCGTCGGCATCCGAGCACGCGGGGTGCCCGGCACAGTGCAATAGATCGCGCCCACTGCGCGGTGGTGGCATAACCCCAGTCTGGCAGCCGTGTCGGTTTTGCAGCGCCTGCGGCGCCGCAGAACGAGTCGATCGATGGTTTGCCCGCGTATCCGCGGGCTGTGATGGCGCTTCTGGAAGGGTGATTCCGGCGCGCGTCAGCCGGCGCCGAAGGCCAGGTTTTCCGGGGTGGTGGGTACCGCGAGCCCGGCCAGCGCCGTCGCGTGCAACGCGCGCTTGATCACCGGCAGGCTCGGCTTGCGGTTGCCCGCCAGGGCCGCCGCCCGCTCGACAGCGGTCACGACCAGCGCGGATGCGTCCGCCTTACCGTCCACGATGCCCGCGGCGATCGCCTCGTCGGCCGGGTAGCGGTGCCCCGTCGTCATCGCCTGCACGCAGACCTGCCTGCTCAGCCGCTCGGTGAGCAGAGCGTTCATGCCGACGGTGAACGGCATGCCGAGGTGCACCTCGGGCAGGCAGTAGAAGCCGCGGTCGGCGCGCATCAAACGGAAGTCGTGCGAGGTGGCCAGCATGGCGCCCGCGCCGAAGGCATGGCCGTTGATCGCGGCGACGGTCGGCAGCGGGAAACCGAGCAGGCGCGTGTAGAGCGAATGCACCTGGTCGAGATAACTGTGCATCTTGTCCATGTTGCCGAACAACCAGTCGGTGTCCAGACCGTTGCTGTAGAACTTTCCGGTCGCGGTGGTCACCAGCGCGGCGGGCCCCTCGGAGCTCTCCACCTTGTCCAGCAGCGCGTGGAACTCGTCGATCCAGTCCGGGTGGAAGCGATTCTCGCTGTCGGTCTGCCCCTGCGCGCCGAGATAGCCGACGAACACGTCCCCCGCACGTTCCAGGTACGGCATGCGTGCAGCGTATCCGGCGTACGCGAATATTCCTACTCGCGGGTAGGGGTCGATCGTCCCGCACTCGGGGACGCCGGCTCCCCGTCACGAACCGCCTCACCTGCCGACCTGGCGCTACAGTGACGATCATGCTTGCCGAACAGGCCGCTGAGGCGATCGCCGAACGTACGGGAGTGCCGCGCCACCGGGTGGCGGTCGTGCTGGGATCCGGTTGGCAGGATGCGGCCGCCGAGATCGGGGCGCCGCGGGCGTCGGTGCCGATGCCGGAGCTGCCCGGTTTCGGGACGCCGAGCGCGCAGGGTCACGTCGGTGTGGTCCACTCCGTCCAGGTCGGCGACACGCCCGTTCTGGTGCTGATGGGCCGCCAGCATCTCTACGAGGGCTACCGGCCCGCCGACGTGGTGCACCCGGTGACGGCGGCGATTTCCGCGGGCGCGGAAATCGTCGTGCTGACCAATGCCGCGGGCGGTATCCGGCCCGGCCTCCGGGTCGGCGAACCGGTCCTGATCAGCGATCACCTCAACCTGACCGGCCGCACGCCGCTGGCGGGCGCGACCTTCGTCGACCTGGTCGACGCATGGGATCCCGAACTGCGAGCGCTGACCCGGGAAATCGACCCGAGCCTGACCGAAGGCGTGTACGCGGGCCTGACCGGACCGCAGTACGAGACTCCCGCCGAAATCCGGATGCTGCGCACGATCGGCGCGGACTTGGTCGGCATGTCCACGGTGCTGGAAGCCATCGCCTGCCGCGCGCTCGGCGCGCGCGTGCTGGGCATCTCACTGGTCACCAACCTGGCCGCAGGAGTCACGGGCGCGCATCTGTCCCATGCCGAGGTGCTCGCCGAAGGGCGTGCCGCGGCCGCACGGCTCGGCAAACTGCTGCGTGGCGTGCTGGAACGGGTCTAGATGCTGCGCTTCGGCACCGCTGGCCTGCGCGGGCCGCTGCGCGACGGCCCGGACGGCATGAACGTCACCACGGTGACGCGGGCGACCGCCGGGATCGTCGACTGGCTGCGCGGCCGCTGTCTCGGCGGCGGTCCGGTGGTGGTCGGCCGCGACGCCAGGCACGGGTCCGCCGAGTTCGCCACGGCGACCGCGGAAATCTTCGCCGCGGCGGGTTTCCCGGTGACGCTGCTGCCCGGCGCGCTGCCGACGCCGGTGCTCGCGTACGCGGTCCGGGAACTCGGGGCGGTCGCGGGCGTGCAGATCACCGCGTCGCACAATCCGGCTACCGACAACGGTTACAAGGTCTACCTCGACGGCGGGTCGCAGCTGGTCGCCCCGGCCGACACCGACATCGAGCGCTGCATCGGGAAGGTCGTCGAGCCGGTCGATCGTGCGCCGGTTGCCCCGGCGACCGACGACGTGGTGCGGCGCTACCTGCGTCGGGTCGCCGAACTGCCCGCCCTGATCGGTGGCCAGGGCGAGCGTGCGGGTATCCGGATCGCGCTCACCCCGTTGCACGGCGTGGGCGGCGACCTCGCCGTCGAAGCGCTCACCGCGGCCGGATACCCCGACGTCCACGTGGTGGACGAGCAGTTCGCGCCCGATCCCGACTTCCCCACCGTCGCGTTTCCGAATCCGGAGGAACCCGGCGCCCCCGACCTGCTGCTCGCGCTGGCCGCCGAGGTGGGTGCCGACGTGGCGATCGCGCTCGACCCGGACGCGGACCGCTGCGCGGTGGGTGTTGCGCGACCGGACGGCAGTTGGCGGATGCTGCGCGGCGACGAGACCGGCGTCCTGCTCGGCAACTGCGTGCTGCGCACCGCCGCGGCCGACGCGCTGGTGGCGACGACGATCGTGTCCTCGCGATTGCTGTCCAAACTGGCTCCGGCGCGCGGCGGCCGGTACGCCGAGACACTCACCGGCTTCAAGTGGCTGGCCCGTGCGGGCGACGGCCTGGCGTACGCCTACGAGGAGGCGATCGGGCACTGCGTCGACCCGGCGAAGGTCCGGGACAAGGACGGGATCTCCGCCGCCGTGCTCGTGGCCGACCTGGTCGCCCGGCTGAAGGCGGCGGGACGCACCCTGAACGACGAACTCGACGACTACGCGATCGAATTCGGCCTGCATGCCGGCGACCAGGTAGCGCTGCGGCTGCCTTCCGCAGCAGACGCCGCGGCAGTGCTCGAACGGCTGCGGGCCGACCCGCCGGACGAGATCGCCGGCGAGCCGGTGAAATACACCGACCAGCTCCAGGTGCGCGGCCGGATGCGGACCGATGCGTTGATCTTCGAGGGCAGCTCCGCGCGCCTGGTCGTACGTCCTTCCGGCACCGAGCCGAAGCTCAAGTGCTACCTGGAGGTGGTCGAGCCGGTCGGCTCGCGGGCCGAGCTCGCCGCCGCGCGAGCCGCTGCGCGCGTACGCCTTTCGGCGCTGCGCGAGTTCTGTCGGACGCTCTGATCGTCCGCCGGCCGTTCAGCGCCGGCGTTTCAGCACGGCCCGTACAGTGCGGGCCGTTCAGCGCGGCCCGTGCAGTGCGGCCCGTTCAGTGTGGGCCGTTCAGGACGCGTTCAGCGCGGCCCGTTCAGCGCGGACCGAACTGTCGATCGCCCGCGTCGCCGAGGCCGGGCACGATGAAGGCGTTCTCGTTCAATCCCGCGTCGACCACCGCCGTGACCAGCCGCACCGGCAGACCCGAATCAGCCAGTACCGCAATGCCTTCCGGTGCCGCGACCACGCACACCGCGGTGACGTCGGCGGCACCGCGCGCGACGAGCAGCTCCAGTGTGCGGACCATCGAGCCGCCGGTGGCCAGCATCGGGTCGAGGACGAAGACCGGTAGTCCGGCGAGGTCCGTGGGCAGCGATTCCATGTACTGGACCGGCAGGTGGGTCTGCTCGTCCCGGGCCAGGCCGACGAATCCGATTCTGGCGTCCGGGATCAACTCGGCGGCCGCGTCGACCATGCCGAGCCCGGCGCGCAGCACCGGAACCAGCAACGGCGGTTGCGCCAGCCGAACGCCTTCGGTGGCGGCGACGGGCGTCACGATCGGGAAGCGCTCTACCGGCGCCTCGCGCAGCGCCTCGTAGATCAGTATCCCGGTCAGATCGCGTAGTGCGGCACGGAAAGCCGGATTCGGCGTGCGTTCGTCCCGCATCGTGGTGAGCAAGGCGGCGACGAGTGGATGGTCCACGGTGTGGGTGCGCATGAGGGAACGATAAGGTCGATCACCGACGCGCCGACGGACTCGACCCAACTTTTTTCCGAAGTGGCGGAACCGAACCGCAACAGCGCGCGTCGAACCAAGTGGATGACGTACTCTGCCTGGGAACAACAGATGGGGGAAGCTCTGATGCGAAAGATGTCGGCGGACACCGAGGGCATTGCGGCCTACGGGGCGACCGCCCACGTCATGGCGGGTGAGATGGCGGCAGCGGGGGTCAACGCGGCCGCGGCGGAGCCCGCGCTGCTCGGCCCGATCATGGGACTCGTCGGTGCCGACTTCATGGCGGCCTATACCGCGGCGCACGCCGGTCACGTCGCCGCGATCGGCCAGCTGTCGGCGGTGCTCACCAGCATGGGTGGCGCGGCCGCCGGCGCGGCGACCGTGCTCACCGAGACCGACACCTCCGCCGCGAGCGCGCTGCAGAGCGCGGCCACCGAACTGGAGTGAGCCGATGATCGATATCAACGCGCTGGCGAAACCGATCCTCGACCTGCTCGCCGGCTTCGGCACCGGCGTGCTGCCCACCGGCGGTCCCACCGATGCGCTGCGCAGTACCTCGACCGTGGTCGACCAGATCCATCAAATGGGCCGCGACAGCATCAATGGCATGAACACCGCGTGGGACGGCCGCGCCGCCGACGCCGCCACCGCCAAGGCGCTGCGCGTGCAGACCTCCGCGGCCACCATCTCCGATCGGGGCAACGAGATGGCCACGGTGGTGAACCAGGCCGCCGGAGAGGTCGAGACGGGTCAGAAGCAGCTGACCGATATCGCTCAGTCGTTCGTGAACACCGCGGCGAGCATGGGTCCCGCCCTGGGAACGCCCGCGGGATTGACGGTGCTCGTCGGATCGGCGATCGACCATCTCGGCCAGGCGATCAACGTGGTCGGCCGGGTGCAGAACGAGTTGCAAACGCACACCGCGTCGATGAACGAACTCACCCCGCCGCCGCCGACCCCGCCGCCGTCCGGTCTGCCGGGCCCCGCCGTACAGCAAGTGGCATCCACCGCGTCCGGCTTGTTCAGCGGCGTGGGCCAGATGATGAGCACCGCGATGGCGACACCGCGCTCTCAGGTGCAATCCCAGCGCGGTCCCGGTACCTCGCCGGGCGCGCCCCGGCCCGACACCGGTTCGCCGGGCACGCCCACCGACGGCAAGGGTGTGAAGCTCACGCTGCCCGATGGCAGCGTCGTGGAGGCGCCGAACGAGCAGGCCGCCACGGCGGTCCGCTCGGCGCTCGGCGCCGTCGGGACCCCCTACGTCTGGGGCGGTAACACCCCGGGTGCCGGACTGGACTGCAGCGGACTCACGAAGTACGCCTACGGCGAGGCGGGCGTCGATATCCCCCGGCTCGCGGCCGAGCAGAGCAACGGGGCCACCCCGGTGTCCCCCGGCGACCTCATGCCCGGCGACCTCGCGATCTGGGATGGCCATGTAGCCATGGTGATCGGCAACGGGCAGTTCGTCGAAGCGGGTGACCCGGTCCAGATCAGCTCGATTCGAACGGAGAATTCAGGTATGGACTTCCACGGTTTCTACAGGCCGACAGCATGACCCGACCACAAGTCCCCAACGTCACCGTCGCGGCCAGCAGCAACCGGTCCGGCACCATCTCGGTGCGGGCGACCGATCAGGGCATGCCGGTGGAGATCAAGTTCGAGCGCAGCGAATACCGTTACGGCGCACAGTCACTCGCCAACGAGATCCTGCGGCTCACCCAGCGCTCCGCGATCGCGGCACGGGCGCGGCGGCGCGAACTGCTCGCCGAGTCGGGCATGCCCGCGGACATCCTCGACCGCCTCGGCCTGCCCACCCGCCAGCAGGCGGTGGACGAACTGGACCGGATCGATGACGCGGACACGGGACCGACGAGCTGGATGAGGCCGGTATGAGCGAGCGAATCATGGACGCGGCCGCGAGCGCGGTCATGCGGGAGCCGAGCGCGGGCGAGGCGAGCGCATGAGCGGGGAAATGGACGCGCTGGTCGCGTCGGCGACCCAGCGGCTGGAGGCGCTGGAGGCGGCGCTGTTCGGGCTCCAGCAGGTACGCGGACGCTTCACCAGCGAGGATGGCGCGGTGAGCGTCGAGATGAACAGCGATGGCGCGCTGGTGGGTCTGTCGTTGGCGGAATCCGTCACATCGCTGCCGCCCGCCGAGGTGGGACAGCTGATCGTCTGGGCGTGCCGGCAGGCCGCCGAAGACGCCGGCGCACAGCGATCCAAGGTCGTTGCCACACTGAACGAGTCGTTCGTCCCGGCCGGGCAGCCGCCCGGAGCGACGAATGGGGGCGGGCCGGATAGTGCCTGACGCGGAAGGTCGATAGGCTTCCGCACATGGCTTCTGGAGACATCGTCCCGATCGAGCTCGGCCTGACCGACGGCGATCTCGTCACCCTGTGGGCACCGCGCTGGCGAGACGGTGACGACGAGTGGGAGGCGTTCCTCGGACACGAGGACGCCCTCTACGGTTTCGAGTCCGTCGCGGAGCTGGCCGCGTTCATCCGCACCAACTCCGACAACGATCTCGTCGACCATCCGGCCTGGAAGGTCATCGCTGGTCTCTCGGCCGTCGAACTGGAGCCGGAGGAGAACTTCACCTTCGATCTGGTCGCGGTGCCGGAATTGGCCGCGGGCGAGCCGGACGTGGATGCCATCGCCGAACTGGAGGACACTCTCGGCATGGTGCGCAACATCGGTGAGGTGTGCGAACTGGAGACGGTGACCAAGTTCTTCGGTTCGCATCCGGTGCTCGGCGCGCTGCCCAGTGGGGTGAGCGCCTTCGTCGGGCGCGATGGCGAGGAGCTGTGGGGCCAGATCGGCGCGGCCATCGCCAAGGGCTGGGACGACGTCCTGGACGCCATCGACTCCGTGGTGCAGACCCCTGAGGTCGACGCCGAGGCGGTCGCCGTCGCCGAGGCCGAACTCCTGGCCGCCGAGGAGAACGTCGTCGACGCCGACGACGCGGCCGACAGCGATGAGGACGAGGAGTTCGAGCCTGTCGACCTCGACGACGAGGAGGACGAGCAGGACGAGGACGAGTCGTTCTGGCACGAGGTCGGCATCGACCCGATCAAGATCATCGCGTCCGAGGGCAGTTTCTTCACCCTGCGGTGCTACCTGGACGACGAACCGATCTTCCTCGGCACCAAGGGCTCGATCACGGTGTTCTCCTCGGAGCGCGCACTGGCCCGCTACCTCGCCGACGATCACGAGCACGACCTTGCCCGGGTGAGTACCTTCGCCGACGTGCAGACCGCGGCGGTGGACGGCTCACTGGAGGTGGAGGTCACCGACGAGAACGTGTATGTGCTGCCCGGCCTGTCCGAAGACTTGGCGGAGGGCCCGGAGGCAGTCGATATCGAACAGCTCGACTTCGCGGTCGAGCTGTTCACCGACGCCGCCGACTACGCCGACGACGACACCGTCGAGCAGGCGCTGGCGCAATCCACCCCACTCGGCTGGTACGTGTCCTACCTACTGAATCCCGACCCGACCCGGTTGGCGCCGAATCCGCCGTTCACCGCCGAGGCACAGGCGTGGCGGGAGCTGGAACGCAACCTGGAGTCCCGGCTGGACAAGCAGTAACCAGGTCAACCCGACCCAGGACCTTCGGCCTGTCAGCGCACGTGCCCGCCCTCGTGGTGGGCGGCGGTCGAGGTGAATCATCAGCGGCCGTGCGTTACCGTGGCCCTCGCCCACGGTGACGCAGCGCTGCCGACCTCGGACGGTGCCCAGGGTGACGATCATCGAGCCGAGCATGCCGGGATGGTCGAGCCTGCCGGGTAGCGACCAGCCAGCCGCCGGGGATAGCCCACACCCGGGCCTCCTTTCAGCGGCACCGTTTTGTCGGGTACCCACGAAGCGGCCTACTCCGTCCGGCCCGGTTCGACGCGCCGCGCGTCCGCGCGACCTTCGGCGAACGAACTCCGCCGCACCCGCGCGGTTCGCCGCCCGGCGCGCTGTCCACCGCAACGCCGGGCGAGCGACCCCGAAGCCGGGCACGCCCGATCTCGTTGTGTCCGTGGACTATCCGATCAGTACCGCGTATCCGGGTTTGATGATGTCGTCGATGATCCGCAGCCGCTCGGGGAACGGGATGAACGCCGACTTCATGGCGTTGATGGTGAACCGTTCCAGATCGCTCCAGCCGTAGCCGAATGTCTCGACCAGTTTGTGCATCTCCTTACTCATGCTGGTGTCGCTCATCAGCCGATTGTCGGTGTTGACCGTGACCCGGAAGCGCAGCCGGGCCAGCAGATCGAAGGGGTGCTTGTCCAGCGAGGGCACGGCGCCGGTCTGCACGTTCGACGACGGACACAGCTCCAGCGGAATGCGCATGTCCCGGACGTAGTTGGCGACCAGTCCGAGCCGCGCGTCCTCGGTCGCGCCGGGCACGCTGATGTCGTCGGTGATCCGCACGCCGTGACCGAGCCGGTCGCAGCCGCAGAACGCCAGCGCCTCGTGGATGGAGGGCAGACCGAATGCTTCTCCCGCGTGGATGGTGAAGTGCGCGTTGTTGGCGCGCATGTACTCGAATGCGTCGAGGTGCCTGCTCGGCGGGAAGCCCGCCTCCGCACCCGCGATGTCGAAGCCGCCGACGCCGCGATCGCGGAAGCGCACCGTCAGCTCGGCGATCTCCCGCGAGCGTGCGGCATGGCGCATCGCAGTGAGCAGGCAGGTCACCACAATGGTGTGGCCCTGCTCGGCGGCGGCCGCCGCACCCTCACGAAAACCGGCGAGAGTGTGTTCGACCACCTCGTCGAGCGTAAGTCCACACTCCAAGTGCTGTTCGGGGGCGAAGCGCACCTCCGCGTACACCACGCCGTCGGCGGCGAGGTCCTCGGCGCATTCGCGGGCGACCCGGCGCAGGCCCTCAGAGGTCTGCATCACGGCGACGGTGTGGGCGAAGGTCTCCAGGTACCGTTCCAGCGACCCGCTGTCGGCCGCGTCCCGGAACCACGCCGCGAGCGACACCTCATCGGTGGCGGGTAGATCCTCGTAGCCGCTCTGCGCGGCGAGCTCGAGCACCGTAGCGGGCCGCAGACCACCATCGAGGTGATCGTGCAGCAGCGCTTTCGGCGCCTGGCGGATCGAGGCAAGCGTCAGAGGCATCGGTCCAGTCATGTATCGACGGTAGCCGCAGTACACCGAATCGGCAGCGAACTCCGGCCGCGGCAACCATCTCGTTGCCGAGCGGATGCGGGCAGGTCCGCAACGCGACACCGGCCGGACCGACAACACACCTGTGCGCTACCAACGGCGCGCCGACAGCACCGCGGTGTCGGCCGATGCTGGACCGAGCAATTCAGGCCTCGATGCGACCCAGAATCAGCGATGCGGGTGTGTCCATCGGCGCGCTGTCGATGGTGACCGCCTCGCGCAGCGCGGCGGCGGCACCCGCGAATGCCTCGGGAGTATCGGTGTGCAGGGTGAGCAGAGGCTGTCCCGCAGTGACCGGATCACCCGGTTTCGCATGCATTTCCACTCCGGCGCCGAATTGCACCGGCTCGCCCTGACGCGCCCGGCCCGCGCCCAGCCGCCAGGCGGCGAGGCCGACGCCCATCGCGTCGAGCCTGATCAGCACACCGTCGGCGGCGGCGAGGACGGTCTCGGTGTGCTCGGCGACCGGCAGCGGCGCGTCCGGGTCACCGCCCTGAGCGCGGACCATCGCGCGCCAGTGGTCCATTGCCCGCCCATCAGCCAGTGCGTCGGCGGGGTCGACGTCGAGCCCGGCCAGGGCGACCATCTCGCGCGCCAGGACCAGGGTCAGTTCCACCACGTCGGCGGGTCCGCCGCCGGCGAGTACCGCCACCGATTCCGCGACCTCGAGAGCATTGCCCGCGGTGCGCCCGAGCGGGGTGTCCATGGCGGTGAGCAACGCCACCGTCCGCACGCCCGCGTCGGCTCCGAGCCCGACCATCGCCGTGGCCAGCTCGCGCGCTTCGTCGAGTGTCTTCAGGAAGGCGCCGGAGCCCACCTTGACGTCCAGCAGCAACGCCGCGGTGCCCTCGGCGATCTTCTTACTCATGATCGAGCTGGCGATGAGCGGGATCGATTCGACGGTGCCGGTGACATCGCGCAAGGCATAGAGCCGTTTGTCCGCGGGCGCGAGGTCGGCGCTCGCCGCGCAGACCACCGCTCCGATGCGGGGATCCGTCAGCATGTCGCGCATTCGCGACACCGGCACGTCGGCCCGCCAGCCGGGGATGGATTCCAGCTTGTCCAGCGTCCCTCCGGTGTGGCCGAGCCCGCGGCCGGACAACTGCGGCACCGCGGCACCGCAGGCGGCGACGAGAGGCGCCAGCGGCAACGTGATCTTGTCGCCCACCCCGCCGGTCGAGTGCTTGTCCACGGTCGGCCGGGGCAGGTCGGTGAGGTCCATCCGGCTGCCGGACGCGATCATCGCGGCGGTCCACCTGGCCGTCTCGCGCCGCGTCATGCCGCGCCAGACGATCGCCATGGCCAGCGCCGACATCTGCTCATCGGCCACCACGCCACGAGTGAACCCGTCGACGACCCAGTCGATCTGCGCGTCGGACAGTTCGCCGCCGTCACGCTTCGTCCTGATGATCGAAACCGCGTCCAGTACCGTCACATTCGCCAGTCTGGCATGTGATGCCGCCCGAGCCCGGTTCCAGGAGGCGGCATCCCGATAGCGTTGCCGCATCACTCGTTCGCGGTTGGGGGAAGCGACGATTCCGGCGCACACGGACCAGCGGGGCACAGAACGAGGAAACCCGCGGCGAGTCGCCCTATCGGCTGACAAGGCGCGCCGTCGATACCCATACGCGACGCGCGGCCGATCGCTGGTCTCAACCGCCCGGAGCAAGACGGGGCGCTGATGACAGAGCGGATCGGCTCCGGTCCCGCGTGTTCTCACACCGCACCACGCCACCGCGCACGACGCTCCACCGCAGCCCACGAACTCGACACCGCCCTGGCCACACACCTCTCACGACCGGGTTCGGCCACGGGTTCGGTCGTGCCGGACAACCGCGATCGACCGACCTTGGTGACCACATGAGCGCCGCGCACCGACTGCTCGATCGCATCGAGCGCTCCGCGCCGAGACGCCCCTCGCCGGGCGGATTGCCGACGGACTCGGCTCACACCTGCCCGGCGTCCAGATCGTCGGGGCCGAAAGCATCCGGAAGCAGCGTGCGCAGCGGCACTGCTCCCGCTTGGTGATCGACCAGAAGGCCGGCTCCACCGTGCTCGTAGAGCAATTGGCGGCAGCGTCCGCATGGCATCAGGATTGCACCGCGAGAATCGGCCACCGAGATGGCCAGCAGACGCCCACCACCGCCGGAAATCAAGTTACCGACGAGTACACATTCGGCACACAGGCCCAATCCGTATGAGACATTCTCCACATTGCAGCCGCTCACAATGCGCCCGTCGGCACTGAGAGCTGCCGCGCCGACCGGAAACCTGGAGTAGGGTGCGTACGCATTTCGCATAACTCTAATCGCGTTGTCACGCAACACATTCCAGTCGATTTGCGACATAACCAACCCCTCTCGAACTATGCCGAATACGGCCGCGCGAGAGCCAGGACACAACCCCACGAATGCCGAGAAAGGTAAACCTAACCCGATCCTTTGTCGTGCAACGCACGGCCCGCCGAATTAGTTCCGGGTGTGCGAGAGGATTAGAGTCCAGAACAGATCGGTTCAGGCTTCCCCGCGACGGGCCGCAGTGCAGCCACCTGGGCATTCGCCCCCAACGCCGCCGAGCGGCGGACCTGAAACCGGGTCCATCAACGACGTTGGAGGCACCGCACTCTATGACCACGATTGAAGCTCCGGCCCAGCCGAAGCGGAAGACGCTGTACCGAGGCGACCCTGGCATGTGGTCGTGGGCGCTGCACCGGATCACCGGCGTCACCATCTTCTTCTTCCTGTTCGTCCACGTGCTGGACACCGCTCTGGTGCGCGTGAGCCCGGACACCTACAACCAGGCGATCGAGACCTACAAGACGCCGATCGTGGCGTTGATGGAGATGGCCCTGGTCGTCGTCGTGCTCTTCCACGCGCTCAACGGCGTCCGCGTGATCCTGGTGGACTTCTGGTCCAAGGGACCGAAGTACCAGCGTTTGATGCTCTGGATCGTCCTCGCGGTCTGGTTCCTGCTGGCCGTCCCGTCCATCGGACGCCAGTTCTTCTACTTGTTCACGGAGCACTGACAATGAGCGCACCTGTTCTCGGCAAGTCGTATGACCGCCCGGCCAGTCTGGATCTGCCCCGCTCGCCGCGCGCCCGCTCGAGCAGCAACTTCGAGAAGTACGCCTGGCTGTTCATGCGCTTCTCCGGCCTGCTGCTGATCGTGCTGGTGCTCGGCCACATGGCGATCATGCTGTTGCTGGACGGCGGCGTGAAGCGGCTCAACTTCGCCTTCGTCGCCGGTCGCTGGTCCAGCCCGTTCTGGCAGATCTGGGACCTGACCATGCTGTGGCTCGCGCAGCTGCACGGCGGCAACGGTCTGCGCACCGTGATCGACGATTACTCCCGTAGGGACTCGACCCGGTTCTGGCTCAAGACGCTGCTGGCCGTCTCGATGATCCTGGTCATGGGCGTGGGCACCTACGTCATCTTCACCTTCGACCCCAACATCAGTTAGGAACAGGCCCCCTCGCATGAGTGAGCGCAGCGAACGAATCATCGGGACTGGTGAATCTCGTCCGGTCCAGGAGCACCGCTACGACGTCGTGATCGTCGGCGCGGGTGGCGCGGGCATGCGTGCCGCGATCGAGGCCGGCCCAAAGGCTCGGACGGCGGTGCTGACCAAGCTGTACCCGACGCGCAGCCACACCGGCGCGGCGCAGGGCGGTATGTGCGCCGCGCTGGCCAACGTCGAAGAGGACAACTGGGAGTGGCACACCTTCGACACCGTCAAGGGTGGTGACTACCTGGTCGACCAGGACGCCGCGGAGATCATGGCCAAAGAGGCCATCGACGCGGTGCTCGACCTGGAGAAGATGGGCCTGCCGTTCAACCGCACCCCGGAGGGCCGGATCGACCAGCGCCGCTTCGGCGGGCACACCCGTGACCACGGCAAGGCCCCGGTCCGCCGCGCGTGCTACGCCGCCGACCGCACCGGCCACATGATCCTGCAGACGCTGTACCAGAACTGCGTCAAGCACGACGTGGAGTTCTTCAACGAGTTCTACGTGCTCGATCTGGTGCTCACCGAAACCGATCGCGGTCCGGTCGCCACCGGCGTGGTCGCCTACGAGCTGGCCACCGGCGAGCTGCACGTCTTCCACGCGAAGTCGATCGTATTCGCCACCGGCGGCTCCGGCCGGATGTACAAGACCACCTCGAACGCGCACACGCTGACCGGCGACGGCATGGCGATCGTGTTCCGCAAGGGCCTGCCGCTGGAGGACATGGAGTTCCACCAGTTCCACCCGACAGGTCTGGCCGGGCTCGGCATCCTGATCTCCGAGGCCGTCCGCGGCGAGGGCGGCATCCTGCGCAACGCCGATGGCGAGCGCTTCATGGAGCGCTACGCCCCCACCATCAAGGACCTCGCACCGCGCGACATCGTCGCCCGTTCGATGGTGATCGAGGTCCTGGAAGGCCGCGGCGCCGGACCGAACAAGGACTACGTCTACATCGACGTGACCCACCTCGGCGAGGACGTCCTCGAGGAGAAGCTGCCCGACATCACCGAATTCTCCCGCACCTACCTCGGTGTGGACCCGGTGAAGGAACTGGTGCCGGTCTTCCCGACCTGCCACTACGTGATGGGTGGCATCCCGACCCGCATCCGCGGTGAGGTGCTGCGCAACAACACCGACGTCGTCCCGGGCCTGTACGCGGCGGGCGAGTGCGCGTGCGTCTCGGTGCACGGCGCCAACCGGCTGGGCACCAACTCGCTGCTGGACATCAACGTGTTCGGCCGACGCGCCGGCATCGCCGCCGCGGAGTACGCGCAGCGCAGCGAATTCGTGGAGATGCCGGAGAACCCGGCGCAGATGGTGCAGGACTGGCTCGCCCAGCTGCTGGGCGAGCACGGCAACGAGCGGGTCGCCGACATCCGCACCGAGCTGCAGCGGTCGATGGACAACAACGCCTCGGTGTTCCGCACCGAGGACACGCTCAAACAGGCACTCACCGACATCCACGCGCTCAAGGAGCGCTACTCGCGGATCACCGTGCAGGACAAGGGCAAGCGCTACAACAGCGACCTGCTCGAGGCCGTTGAACTCGGCTTCCTGCTCGAGCTGGCCGAGGTCACCGTCGTGGGTGCGCTCAACCGGAAGGAATCGCGCGGCGGCCACGCCCGCGAGGACTACCCGGACCGCGACGACGTGAACTTCATGCGGCACACGATGGCCTACAAGGAAGGCGCGGATCTCCTCTCGGACATCCGACTGGACTTCAAGCCGGTGGTGCAGACCCGTTACGAGCCGATGGAGCGTAAGTACTGATGACTGCTGTTGCCGAAGCACCCTCTTCGCAGACGCCCGCTCCGGTCCCCGAGGGCTCGGTGCTGATCACCGTCAAGGTGGCCCGGTTCAACCCGGAGGACGGCCGGGGCGCGCACTGGGATTCCTTCCAGGTGCCGGTCCTGCCGACCGACCGCTTCCTGAACGTGCTGATCTACATCAAGTCCTACCTGGATGGCACGCTCACCTTCCGCCGCTCCTGCGCGCACGGCGTGTGCGGTTCGGACGCCGTGCGCATCAACGGCGTCAACCGGCTGGCCTGCAAGGTGCTGATGAAGGACATGCTGCCCAAGAGCGGCAAGTCCCTTACCGTCACCGTCGAGCCGATCCGCGGCCTGCCCGTGGAGAAGGACCTCGTGGTGGACATGGAGCCGTTCTTCGACGCATTCCGCGCGGTGAAGCCCTACCTGATCGCCTCGGGTAACGAGCCCACCCGCGAACGCATCCAGAGCCAGGCCGACCGTGCCCGGTTCGACGACACCACCAAGTGCATCCTGTGCGCTTGCTGCACCACCTCCTGCCCCGTGTATTGGAGCGACGGCAGCTACTTCGGCCCGGCCGCGATCGTGAACGCCCACCGGTTCATCTTCGACAGCCGCGACGAAGGCGCCCGCGAACGCCTCGACATCCTCAACGACGTCGAGGGCGTCTGGCGCTGCCGCACCACCTTCAACTGCACCGACGCCTGCCCCCGCGGCATCGAAGTCACCAAGGCCATCCAAGAAGTCAAACGAGCCTTGCTCTTCACCCGCTGAAGCAGCCCGAGCCCGAAGGCCGCCTCGATCGAAAGATCAAGGCGGCCTTCGCCGTTCATCCGCGGCATCGGCTCGCTGACGACCGGCACAGCTGATTACCGGCACCGGACGGCGCGGCACCCCGAACCCGGTCGGTCAGCACGTCGGATACCCCGGCGCGCTGGCCCATGTTTCCCCTGCGATCACGACATGGTCGAGGAAGCGCAGACCTACGGTGTGGGCGGCTTCGGCGAGGATGGTGGTGGCACGCCGGTCTTCCGGGCTGGGGCTGGGATCACCGGAGGGGTGGTTGTGGACGACGGCGAAGGCGCGGCCGTCGTGGCGCAGGACGGTGTTCAGGATTTCCCGGACCGGGACGGCGACTTGGTCGACGGCGCCTTCGGCCACGAACACCCGGTGGCGCAACCGGTTCTGTGTGTCGCAGACCAGCACGAGCAATCGCTCTACGCGGGCGCCGGTGAACTGCGGACGGGCCGCGGCGGCCACGTCCGCGGCGCTGGTCAGCTGTAACGAAGTGTCCGGCCGGCCGCGCGCCCGGGCGCCGAGGTGGAACGCGGCGACGATCGCGGCCGCCTTCGCCACGCCGATCCCGGCCCGCCGCGACAACTCTTCCGGGCGCGCGGATGCCAGTCCGGCCAGCCCGTCGTGCTCGACCAGCAATTCCGCCGCCAGATCCAGCGCACTGGCACCGCGCCTGCCGTGCCGCAACAGCAGTGCGAGCAGCTCGGCGTCGCTGAGCGCCTGCGGTCCGAGCACCAGCAACCGCTCGCGCGGCCGCTGCGCGGCAGGCACATCGACAAGAGAGACCGCCATGACTCCACCCCTCGGTCAGGCCAACAATGCCCGGGATTCTGCCAGCGACCACCGACACCTCGCGCACAACCGTCCTCCCGCGGCGCGCACCTGCGTACGCCGAGCCGACCAGGACCTATGCTGGTGGGCGGTTCGGTCACCGAGTCGGTCCGTGAGCTGGGAGTTGATGGGCGATGTGGTACCTGAAGGCGCAATGGCATCACGACCTCGAAGACGAGCCGGTCGAGATGTTCAGCGAGATCGGCGACGACGGTTTCGAGGTGCGTAAGGTCGAGGTCTATTCCGACGGTCACATGGACTGGGCCGATGCCGGTCGCCGCACCGGCACGACCACCATCAGTCGGATGCCGATCCCCACGATGGACGAGATCGACACCCAGGTCGAGTATTCCGCCCTCCAGGTCGATGCTCGTGAGTTCGAGGCCATATGGCTGCGCGCTCTGGGGGAGCTACCGCCCGAGCCGCATTAGCTCACTTCTCCACTTGCGGGCGACACCCATCCGGGGTGATATCACTACTCGACGACCGCGCCCCTCCCGCTAGGGAATTGCGAACAATGCGTTCGCGGCGAGTTTCTGCAGGCGATGCAACTGCCGCTCGTGCACGACGATGCGGCGCAGGGCCTCGTTGATGGTGGCATCGCGCGTTACCGTGCCCATGATGGCGGCGGCAGCGGCGAGCAGATCCTGGTCGAGATCGACCCGCACGGATTTCATGCGTCCTCCTTCATACATTCGCCATCTTGCGGCATGACGCCCGCTCATGTCCGGCAAATCACAAACTCGCCCGTTTCATACCCTACGGGGGTATGGTGTTGGACATGGAGCACAGGCACGGCCCGTCCGGCGATCACACCTCGCGCAGGCCCACAACGCACACTGCCGAGCACCCCGCCGCGGCGCACCCCTCGGCTACCTGGCGCATGGCGGCCATGGCGACGCTGCACTGCCTCACCGGCTGCGCCATCGGCGAGGTTCTCGGGATGGTGATCGGGACCGCACTGGGATGGAACAACACCGCGACGATGGCCATTGCCATCGCGCTGGCCTTCCTGTTCGGTTACGCGTTCACCATGCGAAGTGTGCTGCGTGCGGGGCTGCCCCTGGCCGCCGCGGTGCGCACCGCCCTCGCCGCCGACACGGTGTCGATCACCGTCATGGAGATCGTGGACAACGCCGTTGTTCTCGCCGTCCCCGGCGCGATGGACGCCCACCTCGACAGCGCGCTGTTCTGGATCACCCTCGCCTTCGCCTTCGCGGTGGCGTTCGTGGTGACCACGCCGGTGAACAAATGGATGATCGGACGCGGCGAGGGCCACGCGGTGGTGCATTCGGTGCACGGCAGCCACTGATCAGCTCACGGGCTAGCGGTTTCCTTCCGCATCGCTTGGAACAATCACGCTCAGCTAGGCAGTTTGCTCAGCTGGAAGGGCTTTTGTTGTCGAAGGCGGCTGGCGGTGCTTGCATCGAAGTATGTTCAAAGAGGCTCAGCTGTACTCGCCGGTGACCCGCACCGGCGACGATGTGACAGTGCACCTGAGCGACGAGCACCCCGGCGTGCACGACCCGCAGTACCGGGCCCGGCGCAATGCCATCGCCGCGCTGGCACTCGACTACGCCCCGGGAAAGCCGCTCCCCCGGATCGACTACACCGACCAGGAACAGCAGGTGTGGCGGATCGTGTCGGCCGAACTCGCCCGCAAGCACCGCAGCTACGCCAGCATCGAGGTGCTCGCGGCCGCCGAGGCACTCGACCTGCCGACCGACCATATCCCGCAGCTGGACGAGGTGTCCGCGGCGCTCGAACCACTGACCGGATTCCGCTACGTTCCGGCCGCGGGCCTGGTGCCGCTGCGCGAGTTCTTCGGCTCCTTCGCCGATCGAATCTTTCATTCCACCCAGTACATCCGGCACCACTCCGCGCCGCTGTACACGCCGGAGCCCGATGCCATCCACGAGATCATCGGGCATGCCAATCAGATCGCCAGCCCGCGCTTCGCGGCCATCTACGCCGCGGTCGGCGCGGCCGTCGGCAGGCTGCGCACTGAGCGCGCGCTGAAGTTCCTGGCCGACGTCTTCTGGTTCTCGATGGAATTCGGTGTCGTCCGGGAACGTGGTGAGGTTCGGTGCTACGGAGCGGGTCTGCTGTCGTCCTACGGCGAGATCGAGGAGTTCCGGCACGCCGAGCTGCGGCCGCTCGACATCGCCCAGATGGGTACCGCGGTCTACGACATCACCCACTATCAGCCGATTCTGTACTGCGCGGAATCGGTGGCCGAGATCGAGGACGTGATCGGCGGCTTCTTCGCCTCGATGGACGACGACACACCCGATCGGTTACGACCCGCCAGCACCGCCGGGGCACAGTAAGCCGGGCGCACGCCGCCCGGGCACGGCCGGGCCGAAATCCTCAGGACAGCCCGAGGGGCATGCCCGCATCCAGGAAATCCAGGGTGCGGGTGATGTTCTCGACGTTCAATGGAGTAATCGTCGCCATGCCCAGGGCCGCGCCCGCCACGGCGCCGGCCGCCACCCGCACCTCGAAATCGTCTGCGGTGCGGCCGACATGATCGGCCAGCAACCCCGCGATCAGATCGATGCTGCGGATGATTTCCAAACCGATCGCCGACCGCAACTGCGGCACGTGATAGAGCAGCGCTTGCCGCTCCTGCTCGAAGGCCAGCTCGGCGGCGGAAAGGGCGCTGAAGACCTCGAGCACCGCGTTGCGGAATGCGGCCATCGGCGTGATGTCGCGCGGCTGGCGTCGCAACGCTTCGATCAGTACCGGATCGAGATCGTCGGCCAGGACCAGCTGTTCCTTGGTCGGGAAGTAGCGGAAGAAGGTGCTCGGGGAGACATCGGCGGCCGCGGCGATCTGCTCGATGGTGGTCGAGTTGTAACCCTGCTCCCGGAACAGCCGGAACGCCTCCAGGCGAATTGTCCGGCGGGTCCGCTCCTTCTTCCGCTCGCGCAGACCCTGCGCCGTCCCGCTCCCGGGATCCTCAACCGACATGAATCGATTCTGCCGCACCCGAATCGCGCGCCTCATCGGGTCGCCGCGCACGGACGAACGTCGCCGTCAGCGTAGCCGTCAGCAGGCACAGCCCGGCGCAGACCCACAACATGGCGCTCATGCCGCTGACGAACGCTTCCTGCACCGTACGCAGCATCGACGGATCGCCCAGCCCGCGCGCGGTGGCGACTCCCGCGTTGACACCGTCGGCGATCGGAGCGTGATTCAACGCCCCGAGCTCGGATCGGTAGCGGATGGACAGCACCGTGCCCAATAGCGCGACGCCGATCGTGCCACCGGCCTGGCGCAATGCCTGCAACAGCGCGGAGCCGGAGCCGGAGCGCTCCGCGGTCAGCTCGTCCATCGCGACGCCCATCGCCGCGGGCATCACCAGACCCATGCCGGCGCCGAGCAGCGTCAACCACAGGGCGGTGTAGCCGTAACCGCTGTCGACGGTGGTCAGCGCACCGAGCGCGAGTGAACCGGCGAGCACCGCGAACCCGGCGGTGAGCACCACGCGGATGCCCAGTGTCGGCAGTATCCGATCGACCAGCCTGCTGCCGACCAGCAATCCTCCGATCAGTGGAAGCAGGCGCAGTCCGCTGCCGAGCGCGTCCACGCCGAGCACCGCCTGGAAATACTGCGGCACGGTGAAGAACATGCCGAACATGGCGAAGTTCACCACGATGGAAAGTGCCGTGCCCCAACGGAATCCGTCGGCGGCGAACAAACCGAGATCGACCAGCGGATACTCCGTCCTGCGCTGCCAGGCCAGAAACGCGCCGAGCAGCAGGACACCGCCCGCGACAGTCGCCCACGCCGGGCCGTCGTCCCACCCTTCCGCTCCGATCCGAATGAAGCCGTAGGTGAGCCCGAGCATGCCCGCGGCCGAGAGCACGATGCCGAGCAGATCGATGCGGAAAGTGAGCGCGCTGCGTGATTCCGGCACCAGCGCCGCGACAGCGAACGCGCCGATCACCACCATCGGCACGTTGATCAGGAACACCGAGCCCCACCAGAAGTTGCGCAGCAACCATCCGCCCACGATGGGACCGAGCGGAAGTCCGATCGCCGTCGAGGTGATCCAGATGGTGAGCGCCCGCTGTCGTTGCTCGGATTCGGGGAACATCGCGGGCAGCACCGACATCGACAGCGGAATCATCGCCGCCGCCGCGATCCCGAGCACGACGCGCGCCGCGATGAGCTGACCGGGCGAGGCGGCCACGGCGCAGCCGATCGAGGCGACCCCGAACAGCACCAGCGCGGCCAGCAGGAACTTCTTGCGGCCGTAACGGTCGCCGAGCGCGCCGGCGGGCAGCATCACGGCGGCCAGCGCCAGCGTGTAGGCACTGCTGAACCACTGCAGCGCGGCGGTATTCGCGTTCAGGTCGACGGCGAGCGTGGGCAGGGCCACAGTCAGCACCGTCACGTCGAGCCCGATGGTCAGCATCGCGACCGCCAGCGCGCCGAGCGCAAGCCAGCGGCGGGTCGCATCGATCTCCATAGCGCCTCCATAAATGGCATTTACAACTTTTTGATTGTAACTCTCATTTGCTAGTAGATGTCAATAACGCTTCGACCGGCGTACGGGCCGACCGGCGCAACGCTCGCTAGGCTCACTGCCGATGAAGATCACGGATTTGCGTCGTCCGGCCAGGTGCTACGCAGTCGCCCTGCTGGCCGTCCTGGCGATCGGAGCGACCGCCACGCCCGCGCCGGCCGAGCCGCCGACTACCACGCCGTTCACCACCCCGAACACCGACGGCTGCCCGCAGAAGTCACTGCCGCCCGCACCGATCGACACGTCCGAGGTGCCCGCGCCCGGTCAGCCGACACCGGCACCGCTGCCGATCCCGGCGCCTGCGATCGGCGGGACCCGACTGGCCGAATGCGGAGTCGTGCTACCGAGATCCGCGCCGCCCGCGCCGCAGGACATCTCGGCGACGGCCTGGCTGGTGGCGGATCTGGACACCGGCGAGGTGCTCGCGGCGAAGGACCCGCATGGGCGCTACCGGCCCGCCAGCACGATCAAGGTGCTGCTCGCCACGCTGGCGCTACGAACCCTGGATCTGAACAAGGTGGTGGTCGGCACCCGGGCCGACGCCGACGTGGACGGCACCAGGGTCGGCATCGGTCCCGGCGGCCACTACACCAATCGCCAGCTCATGCAGGCGCTGATCATGGCCTCCGGCAACGACGCGGCGCATGCCATCGCCACCCAACTCGGCGGCGACGCGGCCACCGTCGCGAAGCTGAACGAGCTGGCGAAATCGTTGCGCGCCATGGATACTCGCGTCGCCACCCCGTCCGGCCTGGATGGGCCGGGCATGAGCACCTCGGCCTACGACCTGGCTGTGGTGTTCCGCGAAGCCATGACCATCCCGCTGTTCGCCGAGCTGATCCACACCGAGCAGGTCGATTTCCCCGGTTTCCCGGCGGATCCAGGACTCCCCGGCGACGCCGACCGTCCCGGCTACCCGATCGGCAACGACAACCAGCTGCTCTACAACTATGACGGCGCGCTCGGCGGCAAGACCGGCTACACCGACGACGCACGCCAGACGTTCGTCGCCGCGGCCCAGCGTTATGGCCGCAGGCTGGTCGTCAGCCTGTTGCAGGCGGACGTGCGGCCGGTGCGGCCCTGGGAACAGGCGGCCCGACTGCTCGACTACGGCTTCGGTTTGCCCAGCGGCGTGTCGGTCGGCGCCCTGCCCGGGGCGGTAGTACCCCAACGTGAACACAGCGCGGTCGCCCTGGCCGCTCCCCCCGTCTCGGGAACCAACCCGTCCGCCATGCCTCATGCCGAGCAAGGCGGCATCGGCACCAGGACCCTGCTGATCGCCGGCGGCATCGTCGCGATCCTCGTGCTGTTGGCCGGGGCGCGCCGAGCCAACCGGAGGCGCTGATCAGCCCGGCACGTAAGACAACTCGGCGCACACCGCGGTCACCGGCGGCCGGGCAACCGGCGTAACTCCGAAAGGGCAAGGGCCGCAAGGGCACCCGCACCGAAGAAGACGGCGCCCGCCCCGACCGGGATGTCGCGCGCGCTGACTCGCGGCGCGATCACCGCGGGCGGAGGCGGGGGGATCTCGGCTTCCGGCTCGTTCTCGGCCGCGGTGGCGGCCCAGGCGGTGGCGAACAGGACGATGCGATAGGTGACGTAGGTGAACACCATCAGACCGATGATCGAGCCGAACGTGGCGCCGACCGGGCTATTCAGCACCGATCGCAGATAAATCGAGGCGATGATCTTGAACACCTCGAAGGCCAGCGCGGCCAGCGCCGCCGCCTTGGCCGCGCTGGCCAGTGTGACGGGCTCGCGCGGCAACCGGGCGATGACCCACGCGAACACCGCCCAGGAAGCCAGAAACCCGAGCAGCGTAGACAGCACCGCCAGCAGCAGCCCAGCGCCGGGGAGATCGGCGAGACCGACGCTGGTGAGCAGACTCCCACCGAGGGCACTCGACGCCAACGCCGACAATCCGAGCGAGACCACGAAGGCGAGACCCAGACCGATCAGCGCGCCGAGATCCGACAACTTGGTCATCACCCAGTTGCCGTCCGGGGATTTCTGCTCCCACTGCTCGGTGAGCGCGGCACGCAGGTTGGCCATCCAGCCGAGGCCGGTGTAGACGCCGACGAGCAGACCGAGCACGCCGACGGTGCGCCGCGCCTCGATCGCCCGCTCGACCAAATCGTTGATCTGGTCGCCGAACGAGCCCGGAATGTTCTCGACGATCTTGGCCTGCAACTGCGCGAGCAGCTCCGGATTGCTGGACAGGACGGTACCCGCGACCGCGAAAGCGATCATGAGCAGCGGAAACAGCGACAGTACGGTGAAGTACGTGATACCCGCCGCGTAATAGTCGCCGTGTTGTCGCTGATAGCGCGCCGCCGCCCGCACCAGATGATCCAGCCACGGCACCGTCTGAATCCGGCGGTCGATCCCGGCCTTGATGTTGTCGATCACCTGCACCTTGCGCCCCTTCGAAAGCCCCGCGCCGGGCCGAGCGACGGCGAGCAGCGCCTAGCGACCCAGCAAACCGACTCGGTCGTATACCTGTGCGAGGGTGTTGCCGGCGATCTCGCGCGCCCGCTCGGCTCCCGCGGCGAGGATGCGGTCGAGTTCGCCCTGATCCGACATGTACTCTTGCACCTTCGCCCGCAACGGTGTGACAAATTCCACCAGCGCGTCGGCGACGTCGGCCTTGAGCTCGCCGTAACCCTTGCCCTCGAAGTCCTTCTCCAGGCTGACAATCGGCGTCGCGGTCAGCGAACTCAGGATCACGAGCAAGTTGCTCACGCCCGGTTTGCGCTCGGGGTCGTAGCGGATCTCGCGTTCGGTGTCGGTGACCGCCGATTTCACCTTCTTCGCGCTGATCTTCGGGTCATCGAGCAGGTTGATCAGGCCCGCGTCGGTGGAGGCGGACTTGCTCATCTTCGCGGTCGGGTCCTGCAGGTCGTAGATCTTCGCCGTGCCCTTGACGATATGGGCCTCCGGCACCACGAACGTCTTCTTGAACCGAGTGTTGAAGCGCTGGGCCAGGTTCCGGGTGAGTTCCAAATGCTGGCGCTGGTCCTCGCCGACCGGCACCTGATGGGCGCGATAGAGCAGGATGTCCGCGGCCATCAGCACCGGGTAGGTGAACAGGCCGACGGTCGCGTTCTCGGCGCCCTGCTTCACCGACTTGTCCTTGAATTGGGTCATCCGGCTCGCCTCACCGAAGCCGGTGAGACAGCTGAGCACCCAGGTCAGCTCGGCGTGCTCGGGCACCTGGCTCTGCACGAACAGGGTGGACTTCTTCGGGTCGATGCCGACCGCGAGCAACTGAGCGGCGGCGGCGTTGGTCCGCGCCTTCAGCTCCTTGGGGTCCTGCGGCACCGTGATCGCGTGCAGGTTCGGGATGAAATACAGTGCGTCGTAGTCGTCCTGCATGGTCACCCAGTACTGCAGCGCGCCGAGATAGTTCCCGAGATGGAACGAGGAGCTGGTCGGCTGGATCCCGGACAGTACCCGCTGTTTGCGTTCGGCGGCCGGGGTGGGCGCAGGACTGGACATACCCCGATCTTCGCATGCGGGCTCCAGCCGATTTTTCGCTGCACCCAGTTGCGCGGGTCGATCCCCGGGACGGCGCCCGCCCGCTGCCGCCCTGCTCGGCGAGGATGCGGCGAGCACACCGCGGTGCGCGCCGGGCGTCACATCCGAAGCGCCACATCCTGCAGGTCGGGCGCGTCACCTTGCAGGACGACCCGGAAGAGCACGTCGCGCCGGGACCAATAGGCCGCGCAGTCGCGCATCGCCTCGGCAAACCAGTCACGTTCGACCAGCTCGTCGGTCAGCAGCCCGACCGAGTCACGCACCACGGCGACATATCCGGCCGCTTCCCCGATGAAATCGCCCAGGTCGCGAAGGCATTCGTCGAACGCGTCCTTGTTCTCGCCGAAATAGTACGGAAACTGGAACGCGGCGGCGAACTCGTCGAAAACCCGTGCGGTAGTGGGCATCTTCATCCCGCGCAGCTCACGCACCAGATAGCCCGACGGCGTCCGGTCGCGCACACCGCTGAATTCGGCGGCGTCGACCGCGAGGGTTCCGAACGTGACCCGCGGCGGGGCGAGCGCGCGGCTGGGCGGCGCCTGGTCCGCATCGGGCCGGGCAAGGAACTGCGACAACGTGACGATCTTTGTCATCAGCGCATCCTCGTGAAGGTCCGGTAATGGTCGCTGGTGTACCAGGCCGAGCTATCGCTGCCGGTGACGATGCGTTCGGCGTCGCGGGATCGGCCGGGCTGCTTCGGATTGACGTCCCATTCCCGATAGGTGATCGGTTTGCCTCCGGGGTCGGTGGCGGGCAGGTCGCCACCACGGTTCATCCAGTGTTCGCCGCCCTGGGTGCCGGGAGCGTTCGCCGAGTCGGGCCAACGACCGGCATCGATCTCCCGCAGCGTGTCGTAGGCGCGCTGCGGGACTCCCACGGCCTGGGTGACCGGCGACGCGCTGTCCGCTCCGCGCGGTGCCGGTGCGGGCGCGACGACCGCGCTGGTCGTGCTCACTCGACTGACCGGGGTGGCGGTGCTGACGTCAGTGCCGCCGCGCAGGGCGAGCACCGCGGCGATCAGTGCGACCGCCACCGCCCCGAGCACAGCGAGGCCGCGAATCAACGTCGACGGGCGGCTCATCGGTACTGCACCGTGACGGGCGCGTGGTCGGACCAGCGCTGATCATAGGCGGCGGCCCGCTCCACCACTGCGGCTTTGGCGCGGGTGGCGAGATCGCCGCGGGCCAGGTGGTAGTCGATGCGCCATCCGCTGTCGTTATCGAACGCGCGACCGCGGTAGGACCACCAGCTGTACGGGCCGTCGACCCCGGGATGCAGGCCGCGCACCACGTCGACATAGCCCGCGGCCAGCAGCTCGTCGATCCAGGCGCGCTCCTGCGGCAGGAACCCGGCCGACTTCAGGTTTCCCTTCCAGTTCTTCAGATCCTGCTCGGTGTGCGCGATATTCCAGTCTCCCGCCACCACGAAATCACCGGTCCGCGTGGTCAGGTGGGCGCCTAGCTCGGCCATGAAGCGGTACTTCTCCTCTTGGCGCACCGTGCCCGCATCGCCGGAGTGCACATACACGCTCGCCACCGTGATGTCGTCGAAGTCGGCCTCGAGGTAGCGGCCCGCTGCCTCGAACTCACTGCTGCCGAAGCCGATCCGCACGGCACGCGGCGCCCGGCGGGACAGGATGCCGACTCCAGCGCGCCCCTTGGACGCCGGCTCGGCATGCGATAGCTGCCATCCCGCCTCGAGCGCGGGCGCCAGCGCGGCCGCGACCTGCTCGTCGGTGGCGCGGGTTTCCTGCACGCAGACGATGTCGGCCTCGGTGGCCGCGAGCCAGGCGAGCAGGCCCTTGCTCGCAGCCGCGCGGACACCGTTCACATTCACTGTCGAGATGTAGGGCACTGCTCGACCGTACAATGCCGGTCTGCTGAAGTCCCCCGGACACCACCATCCCGGTGGGGGGTGAAGACAGTGGAGCTCGCCCGAGGTCCAGGCGGTTCCGCACCGGCTGCTCGCAAAGACGCCTGCCCGCTCCGACTCGTCCGCCGGACCTATCCGTCTGCTCACCGAGGCACTCGACAACATCGAACGAGGCCCCTTCTTCGAGACGTGGTTCTGTGCCCCGGCACCGGCGTCAGTCGATAATGAATATGAACGAATACCAGTCTCCGGACAGCTTTTCGAACCGCCGGGCGCTGTTCCCCACGGGCTCGATGCCAGGCGAATAGACCCAGCCGCGCACAGCCGAGCCCGCGAACCGGTCGTAGAAGTAGACGCGCCCATCGGGCTCGCGCTGAACCAAGCTGATGTCGAGCCCGCCGAGACTCAGGTCCCGGCGGGTACTCGGCTGCTGCTCGCGCAGCATCTGCACTGCGACTTCTTCCATTTCCGGACGGGCGGAGTCGAAACTTCCGGGCCGAAACACCAAGCCGGCCAGCAGACCCGCGAGCACAACCGCCGGCACCGCGGCAACCTTCCAGGACCACCGGCGCTCTCGGCCGAGCAGATACAGCGTCTTGATCGCCCACACCAGCAGCGAACCGCCCAGCAGCATCCCGCCGATCACCAGCCCGACGAATTGGTCGGGGCCCGTCGAGTTCCCGATGAGTGGAGCCCACTCGAAATGGACGCACAACAGCGCCGCCACGCCGAGGACCGCGCTCGTCAGGACCGCGTAACTCGGTGCAGTTGCGGCATCCTGTCCCTGCTCGGCCTGCGCACCGCGCCCAGGTGGTATCTCGATGGGAGCCTCCTCATCTCGACGGCCGTAGACAACCGCGGTGGCATTCGGGTGAGGTTAGCCGCTCGACTACAGGTGGCAGTGACATCGCCACGCGAGTCCTTCGCTAATGCGATGCCGACCGGCGCTCAACTTGCGGGGACCCACGAGTAGTCGACTGCGAAGGAATCCGACGCTGGGTGCAGTGCGGCCGTCGGGGTTCGTCGATGAGAAACTCGGTCAGGACCGCTGTGGGCTGAGAACGGCATCCAGGTCGTATCGGCGTCATCGAGTTCAACCGCGATGAACCCGCCATCGAGCTGGAATCGTTCGCCTGCTCAGCAGGATGTCCGACGTCCCACCGCAACTGCTGTCCAGCCCGATCGCACTTACCAGCCGGGCTGAACAGCCGGCCCGCGATCACGGGTCATTCAGCTACGCGCGCGAGTTGCGCGCAGCCCAGACCGTCACGGTGAACAACAGCGCGCCCGTCGCAGCCAGGGCGGCGCCGACCAGGGCCGGGGCCGTATAACCGAGACCCGCGGCGATCACCAGGCCACCGAGCCAGGCGCCCGCGGCGTTGGCGATGTTCAGGGCGGCGTGGTTGAGGGCGGCGGCGAGGGTTTGGGCGTCTGCGGCGACGTCCATCAGGCGGGTCTGCAGGCCGGGGGCCAGCGCGGCCCCCGAGGCGCCGACCAGGAATGCGCCCAAGGCCGCGGTGTACGGGTTGTGCGCGGCGGCGGCGAAACCGCCGACGATCACGATCATGGCGATCATCGCCGCGAAGATCGCGCGGTCCACGCCGCGGTCGGCGAGCACGCCGCCGACGATATTGCCGACCACCATGCCGACGCCGAACAACATCAGCACCACCGGCACCAGTCCGGCCCGCAGACCCGCGACATCGGTGAGTGTGGTGGCGACGTAGGTGTAGACGGCGAACATACCGCCGAAGCCGACGGCCCCGACCAGCAGCGTCAACAGCACCTGCGCGCGGCGCAGGGCGCCGAGTTCGGTCATCGGGTTGGTCACCGGTATGCCGGTGAGTTCGGGAACGAAGCGCAGCAGGGCCGCGACGGTGGCTGCGCCGATCACTACTACCACCACGAACGCGTCCCGCCAGCCGAGGTGCTGGCCGAGCCAAGTGGCTGCGGGAACGCCGACAACGTTGGCGGCGCTCAACCCCAGCATAACCGCGGCTACCGCCTTGGCCCGCTGCCCCACCGGGGCGAGTGTGGCGGCGGCCAGCGAAGCGACGCCGAAGTAGGCACCGTGCGGCAACCCCGAGACGAACCGTGCTAGCACCAGCGTCTCGAACGACGGCGCCGCCACGGTGGCCACATTGCCCAGCGTGAACGCCACCATGAGCGCGATGAGCAACCGCTTGCGCGCGACCCGCGCGCACAGCGCGGCGATCAGCGGTGCGCCGACCACCACGCCGAGCGCGTACGCCGACACCGCGTGGCCCGCGGTCGGCTCGGAAACGCGCATGGCAGAGGCGATATCCGGCAGCAAACCCATGGTGACGAACTCGGTCGTTCCGATACCGAATCCACCGAGCGCCAACGCCAGCATCGCGGGCAGGTGCCAATCGGTGCGCGCAGAACGCGCGCTGACGTGAGTGGCTGTGGGGGTGGTCACGCCTTCATGTAACCGTCAACCAGTCACGTCTGCTTCCCGCGCGAACGTGAGTTCGCCCACCGTAGCGGCGCGAAAATATTGGTCAGCAACCGAATCCGCGTGAGCGGGACGAACCCCGCTCGCTCAGAGGAACAAGCGCTCACATGGCGACGGCCACACGCAGCCGCCGTGCCCCGGAGTACGCGCAGGGTGTGGCGTGGTGGCGTCCTCGGTAGCCGCAGCCGACATTGCACTGATCGCAAACCAGTGCGGGCACCCGTTCCGCCAGGAGGCGGGGCGGGTGCCCGATGGGCCGAGCGATGAGGCTCGGCCCCGCAGCACGACGCCGAGACGGCTCAGCGCCGGATCGGCTCAGCGCAACGCGCGAGCCAGGTTCGCGTCCAGCGCGCCGAGGAACTCCTCGGTGCTCAGGTAGCCCTGGTCGCCGCCGACGAGCAGCGCGAGGTCCTTGGTCATCTGACCGCCCTCGACGGTCTTGATGACGACGTCCTCGAGGGTCTGCGCGAAACCGATGACCTCGGGGGTGTTGTCCAGCTTGCCGCGGTGCTCGAGGCCACGGGTCCAGGCGAAGATCGACGCGATCGGGTTGGTCGAGGTCGGCTTGCCCTGCTGATGCTGGCGGTAGTGCCGGGTGACGGTGCCGTGGGCGGCCTCGGCCTCGCAGGTCCGGCCGTCCGGGGTCAGCAGCACCGAGGTCATCAGACCCAGCGAACCGAAGCCCTGGGCCACGGTGTCGGACTGCACGTCGCCGTCGTAGTTCTTGCAGGCCCAGACGTAGCCGCCCTCCCACTTCATGGAGGAGGCGACCATGTCGTCGATGAGCCGGTGCTCGTAGGTGAGGCCCGCGGCGTCGAACTGGCTCTTGAACTCGGCGTCGAAGACTTCCTGGAAGGTGTCCTTGAACATGCCGTCGTAGGCCTTCAGGATGGTGTTCTTCGTCGACATGTACACGGGGTAGTTCTGCTGCAGGCCGTAGTTGAACGACGCCCGCGCGAAGTCCTCGATGGACTTGCGGAAGTTGTACATGCCCATGACCACGCCGCCGTCCTCGGGCATCTTCACGACCTCGTGCACGATCGGCTCACTGCCGTCTTCCGGGGTGAAGGTGAGGGTGACGGTGCCGCCCTGGAAAACCTTGAAGTCGGTGGCGCGGTACTGGTCGCCGAAGGCATGGCGGCCGATGATGATCGGCTTGGTCCAGCCCGGCACCAGCCGCGGGACGTTCGAGATGATGATCGGGGCGCGGAAGATGGTGCCACCCAGGATGTTACGGATGGTGCCGTTGGGCGAGCGCCACATCTTCTTCAGGCCGAATTCCTCGACCCGCGCCTCGTCCGGGGTGATGGTGGCGCACTTCACGCCGACGCCGTGCTTCTTGATGGCGTTCGCGGCGTCGACGGTGACCTGGTCGTCGGTCTTGTCCCGGTACTCGATGCCCAGGTCGTAGTACGCCAGGTTCAGATCGAGATACGGGTGGATCAGTTTGTCCTTGATGAACTGCCAGATGATCCGGGTCATCTCGTCGCCGTCGAGTTCTACGACGGTGCCTTCAACCTTGATCTTGGACATGGATCTTCGTGTCCTCCTAGGATGGTGCCCTCATTGCACGGCCAGGCGAACACGCTTGTGAGCGGACCCCAGCTGTTCCAACAGACAACGTATATGGTCCCGCATTGTCCGCGAGACCGTGGTGCAAGCAAGACAAGCGTACTGCTGCCGAAGACCGCGCACCGCAGGCAGCCCCCGGAGTGAGACGCACACGTCAGTTACCGATCGGACCCCAAGCGCCGGCCCGCTCACCCAGTTCGGCGAAGGTCGCCGACAGCATCGCGCACCCCGCGGGATGCGCGCAGTGCGCGACCGCGCCTACCGGCGCTGACCAGTGAGTTCCATGCGGAATTTCGGCCGCTGACGGCCGCCGGTTATGATTCCGGACAGGTCATGAGTACCAGCGTCAAGCCCCGGCTCGCTGGTCGGCAACCCTCCAGCAGCGGCGGGGTGCTCCGGGTGATGACCGGGCTCCCGGGAGCCGGGGGCAAGCGCGCATCAGGAGGTAAGCCGGTATGTGTTGTTCGTCACACCGTTAGCCCCTGCTGTACCGGCGCATACCTTCATTTGGAGCAAACCATGAGTGAATCGTCCGCGGCCGCGGCCGAAGACGAACCGGCACAGTGGCCCTTCGACACTGCGCAGGTCCAGGTGGGATTCGACAGCACCGGCACGCCGAAAAGCGCGAGCCGGTGTTCGGCCGTGTGGTCCCCGCGCGGGCAGCAATTGGCCGGTAGGGCATTCGCCGGCCAGCCGTCCCGCTCCGACCACGTCGCTACCATCGGCGATGTGCGTTCTGTCGTGATTCACCCTGCGTCGATGACACGTCGCCGGCTCATGCTGGAGGAGCCGACCTGCGCGAGCATTCCCCGATCGGCCCCCCTCGCGCTGGACGGCGAGAATGTGCGCGCCGGTTTCGCGGCGGCTGCGACGTGACCGTGGACATCGAATCGAGCGCTCGCACGCCCAGTGTCACCCTGCCGCCCCCGGATGGGGAGTTCGGCATCATCCCCATCGGGGACGTCCGGTTGGAGAGCGGCGCAGTCGTTGCGGACGTACGTCTCGGAGTGCAGCGCTGGGGGGAACTCTCCCCGGAACTGGACAATGTCGTGCTGGTCGAACACGCACTCACCGGTGACTCGCACGTCGTCGGCAGGCCGGACGACATCCATCCCCTGCCCGGTTGGTGGGACGGCATGGTCGGGCCGGGCGCGCCGCTGGACACCGACGAATGGTGCGTGATCGCGACCAACGTGCTCGGCGGCTGTAAAGGCAGCACCGGGCCGTCCAGCCCCGCTCCGGACGGAAAGCCTTGGGGCACACGGTTTCCGGAAATCTCGATCCGCGATCAGGTGACCGCGGAAGCGATGCTGCTCGACCGGCTCGGCATCGACCGGCTCGCCGCCGTCGTCGGCGGGTCGATGGGCGGCATGCGCGTGCTGGAGTGGATGGTAGGCGCGCCGGATCGGGTCGCCGCCGCGCTGGTGCTCGCGGTCGGCGCCCGCGCCACTGCCGACCAGATCGGCACCCAGACCACACAGATCGCGGCGATCAAGGCCGACCCCGACTGGCAGGGTGGCGATTATCACGACAGCGGCCGCGCCCCGCTGGCGGGTATGGCCATCGCCCGGCGGATCGCGCACCTGACCTACCGCACCGAGTTCGAGCTCGACCACCGCTTCGCGAACAAGCAGCAAGCGGACGAGGACCCGCGTGACGGCGGCCGCTACGCGGTACAGAGCTACCTGGACCACCAGGCCGACAAGCTGTGCAAACGCTTCGATCCGGCCACCTACGTGCTGCTGACCGAGGCGATGAACCGCCACGACGTCGGCCGCGGCCGCGGCGGCGTCGAGGCGGCACTCGCGGCGACGCCGGTGCCGTGCGTGGTCGGCGGCGTCGACTCCGACCGCCTGTACCCGCTGCGCACCCAACAGGAACTCGCCGACCTGCTACCCGGCTGCGACGGGCTGGAAGTCGTGAATTCCCGCGACGGGCACGACGGGTTCCTCACCGAGGCGGCGGCGGTGTCGAAGCTGCTGACCGAAACGATGCGGCTCGCCCGCGCCGGCGTGCGACGCGGACACTGAAAAGACTTCAGCGCCAAGGAGTTTCGCACGAATCGGCGGGCGGTTGGGGCCTGCGGAATTGTTTCTCCTAGCCGAGATTGATCGTGGCCGCGAGGAACACGATGCTCGAGCCGAACAACGTCAGCGCTCCCACGTCGAAGGGCTTGCTGCGTACCGCGAGCAGACCGACCCGCGCGGTGGGCAGGCACAGCCGCAACGCCGCGGCCAGCAGCGTCGCCCCACCGAAAAAGAAAGCTCCGCGCCGCCACCGATCAGACGCGACGAACACCACCGCCACCACGATGACCAGCGTGACGACCACCATCGGCAGATGGCACCGCAGAAGCTCCGCCCCCACATTGCGGCGCCCGGCCCGTTGCTCCGCGGAAGGTGTATCGGCTTCGGTCACGCCCCGATTCTCGCAGACCCCCCGAGCGTTACGAGATCAGGCCGCCGGGATCGCTGATCGACACAGCTGACGATCAGCTGCTTACCAGGCCGAGCCGCCAAGACTTCGACAGAGCCCGCGTCCGGTAAGAAAGTGGGGTCCGTTCGCGCAGTCGGGTTCTGCGGACACCCGGTTGCGAGGTCCTGGGAGAATCTGAAGCGAGGAGGGCTTGGTGGAAGCGACATTCGATGTGGCTGAGCAGGTGGGCCATCACTATCGCGTGGATGACTATTACGAGGTGGGTCGGGAGAAGATCCGCGAATATGCGCGCGCTGTGCAGGACTTCCACCCCGCGCACTGGAGCGAGGACGCTGCCGGCGAACTCGGGTATGCGGGTCTGGTCGCGCCGACCACGTTCATCTCGATCGCCGCGATGCTGGCCAACCGCAAGCTTTTCGAAAATGTCATCAGCGGCTACAACGTGTTCGTGCAAACCGACCAGGTTTTCGAAATGCACAAACCGGTGGTGGCGGGTGACCGTTTGGTCAGCGACGTCGAACTCGCTTCGGTTCGCCGCATCGCAGGCAAGGACCTGCTCACTGTCAAGAACACCTTCACCGACCAGACAGGTCGGGTTGGGCAAGTCATGTACACGACCGTCGTCGGCATCACCGGCGAGGACGTCGACGCCGGCATCAACGATGCGATCGAGCGCGTGGTCATGCACGGTATCGACGTGCCCTCTCGATCCGCGACCGCAGCCGCCGTGGCGGATGGGCGGATTGCGACGTATCCGGCTTCGGCGATGGGGTCACGGCAGTTCACGATCGCTCCGACGCGAATCTCGCGCAGCGGAATCCGATTCGAGGATGTTACGGTCGGTGACGAGCTTCCTACCCGGATCACGCAGCTGACGCGGGGTGATCTGGTGAACTACGCCGGTGTCGCCGGTGATGTGAACCCGATCCACTGGCACGACGATATCGCCGCGCTCGCGGGCCTTCCTGATGTGATAGCGCACGGCATGCTCACAATGGGCTTGGGGGCAGGCTTCGTCACCGAGTGGCTCGGTGACCCCGGGGCGCTGGTCAGGTACGCGGTGCGGCTGTCGAACTACACGATCGTCGAAGCCTCCTGCGCCGGAAGTGTCGAGTTCACCGGGCGCATCAAGTCGATAGACCCCGAGACCAGGGCCGCCGTCATCGTCATCGTCGCCAAGTCCGCAGGACGCAAGATCTTCGGTCTCGCCACCGCGGATATCCGCCTCGCATAGTCCGGCACCGAACCGGCCCCGCGAACCGGGCGGATGAACAACCGTCTAGGTCGGAACGTCGAGGAAGCCGGGGCACCGCAACCCCGGCTTCGTCACGCCGTGGACTTGTCGCGCCATCGGTCCAGCGCGGCCGCGACCAGCGCACGGGCCGCCTTGCCGGTTACCGACTGCGCAGCGAGAATTTCGAACGCTCGTGCGTACAACGCAATCTCTCTCGGCTGAGTGATTTTCAGCTCTGCTGTGATCGCTTCAACCAACACCATACGGTCATCGAACATGACGAAATTTGTTGCAGGGGTGAGCCATTCGGCATCCGATGGGACCACCCCGAACAGCATCCGAGGCAACCCCATGACAGCCAGGAGTCGGTCCAGCTGGCCGACCATGACCTCGGCGTCTCCCACAGTCGTAGACAACGACTGTTCGGTGATCAGGATATGGAACCGATGGTCACTCTGGTAGAGAACTTTTTGCTGTTCAAGCCGTTTCGAGACACCTTCGTCTACATCGTTGGGTATCCGGTAGAACTCGGTCACCCTGCTAAGTACCGCTTCGGCGTACTCGGCGGTCTGGAGGATCCCTGGGATCAGCACCGGTTCGTAGAACCTCATGAGCTTGGTCTGTTCGGCCAGTGTCACCGACTGTTGCTGTCGCCGCTTCGTGCCCGTGTGCAACAACCGCTTGTACTCGACATACGCCGACTCGATGTTCCGCACCGTCGCTACCAGGTCCGTTAGCTGGTCCTTGGTGCCCGTGTGGGCACAATACGCGCGTAGATCCTGCTCCGATGGACTGCGATCACCGGTTTCGAGTTTGGACACCTTCGACTCGTGCCAGCCCGCCAAGGCAGCGAGCCGGCGTCCGGTGAGTCCGGCATCCTTGCGAATCTCGCGCAGGCGCTTTCCGAGCGCTTCCCGCTGTTCGTGAACCGAGTTGGTCACAATACCGCGTGTGCGAACTCGGCGTAGGGCGTAGCCAGCTTCCACAGTCGTTCTCGGACGCTGCGGCAGTACGCGACCAGGTGCGGGTCGTCGGTCGCGGCGACCCCTGCTCCAGCGCCACTGAGATCAACGACGTTGAAGGCAACGAGCGAATCGTCGTATAGCCACCAGTCGTCCGCTGGGAGCTCCCCGGCGAGATGCCTTGGCACGTAACGGATGTCCTCCCCGGCGTCGGCGTTCTCCGGTGTGATCGAGAGCAGCCAACGGTGATAATCCGGGAGCGGCACCGTGACCACCCGAACCCGCGAGACGACTACGCCTCGATTCGTGGCGTCCCGCATGAGGTTCAGCCACGGCTGAAACCATGCATAGTCGTCGTCTCGGTGACCTTCGAGGAACCGCGCGGATCGGGGGTTCTCGTCGTCTACGTCGTAGGCATCCCTGGTTTCGAGGTGGAACGCCGAGCGCTCAGCTTGCTGGAACAGGTCCCAGAACGCTTGTCCTTGCAGCAGACGCACCGTAGAACTTCCTTTCTCGCTTCGGCACCTCGATAGCCGTCTCGTCGTCGGCTAGGACGAGTTGAGCCAGCGACTCGGCGTCCGTAATCGGTCGGCCGGAGATGGTGAACGTACCCCGGCCGGTGTCCGTCATCGTCGCCCCGACGAACGTATCCGGGTCAGCGAACCCGAGCAGCAAGTGTGGGATCTCGACTGTGCCGGGCTCGCCTGTCATCCAACCTTGGACCAGAAAGCTGCCCTGGTCGGTGGTGTACAGCGTCGGGCACTGGCCTTGGCCTGAGCCACCCTTGCCGAGGAACTGTAAGCGCATGATCTTGGCTCCCATCCAGGAGTGTGACCGAGTGTGTCACTCCTGTAGACCATATTGCCTCATTCTGGCCCACTGGTCAGGTGGTAGAAAAAGTTCTGTCAAGTTCTGTCAAGTTACTACCCTTCAGCCACTTCAAATCCTTAGCGTCTGTGAACAGCACGCGACGCCGGGTGAGTCCAAGTCACTGGGTCATCAGGACGCTGTTCCCCGGCGTCGGGTGCTCACCAACGACGACGAGCGAGGTGGACGCGATGAGGGCACGGCCAACAGCGATCGGATACCTGCGCCGGGACATATCCGGCATCTCGCAGACCTGGGACGAGATTCAGATCCGCAGTCTCGCCAAGCGGCTCGGTTACGAGCTCGCGAAAACGGTTGTGTTCCGTGCTGAGACCGACAGCCCGCTGAGCCGTCTGCTGAACGTTGTTCGCCGCGTGGACGTAGACGCGGTCATCGTTCCCGGTGTCCGGCACTTCGGCGGGGAAGTGCCCACCGGGTTGGTAGCGGTCGCTGACGTCATCACCGTCAGCCCGGAGCGCACCTATGCCCGATGGGCACCCGGTTGCAACGGTGGCCGGATGTCCTCACCAGCCGAGCACGACGCATGGAAAAGGTCTCTGGGCTGGTGAGCGTCGCGCACCCCGGCCCCGGTGCGTGCGCACATGCGAGGCCCCAAGCGCCACCCGGCACACATTTTGCGGGCGGTCGGCGAAGCCTCGATCTCCCACTCCAGGCCTACTGCGCGCAGCGCACCTCGAGGCGTAATCGAGACCCGACTCGAGCGTTTCTTTCGGCTCGAAAAGCGTTGTCGGTCAGATTAATTGGCTTCCCGGGAGCACGGGCACATGCGCGAGCTGGCATCATCTCGATCATGATCATTCGACGACTCCCCCTGCTCGCGCTCGCCGCGCTTGCGATGGCGCCCGGCTTCGGCGCCACCGCTACCGCGACACCTCCGCTGTCGTCTCCGGTGCTCGAGGAGGTCTTCTCGGTGCCCGGAACCGTGTCGGCGAAATTCCGCAACCCCAACGCCGAGGGGGTGTGCTGGGTGTACAACAACGACACCGGGGAGATCTTCGGTGGCAACAACCCCACCTCGTTCGCCATCCCCGACGGCAAGATGGTGCAGACGTCGCTCGGCAACGGGTCCCTGCCCGCCGGACAGATGCGCGTGCGCGGCGCATGCGCCTGGGAACGACCCACCGGCGATCCCCGCGAGGGCTACACCGCGACGACGGACATCGTCACCGTCGACGTGATCGGCAAGCCGAGCACGGGCAGCTTCGGCTGAAGCCTTGCCGACAGCCCCGGCGGTCGCGGCGCCTGGTTGACTGAGACCCGTGTTCCATCTGATGTTCCATGAGCCGCGCATTCCGCCGAATACCGGCAATGCGATACGGTTGGTCGCCGGGACCGGATGCCATCTGCATCTGATCGAGCCATTGGGGTTCGATCTGTCCGAGCCGAAATTGCGCAGGGCCGGGTTGGACTACCACGATCTGGCGTCGGTGACGGTGCACGCCGATCTGGCGGCGGCGTGGGAGGAGCTGCGCCCGGAGCGGGTCTACGCGTTCACTACCCAAGCGACCACCCGTTTCACCGACGTGACCTACCGCGAGAACGATGTGTTGCTGTTCGGAACCGAACCCACCGGACTGCCTGCGGAGGTGCTGTCGGACTCGCACATCACCGATCGGCTGCGCATCCCGATGCTGCCCGGCCGCCGCTCGATGAACCTCTCGAACGCGGCGGCGGTGACGGTGTACGAGGCATGGCGCCAACTCGGATTCCCCGGCGGGGTCTAGCCGCGCGACCCGCCGAATCACGGAGCGTAGCGGCGGTCGATGGACGAAGCTCGACGCCAACTCGCCTGGCATCCAGCCTGCGACCAACCTTATGTGGTCTGGGCCCAGTCGGATTCCTGGGAGCGGTTCGACTCGCGGACCGCGCGGCTACCATGGCGGCATGCCCCGTCCACGCGTTGAGCGGCCGAACCTCCCGGAATACATGACATGGGAGGAGTTGGAGCGACTCCCTGAGGAAATCGCGGAGCAGATCGAGTTGTGGGATGGCCGGGTGGTCTGGGTGCGGCGCGGCCCTAGCGAACACCAGACCTTCACGAATCTGCTGTGGAATGGCTTGCGCCGCTGTGCCCGGCAAGACATGTCGGAGCACACACAGCACTGCTGGCGCGTCACGACCGAGACGAACGTCTTCCTCGGAGGCAGCGGCAAGTCCGACTTCGTGACACCGGACTTCCTGGTGCACCGCTGCCTCGAATCCCCGTATCAGGATCTCCGCGGTGCGGACGTCCTCCTGGTCGGCGAGGTCCTCTCCCCGTCCAACACCCAGACCGATATCGAGGCCAAGAAGGGCCGCTACGCGAGCGCCGGAATCCCCTGGTACTGGGAGGTCTCGCTGGCCCGCGAAGAGAGCGCCATCGCCATGGCTCGTGCGTACGCACTGGAGACCGGGCACGCTCAGCTGCCGGATGGAGTCCGTCCGCTCCGCGCGGCCAACTATCTCGTGGTCGGCGAATGGACCCGCGACGATCCGAACGGCGTCGAGATCGACTTCCCCTTCCCCATCTACATTCCATGGGCCGAGTTGGAGTACTGATTGCTCGCGAGTTCGCAGCTTCACACGTCGATTTCGAAGCGTTTGTAGCGCGAGGTGGCCCCGGCGACGAGGCGGACCGCGGACTTGGGTACGCGATAGTGCTCGGCGAGCAACTCGATGGCCGCTTTGTTGGCCTTGCCCTCGACAGCGGGGGCCCGCACATACAGTTGCAGGCTGCCGTCGTCGAGGGTTTCCACCAACGGACCCTTACGGCTGTTCGGCTTGATCGTCGCCCTTACTGCTGTCGGCACTCTGCTCACCTGCGCTGTTGTCCGCGCCCACCACAGCGGCGGCGCTGGTCGGGGGCTCCTCGCGAGCCGGTGCCGATTCTTCCCCATCCGGCGCGGTCTTCCTGCGCCGCACCAGCCGCACGATGGCCCACAGTGCGGCGGCGAGCACCGCGAGGAAGCCGAGCCACGGAATCGCCTTGCCGCTGAACACGACCACGCCCTGCAACCAGTCCACCAGCGAGTTCCAGCCGGAGACGATGCCGTCCCAGAAACTGTCGGCGTCGTCGGGCCGCTTGGCGTCGCTGGTGACGTCGATGGTCAGGGTGGACAAGGCGATCTGGTCGTCCAGGCGCCGCTTCTGCGCGGTGAGACTGTCCACCTCGCCCTGACGGCTGGACAGCGCCTGCTCGGCGGCGAGCAGATCGGAGGTGGTGGCGGCGCCCGCGATGAGCACGCGCAGCCGCTCGACCGAAGCCTGCAACGCCTTGATCTTGGCGTCCAGGTCCTCCCACTGCATGGTGACGTCGTCGCGGTTGGTGCTGATCCGGGTGACCTGGCCGACACCGCCGAGCCCCGCGAGGAACGCATCGGTCTTGTCGGCGGGCAGCCGGACGATGAGCGTGGCGCTCGGCTCCGAGTCGTCGGTACCCGGCTGTTCGGTGCGGCTGTCGACCCGGCCGCCCGCCTCGTGCACCCGATCGATGATCGCGCCCGCCGCGGCGATCGGTGCGCCGGCGGTGATCTCGACACTGCCGGTGACGACTTCTTTGCGCGCGGTCATCGGTTCACCGCCCGAGTTATCCCGCTTCGGCGGCGCCTGCTCCCGGAACCCGGGAGGCACCACGGCGGGGGCGGGGCCGGTGGCGATCGACGACGAACGGTCCCGGGTGGGTGTCGCCTCGTGATCGCCGCAGCTGGTGAGCAGTGTCAACCCCAGCACACCGACGCACAGCACAGCAAGCTTCCTCATGCTTGGCACAGTAGCCGTTTACGCTGCGCGAACACCGCTTTCGCGAGCCTTTCGGCGGCCACGCGCTCACCTGAAGTCGCGCGACTTGGACACCATCCGCAGATCCAGGCGCTGCAGGTGTTCGGCGACGACAGTCACCGCGCCCTCGGCATTCTGCACCCGGCCACGGACGAGCAGGGCCGTCGCGCCTTGGGCGAGGCGGCGGTAACGGCTCCACAGGCCTACCGAGCAGACGATGTTCACCATGCCGGTTTCGTCCTCCAGGTTGAGGAACGTAACGCCCGCCGCGGTGGCCGGGCGCTGCCGGTGCGTCACCGCGCCGCCCACCAGCACGCGCGATCCGTCGAGCACCTCGACCAAACCGGAAGCCGGGATGACGCCGAGCGCGTCGAGCCGCGGACGCAAGAACTGGGTCGGATAGCTACTCGGGGAGACGCCCGTGGCCCACACGTCGGCGGCGGCCATTTCCAGATCACTCATCCCGGGCAGGGCGGGTGCGGTGGTGGCCGCGCCGGTACCGGGCAGACGATCCGGACGCTCACCCGCGGCAGCGCCGGCCGCCCACAAAGCTTCGCGGCGAGTGCTGCCGAGACTGCCGAGCGCACCGGCGGTCGCGAGGGATTCCGCTTGGGCGACAGTGAGTTCCACCCGCCCGGTCAGATCGAGGAAAGACGTGTATGGCCGCTCGCCCCGGGCCGCCACGATGCGTTCGGCGAGGTCGGCGCCGATCTGGCGGACCGCGGCCAGCCCGAGGCGCACCTCGGTGCCCTTCGCCTCGAGGGTAGGTTCGGCGCGGCTGGCGTTGACGTCGGGGCCGTGCACCAGGACGCCATGCCTGCGCGCGTCGGCGACCAGCGACTGCGGGGAGTAGAAGCCCATCGGCTGGGCGCGCAGCAAGCCCGCCGAGAACGCGGCGGGATGATGCAACTTGAACCAGGCCGAGTAGAACACGATCGAGGCGAAACTCTGCGAATGGCTTTCCGGGAAACCGAAATTCGCGAACGCGTAGAGCTTCTCGTAGATCCGGTCGGCGACCTCGCCGGTGATGCCGTGCCGCTCGCGCATGCCCCGGTAGAGCCGTTCCCGGAGCCGCCGCATGCGCTCCGGGGAGCGTTTGGAGCCCATGGCGCGGCGCAGCTGATCGGCCTCGACGGCGGTGAATCCGGCGACGTCGACGGCCAGCTGCATGAGCTGCTCCTGGAACAGCGGCACCCCGAGCGTGCGTTCCAGCGCGTTCTTCAGTGCCGGATGGTCGTAGACGACGTCCTCGGCCCCGTTGCGCCTGCGGATGTAGGGATGCACCGAGCCACCTTGGATGGGACCGGGACGGATCAGCGCCACCTCGACCACGAGATCATAGAAGTTGCGCGGTTTCAGCCGCGGCAGCGTGGCCATCTGCGCCCGCGACTCGACCTGGAAAACGCCCACCGAATCCGCGCGCGACAGCATCTCGTAGACCTCGGGTTCGGCCAGATCGAGTTCGTGCAACTCGACGGTCTCGCCTTTGTGCTCACGCACCAGGTCGATCATGTAATGCAGCGCGGAGAGCATGCCGAGGCCGAGCAGGTCGAATTTCACCAGGTCGATGGCGGCGCAATCGTCCTTGTCCCACTGCAAGACGCTGCGGCCGGGCATCCGCGCCCACTCCACCGGGCAGACGTCGGCGATCGGGCGGTCGCAGATCACCATGCCGCCGGAATGGATGCCGAGATGCCGTGGCAACCCCTCGATCTCGGCGGCCAGCTCGAGCACTTCGGCGGGGATGTCGGTGTTCGTCTCGGCGCTAGTGTTCGTCTCGGCGCCGACCGCGGTGCGAGCGGCGGGCCCGGAGGCCGAATCAACAAGGCTCCAGCGGCTCACCTGCTTGCTCCACGCGTCCTGCTGACCCGGCGAAAAACCCAGCGCCCGTGCGGCGTCGCGCACCGCGGATTTGCCGCGATAGGTGATCACGTTGGCCACCTGCGCCGCGTACTGGCGACCGTACTTGCGGTAGACGTGCTGGATCGCCTCTTCGCGACGGTCGGATTCGATGTCGACGTCGATATCCGGCGGACCGTCGCGCTCCGGCGAGAGAAAGCGCTCGAACAGCAACTGGTTGCGCACCGGGTCGACATTGGTGATGCCGATCGCGTAGCAGACCGCGGAGTTGGCCGCCGAACCGCGGCCCTGGCAGAGGATGCCGTTGTCCTTGCAGAAGCTGACGATATCGTGCACCACCAGGAAGTAGCCGGGGAACTCCAAAGCGTTGATCACCGCGAGTTCGTGCTCGATCTGCCGATAGGCCTGCGGGTTCCGCTCCGGCCCTCCATAGCGCCGCGCCGCGCCGGCGAGGGTGAGTTCGCGCAGCCAGGACTGCTCGTCGTGTCCGGCGGGCACGTCGAACGGCGGCAGTTTCGGGGCGATCAGCTTCAGGTCGAAGGCGCATTCGCGGGCCAGCGCCGCCGCGTTCGCTACCGCTTGCGGGCAGTCGGCGAACAATCGCGCCATCTCCGCCCCGGACCTCAGGTGCGCACCACCCGCGGGAGCCAGCCAGCCGGCGATCTCGTCCAGGCTCCGCCTGGCCCGGATCGCCGCGAGCGCCATGGCGCGGCGGCGCTGGCTCGGCGCGGCGAAATGCGCTCCGGTGGTAGCGAGCACGGGTAGGCCCAGACGTTCGGCGAGGGCGACGAGATAGGCGTTTCGCTCGTCGTCTTCGGGGATTCCGTGGTGGGTGAGTTCCACGCTCACCCGGTCGGCGCCGAAGCGGTCGGTCAGCTCGCGCAGCGCGGCCTCCGCGTGCGCCAGACGGGTGTTGCCCGTGCGCAAGTCGACCGCAAGCGCTCGGCGGAGGTGGCCCTTCCGGCAGCCGGTCAGGATGTGCCAGTGTCCCTGCGACGCGGCGGTGAGCGTGTCCAGGTCGTAGCGCAGGATGCCCTTCTCCCCTGCGGCTATGTGCGCGGCGGCGATCTCCCGGGAGAGCCTGCGGTAGCCCTCCTGACCACGGGCCAGCACCAGCAGGTGCGCCCCGGCCGGATCCGGCGCGCCGGTGCGCGGCGCCGAATCAGCAACCGCGGCGTGCCCGCGTTCCAGACTCGCGACGCGCGATTCGGCCGGCGCACCGAGCGACAGTTCGGCGCCGAAGACCGTGGGCATCCCCCACTCCTTGGCGGCCTCGGCGAAGCGGACCGTGCCGTAGAAACCATCATGGTCGGTGAGCCCGATCGCCTCCAGGCCGAGCCGCACCGCCTCTTCCACCAGCTCCTCCGGATGGCTCGCTCCATCCAGGAAGCTATAGGCCGAATGCGCGTGCAGCTCCGCGTACGGCACCGACGGTTCGTCGGTGCGTTCCACCGGCTCGGGCTGATACTCCGCACGCTTGCGCGACCACGCCGGGCTATCGCCGCCATCGCCCGGGTGCGGGTTCGACCGCCCGGACAGCACCCGTTCCATCTCCGCCCAGCTCGGCGGACCGTTGCCCCAACCCACGACACACCTCCTATACTCGAACATACATTCGAACAATGAGAAGGTACAAGCAGGTCAGGGACTTGGGAGACGTTCGACGGAAGCCGCAGCCAGAGCGCCCTCGATCCGGCACAGACGCGCCCGGATGAGCGCGCCATAGGCGTCGGCGGCGAGGACGTCGAGATGCCCACGGGCGATGGCCAACTGCATCCTGGCCACCTCGAACTCACCGACCCGGCGATGACTGTCGGCCAGGTTCAGATACAGCGACGGAAGGAAGCCGCGCAGGCCCTCGTCGAGCGGCACGCCAGGTCCGAACACCGCGGCCAGCGCGCGCTGATCCCAGCACAGCGCCTCGGCGGCCTCCTCGTGAAGATCGGCGAGATGGTGGGCGATCACACAGCGGTACAACACTTCCGCGCGTTCGCCGAGTTCGTCCCAAAGCGTTTCCAACGCCCGTCGCCCCGCCGCCGGGTCGACGCCACCGAGCCGCACCGCGGCGAACACCTCCGACATCCGATCGTCCGACATGCACTGATTATCGCACATATGTTCGAACGTTTCGAGCGTTGTTCGAACGATTCGCGCATTCGAATCCCTCGTGCGCATTCGACTCTCGAACGTGGCGGCGGACCTGCCGGACGGCGCGAGCAGTCGAGTCGCACATCGATGAGCCGCGCCCGAACTCTCGGCCCCGCCCGCTCAGCCCGCCAGGAACGGCCGAACGGTCGCCGCGAACTCCCGGTAGCGGTCGCGGTGGATGCTGTGGCCGCAGGTGAACGTGGTCACCGTGCAGTCCGGGATGGCGGCCCGCAGCAGATCCAGCTTCGCCGGATCGACCATGCCTGCCGGACCGCCGCACAGCACCAGCGTGGGCGCCGTGATATCGGGGAGCCGGTCCCACCACTCCGGGTTCGGCTTGCGGAACTGTTCCAGCGCGGTCTTCGTCATGGAGCGGTCGAACGCGAGCACCGCGCCCGGGTGGCGAACCAAACTGGAGGTGGCGTGCCACAACTCGGGCACGCTCGGAAAGCGACGGGTCAGCCGCGGTTCCTCGGCGCCGGACTGCAACGGAAGCGGGCACTCCTCGATGACCAGCCTGCGCGCCAACTCCGGCCGCTGCTGCGCGATGCAGGATGCCGCGTAGCCGCCGAGCGAATGCCCGACCAGATCCACCGCGGACAGCTCCAACTCGTCGCAGAGCCACAGCAGATCGGCGCCGAATTCGTCGAACCGATAGGAATCGGTATGTGAGCTACGGCCGTGTCCACGGAGATCCGGGATGATCACCCGGCGCCCGGATTGCACCAATACACGTGCGAACCGATCCCAAGTGTGTCCGTCACCACCCATGCCGTGCACCAGCATCACGGGAATGTCGCTGACCGCGCCGATACCCGAATCCCGATAGGCGATCCGCAGGTCTCCGAATGCCACTTGGCCCACCGTCAGATCCACGACCATCGAGAATACTGTCCGTCATACTCGCGACCCTCCCGGTGTAGCGCGGATCACTCGAAGCGCCTGCGGTGCAGCGCCGGCCGAGAAGCCGCAGCCGGGCATCGCAAAGTCGTACGCGGACTGCCTGTTTCGAGCGGCATGCGGAACAGGCCAGGAAAGGACCTGGCGACGGTGTGGTCGCGCCCGGTGCGAGTTTGACCTGGAGTGCACTCCGGCACATAGTCTGCGCGGATACAGGGTTGTCCAGTAGAAGGGATCGCTTTCATGGAGCTCGGTTTTCACTTGCCCGTATTCGACATCGACGGTGGGACCACCGCTATCGCCGGCGAGCTGGCCAGAGTAGGCGCCGCGGTGGAAGAATCCGGGGCGACCTGGCTGTCGTTCATGGACCATTACTTCCAGATAGAACCGACCGGCCTGCCGGCGGAGTCGAACATGCTGGAGGGCTACACCACCCTCGGATATTTGGCCGCGCACACCTCCCGTGTCGAGCTGGGCCTGCTCGTCACCGGCGTGACTTACCGGCACCCGGGCCTGCTCGCCAAGATCGTCACCACACTCGACGTCCTCTCCGGCGGCCGGGCGGTGCTGGGCATCGGAGCCGCGTGGTTCGAGCGCGAGCACCGCGGGCTCGGCGTGCCGTTCCCGCCGGTCGCCGAACGGTTCGAACGGCTGGAAGAGACGCTGCGTATCTGCCTGCAGATGTGGGACCCACAAGCCAACGGCGCGTTCGACGGTACGTACTACCAGTTGGCCGAAACGCTGTGTTCGCCGCAGCCGATCAATCGGCCGAAGGTGCTCATCGGCGGTGGCGGGGAGCGCAAGACGCTGCGGTTGGTCGCGCAATACGGTGACGCCTGCAACCTGTTCGCTTCCACACCCGCCGAGGTCGCGCACAAGCTCGACGTATTGCGACGGCATTGCGACGACCTCGGCCGGGACTACGACCAGATCCGCAAGACGATCCTCGCCAGCGGCTCGCGACCCGGCCCGGACACCCGAGACGCTTTCGTCCGGCAGATGGCCGACTACGCCGAGCTCGGCGTGCACGCCGTCATCGTCTCGCCGACCACCGGCTCGCCGGCCGCTTGGATCGACGGCATGGCGCCTGCGGTGCGCCTGCTTGCCGAGCTCGGCTAGGACGCTTCACTCGTAAAGTCCTTCGACGCGCCAGGTTTCGTCGCGGTAGACCAATAGGAGCACTCGGCTGTCGGCAGGGGCGCCGTCGAGCTGGACCTGGGCGCGGGCGGTGAATTCGGCGGCGTCCGAGTCCGGCGCCCACCACCGTTCGTCCACCAGCCAGGGCCCCGCCCAGCCGGTCAGCCGCCACTGCTTGCTTCCCCAGCGCAGCAGCGCGGGATCGGCGTCGAACATGGCGCGATCGGTGACCTTGACCGGAGTGCCGTCGGCGGCCTCCAGCCGCACCAGCGGACGGTTCAGCAGCAGCCCGGCAGGGGCCGGCTCGGGTAGCCGGCCCGGCCAAGGCTGCGTGGGATCGGTCGCGGGGACGAGTTCGTCGCCCAGCGTGACCATGGTGATCCGCTCGACGGGTCCGCGTCCGCCGCTGAGCACACCCACCCGCACCGCTTCCCCGCCGAGCAGGCCCTGCACCCGGACGAGCGCGCGGCGAGCACGCTCATCCTCCTCGCCGACCCCGCCCCACAACCCGAGTTGCAGCGCGCCCGCCGCGACCACTTCGACGGGTTCCAGCCGCAGCACGATGATCGGCGCGGTGGGCCGTGCGCCGTCGCGCCGGGTGAGCCAGCCGTCCAGCTGCCAGCGCACCCGGTCCGCCGTACCCTCCGGCGTCAACGGCTCGGCGCATCGCCAGATCCGCGAAAACTCCTCTCCTGCCTCTGTTTTCGCGAATACCGAGAGCCGGGTGCAGGCCAGCCCGGCAGCCGCGAGCGCGGCATGCAGCCGGGTTGCGAGCAGGCGACCTGCGAAGGCGGCGGCATCGACCCGTTCGATCGGCGGATCGCAGCGGTACTCCACCACCAGATCCGGTGGCGGCCGCCGCGCGGACGGCGGACGCTCCGGTTCGGCCCTGGCGCAACGATGCGCGAGCACGGCGTCGGTGCCGAACCGGGAGGTGACCTCGGACGAGGACAGCGCGGCGAAATCACCGATTCGCCGTAAACCCAAGCGGTGCAGCAGGTCGACCAGATCGGCGCGCTCAGGGGCGGCCAGGCTCGGTTCGATCGCGAGTTCCGCCACCGGCAGCGGCGCGAGGAATCGCGCAGCGGCGCCCACCGGCACGATCGCGGCACGACGTGCGGCGATCACTGCCGTCGACAGCTCATCGGCGATCCCGACCTGCGCCTCCGTCCCGGCCGCGGCCACCGCGTCGACCAGACGCTCGGCCGCGGCCTCCTCGGAGCCGAAGAACCGCGCCGCGCCGCGCGCACCGAGCACGAGCAGTCCCGGACGCAGCACCTCCACACCGGGCATCGTCTCAGCTACCGCGGCCACCACCGGCTCGAACAGTCGCGCGTCCCGATCCGGGTCCTCCTGCGCGAGATACAGTTCGGGACACCGCGCCTGCGCCTCCCTCCGCCGCAGCCCACGGCGCACCCCCTCGGTCCGCGCGATCGCCGAACACGCCACCACCCGGTTGGCGAACAGCACCGCCACCGGCCGCGTCGCGGGAAGTCCAGCCATCGCCGCGGCGGCGACCGCGGGCCAGTCCGGACACCACAGAGCAAGCACCCGCTTCGACCCGCGCCGAGTCACGGTGCCGTATCCATGATTCGCCCGGTCACGACACCGCCTCCTGCGTGTCGATGGCTTCGACTGGCCGCGTGGCCTTTTCGCGCAGCACCCAGTCGACTCGCCCCGCGTTCGGGCACAGGTCCAGCCGCCCGCGCCGGGGTGGTCCCGCCTTGCCGCGCACCTCGACCGTCAAGCCGAGCGACCGCAGTCGTCCGCGCCCACGGCCCAGACCGGCGTAACCCGCGATGCGGGCGTCGAGGTGGAGGGAAGCTCCCGGCCAGCGGCCGTCGGCGACCACGAGGGTGGCGCCTTTGGAGCGGGCGCGGGCCGCGATCACCCGGCTGCGGGCGGGCGCAACAGCGCCGCCGCCGAGCCCGAGCACAACCAGGTCGAGCCCGTCGAGCAGGATTGCGGCCACCTCCACCGGATCGGGGCCGGGGTCGGCGATCACGGCCAGCCGTCGCAACTGCGCCCCCATCTCCACCGCGGCCAGCAACCCGAGCCGGGGCATTCCGACCACCGCGGCATGCCCGCCACCTTCGGTCACCGCGGCGAGCAGCCCGGCCAGCAGCGAACTCGCCCCGGAGTACAGCACCACAGATCCTTTGACCAAGCCACCATCGGGCAACAGTGGCGCGAGCGCTGCGGGCACGGGCAGCGCCGCGGTGCGCCGCCCGCCGTCGGCCCGGCTGCGCTGCGCCGTGGCCGATTCACCGCGGCCAGGCACCGCAGCGATGCGTCTGCGCAGTTCAGCAAGCGATGGAGGGTTCTCCCGCACACCTCGGCTCACCCTCTCCCGCGATACCGCATCCGAACCCATCCCAACCACCCACTTCCCACGATGGAGCCGAGGCGAAGCATGCCGATTCCCGCGCTATTCGAGCGGCAGCACCGATTCAGCTATCGATTCGTATCGAATATACGTTCGATATGGACTCAGTAGAAACCGACCCCCGAGTTTCGTCAAGCACCGCGCCCGTGTCGCCGCAAACGGTTGCCGGGACGAATCGGCCCGGTCGATCAGCACCCCCACATCGACCGATCCCGCCAGCGTCCCGAGGCCACGTGACCCGCAGTCCGTCTCGAACAATGTGGCCACACCGACCGAGCACGGCGCCTGCCGGAAGGCGCGACCCGGACAATGCCCGCCGCACATCACCACCGCATCGAAGCCGTCCGGACCGCGGTGGCAATCAGCCGCCGACGACCAGAACCGCCCGGGTCCACCCGAACCGAGCCGAGCCGGGCCTACCCGAACCGAACCCGACCGGGATGCTCGGGCGAAGGAGGGTGCGGGGAGCACCCGATGGCGCCGCACGCCTCCCCTCGCACGGCACGAATCAGGCCAGCTAACCTTCTTTTCCGCTACCCTCGCACCCGTGACCGAACGCGCTCGTCCCACTGTCGGCCCTCAATACCTCGTCGCAGGCCGTTACCGCCTCCAGTCGAAGCTGGGTGGCGGCGGCATGGGCGCGGTCTGGCTGGCACACGACCGGCTGCTCGATCGGGACGTCGCGATCAAACAGGTTCTCACCACAGCCGGACTCGACGAGGCGGAGGCCGACACGGTCCGCAACCAGATCATGCACGAGGGCCGGGTCGCCGCGAAACTCTCGCACGATCACGCGATCGCCGTCTATGACGTGGTGCTCGAGGCCGGGGAACCCTGGCTGGTGATGGAGCACCTCCCCTCGCGCAGCGTCGCGAAGGCGCTCGCGCTGGTCGACACGCTGCCACCGATCGAGGTCGCGCAGATCGGCGCGCAGGTTGCCGACGCGCTCGCCGCCGCGCATGCGGTAGGCATCGTGCACCGAGATATCAAGCCGGGCAACATCCTTGTCGCCGATCGCGGCCCCGGTGTCGGCATGGCCAAACTCAGCGACTTCGGCATCTCCCGCGGTGCCGGTGAGGCATCCGACGAACCGGACGGCGTGATCACCGGCACCCCCGCCTATCTGCCTCCCGAAGTGGCGCGCGGCGCAGAGCCGACCAGGGCCGGCGACGTGTTCTCGCTGGGTGCCACGCTTTACACCGCGATCGAAGGCCAGCCGCCATTCGGTTTCCACGAGGACAGCGACGTCATCGTGCAGCGTGCCGCCATGGCGCAGATCATCCCGCCGAGCCGCAGCGGCGCGCTCACCCAAGCCCTGCTGCACATGCTGGAGCCCGCCCCGCAGCGGCGCCCGACCATGGCCGAGGCGCGGGACGAAATCCTCACGGCCGCCTTCGGTCCCGGTACCGGACCGTACATCATCGGCGCGCCCGTCCGCACCGAGGACGGAACCATCCCGGCTTGGGCGGCCCGCAATTCGGCGTCGGGTATCCGTAGCCCGCACACCACACCGCTCCCCCGCCCGCACCGCAACCACGCCGGGGCGACCGTCGCCACGCCGCCTCAGCGCACCAGAACTTCTCCGCCGAGCAACGCCCCGCTGGCCATCGCCGTCGGCTTGCTCATCGGTCTGATCATCATCGTCGCGATCCTCGCCGCCGTGCTCTGACGCCGCCGTGCTCCGACATCGCCGCCGCCGAAGACGCACGCCGTTGCGAAGACGTCAGTCGATCCGGCGACGGTGCGCCCAACGGGTCAGAGCGTTGCGGTTGGACTGCTGGGTTTTCCGCAGCACGTTGGAGGCGTGCGTCTCCACGGTCTTGACCGAGATGAACAGGGATTCGGCGATCTCCCGATAGGTGTAGCCACGGGCGAGCAGGCGCAGGACCTCCAGTTCGCGCGGGGTCAGCGAGTCCAGTTCCGGATCCAGCGCAGGCTCGGGCACCGGGGACCTACCGGTGAACGAGTCCAGCACGAACCCGGCCAGCCGCGGACTGAACACCGCATCGCCGCCCGCCACCCGGCGAATGCCGTCGGCCAGTTCGGATCCCGAAATCGTCTTGGTCACATAACCTCTGGCCCCGGCCCGGATCACCGCGATCACGTCCTCGGCCGCGTCGGAAACGCTCAGCGCCAGACACACCGGCCCCGGCTCGATGCCCGACAGCACCGCGACGCCGCCGCCGTCGGGCATGTGCACATCGAGCAGGACGACGTCCGGGCGCGCCGCGGTGATTCCAGCGATCGCTTCGGCCACGCCACCGGCCTCACCGACCACCTCCATGTCGGTCTCCCGGCTCAACTCCGCACGCACACCCGATCGGAAAACGGCATGGTCATCGACCAGAAATACCCGCACTGCCCGCCTCCTCCCGCGCCTGTCCGGGCCTCTAGGCGGTACTGGTTGAGTAGCGCCGGATTTCCGTTCAGGTCCTGCGTTGGGTGCCGCTCGGGTTCTGGACGTACCCGACGAGTTACCCATGTCCGCACGAAATCAGTTGTCCGGTTTGCCCTGCCACTTTAACCATCCGTCAGCCCCTGTCACCTGCCGGGGCGCACCGGCTGTCCGGGCATCGGCACCGGTTCGGTCATCGCCGTGGCCGATACAGGAGAATCCTCGGCTGTGGCGGTGGCGTTCGCTTCGCCATCCTGATCGCCGGAATCGCTGCGGGGCATGACGATCCGCACCTCGGTGCCGCGGCCGGGGGCGGACCGGATGTCCACCTGGCCGCCGCGGCGCTCGATCCGGCCGCGAATGGATTTGGCCAGACCCTGGCGGTCCTCGGGCACCGACGCGAGGTCGAATCCGTCGCCGCGATCGCGGACGAAAACGCTCACCTGGTGCGGCTCGGTCTCGGCGAACAGGTCGATCTCCGGGACACCCGCATGCTTCGCGGCATTGACCAGCGCTTCCCGACTCGCGCCGAGCAGCGCGGTGAAATGTTCCTTCGCCAAGCCGGCCCCGGAGCCGTCGACGTCCATCGACACATCCCCGACGGTCACCGGCGCCACCTTCACACCGTGCTGGTCCTCGACCTCGCCCGCGATGGTCCGCAGCGCCGCGGCCAGACTCGACTGAGCCGGACCGGAATCCTCGAACAGCCATTTGCGCAGTTCCCGCTCCTGGCTGCGGGCCAACCGCAGCACCTCCTGCGGGTCGTCGGCCTGCCGCTGGATGAGGGCGAGCGTCTGGAGCACGGAATCGTGCAGGTGGGAGGCGATCTCTTCGCGTTCTTCGTTGCGGATGCGGGCGGAGCGCTCAACGTTGAGCGCACGCATCATGCGCAGCCACAGCGGAACCGTCAGCAGTCCCGCGCCGATCAGCGTGACCGCCACCGCCAGCAACGCGGACCCGAGCGAACTCAGATCGATCCTGGCCAGCACCACCACGCCCAGGCCGACCACGATCAGCGTCGCCCCGCCGACGATGCGCGACCAGGTCACCACCGACGGTCGCGCGGGCAGCCCGAGCAACGAGCGTGGACCGTCGACGTCGTACTCCCGCCAGACCAGCGCCGCGCCGACCGCGACCACGACGATCGGTGCGATCACCTTCCCCGCCGTGCCACTGAACACCCAGGACACCGCCACCGCGAGCCCGAGCCCGAGCAGTGCGAGCCCGATTGCCTGCCGCCGTTCCGCACCGGAGGGCTTCGCCTGGTCCGAGCCGCCCGGCGTGAAGATCCAGAGCAACCCATAGGCGAGGATGCCTGCCCCCGCCAGCGCGGACAGCAAGACGAACGCCATCCGGACCTTGAACACGTCGATACCGAGGTGATCGGCCAGACCACCTGCCACCCCGCCGACGATCCGGCCCCCCGATCGGCGCACCATCCGCACCTGCGGCGGCTCGGGAATCAATGCCGACGCTGGGCCGCGAGCAGCATCGATCCCCCAAGCGTCGAACACGGGAACAGACGGGTACATATCTTCGATACTGGCACGACCACCGGGCGGCCAGCCATCGGTAATCACCCTGATCTCGCCCTATGGGTACCGCCTCGACCAGGCACGGAGCAGTCGTGCCCGTCCACAGTCCGCCCCCGGCGGTGCGGCGTTGCGAGGGTCGCTGCACTGCGTTACTTGCTGCGGATAGCAGCAGGGAATCATAGCTATGTTGTTGCCGTACTGGGCGAATTCCCATCGAGCGAAGCAACCAGCCAGAATTTCCCCCGTATTTACGACATCAGAAAAGTAACTAATTAGTTGCTAAATCGGTTGATCGGTCCAAAGTGTGCGGAATATTTTTCAGGGTTCCCCCCGATGTGCCGATACACAGATCAGGCCCACCATGGGAAACATGACGAAAACCAGCTTCGGCGATCAGCTCCAGCGGATGTGGCAGACGCGCCCGGTACGGTTGCCGCGGCAGGGCCCGATCGCGGGCGTCGCGGCGGGGTTCGCGCGACGCTACGACATCGACCCGGTGCTGGTTCGCGTCGCGTTCGTGGTCTCGACGATCTTCGGCGGCGCGGGCCTGGTGCTCTACCTGCTGGCCTGGCTGCTCCTGAGCGCCTCGGGTGACCCGGCCTCGGCGGCCGAGTCGCTGGTCGGCAAGGGACACAGCTCGCAGTCGCAGACCAAGAGCATCGTGCTGATCGTGGCGCTGGCCATCGCGGTCAGCACCATGGGGCCGGTCGGCGTCGGTCTCGGCGGATCCGGCCTGATCAGCTTCGCGCTGATGCTGGCGGGCTGGTGGATGCTGCACCTGCGCACACCGGTGCCGCCGCCGGGCACCACCGAAGCGTTCGGTGGGTCCACTGCCGACGCCGGGATCACCGCCACCGGTTACCCCGGCGCGGTCTTCCCGCACGGCGCGCCTCGCACCGCCGGCGACATGTACGTGCCGCCCAGCGCCATGTACACGCCGTACACCACCCTGCCGGACGCGTACGTCCCAGAGGCGCCGGTCCGAGCAGCGGATGGCGATGCCGAGACGGTTCTGCTGGACAAGAGAGTGGACGACGCCGAAACGTCGGTGCTCGGCAAGTCCGCCGCGAGTACCTCTGCCGAGCAGGCCGGACCGGCCGAATCGCGGACCCCGCAAGCCGGACCCGACGCGCCTGTCAGCGCCGACTCGATCGACGACCGAGCCGACCTGGCCGCGTCGGTGAGCGACGGTTCCGAATCGGGCGAGTCCGCCCAAAACGCCGGACCGAGCGCGTCCGTCCGCGGTAGCGTCGACCGGGATTCATCCAGCGCCGACAAGGGCGGACCGAGTACGTCGGTCGAACGCGATAGCCACCGCTCGCTCGGCAAAGACTTCGCCGAGACCCCGACCGGCACGAACCACCCCGTAGCAGGGCATCCCTCGATCGTCGGCGCGACCCCACCTTCCTGGGATCCGCTCGGCGTCGCCCCGCTCGCTTGGGACCTTCCGGAACCCGCACCGGTTCGCACCGTCGTGGCGCCACCGGCGAAGCGTCCTCGCTCGCGACTGACCCCGGTGGTGATCGGTCTGGCCATCTTGGCGGCGGCCGGTGCGGGCGCGGCGGCGGCCTCGGGTGTGGAGTGGATGACACCGGGCCGGATCGGCGCGGCAGCGCTGGCGGTGATCGGTCTCGGCCTGGTGCTCGGCGCGTTCCTGCGCCGCGGGTACGGCCTGCTGGTGTTGATCGCGCCGCTCGCCGGATTCGTGCTGCTCGCCTCCGCCGTCGGCCCGATCGATTTCGATCGCGGCGCGATGGGCGACCACATCTGGGCGCCGACCTCGGTCACCGACCTGGCGCCGCAGTACACCGTGACCATGGGCTCCGGCACGCTGGACCTGCGTTCGCTGAAACTGACCGAGAACCGCGCCGTGGACATCGACGCCCACCTGGCCGAGGTCCGCGTGCTGCTGCCCGCGGACCTGACGGTCCGCACCCACTGCACGACGTCCATGGCCGAAGCCCGCTGCGACGACGGCATCAGCGGCCCGAACACTCCTGGCGCACCGGTGCTCGATCTGAACGTCGACGTCCGGTTCGGAAACGTGGAGGTGCGGCGTGGCTGAGCAGAACGACACCGGCGAAGCCCGCCGCGGCCCGGCCGCCTCCCTGCTCATCACCGGACTGCTGGCCCTCGCGGTGAGCGTGTGGGGCTTCATCGGGGCCGCACCTACGTCCAGCATGCTCCCGGTCGGCTGGATCGTGGTGCTCGCCGCGATCGTCATCGGCATCGTACTGGTGATCTCGCCCCGTAAACGCTCGTGATCGACGGAGTGGGCAATCACTCCCACTCAATGGTGCCCGGCGGCTTGCTCGTCACATCGAGGACCACCCGGTTGACTTCCGCCACCTCGTTGGTGATCCGGGTGGAGATGCGTTCGAGCACGTCGTAGGGCAAACGGGTCCAGTCGGCGGTCATCGCGTCCTCGCTGGAAACCGGGCGCAGCACGATGGGATGGCCATAGGTGCGGTTGTCGCCCTGCACGCCGACGCTGCGGACATCCGCCAGCAGCACGACGGGGCACTGCCAGATCTGGCCGTCCAGTCCGGCCGCGGTGAGCTCCTCGCGGGCGATGGCGTCGGCGCGGCGCAGCGTCTCCAGGCGGTCCGCGGTGACCTCACCGACGATCCGGATGGCGAGACCGGGACCCGGGAACGGCTGGCGGGCAACGATTTCCTCCGGCAGGCCGAGTTCGCGCCCCACCGCGCGGACCTCGTCCTTGAACAGCAAACGCAGCGGCTCGACCAGGTCGAATTCCAGGTCCTCGGGCAGCCCGCCGACATTGTGATGGCTCTTGATGTTCGCGGTGCCGCTGCCTCCGCCGGACTCGACGACATCCGGATACAGCGTGCCCTGCACCAGGAATTCGACCTTCGGCGTCGCGCCGTCCGCGGCGCCGTGCTCGAGCACCACCTCGGCCACCGCATCCTCGAAGGACCGGATGAACTCCCGCCCGATGATCTTGCGCTTCTCCTCCGGGTCGGTGACGCCCTTCAACTCGCGCAGGAACTTGTCCACCGCGTCGACGGTCACCAGCTTGGCGCCGGTCGAGGCGACGAAATCCTGCTGCACCTGCTCGCGCTCCCCCGCCCTCAGCAAGCCGTGGTCGACGAAGACACAGGTCAACCGGTCACCGATGGCACGCTGCAGCAGAGCGGCGGCGACCGCGCTGTCCACGCCGCCGGACAGCCCACAGATCGCGTGCCCGGCACCGACCTGCTCGCGCACCGAAGTGATCAGCGATTCGGCGATGTTCGCCGGGGTCCACGCGGCGGGGATGTCCGCGAGTTCGTGCAGGAACCGGCTGAGCACCTGTTGGCCGTGCGGCGAGTGCAGCACCTCCGGGTGGTACTGCACCCCGGCCAGGCGGCGTGCGCGATCCTCGAACGCCGCGACCGGGGCACCGGCGGTGGTGCCGGTGACCTCGAAGCCTTCCGGCGCGGCGGTGACCGCGTCACCGTGACTCATCCACACCGGCTGAATGGTGGGCAGGCCGCCGTGCAGCAGACCACCGTCGATATTGAGTTCGGTGCGGCCGTACTCGCGCGTGCCGGTGCGCGCGACCGTGCCGCCCAGCGCCTGCGCCATCGCTTGGAAGCCATAGCAAATGCCGAATACCGGCAGTCCCAGCTCGAACAGCCGCGGATCCAGCTGCGGCGCGCCCTCGGTGTACACGCTGGCCGGACCACCGGAGAGGATCACGGCGAGCGGTTGCTTCTCGGCGATCTCCTCCACCGTCGTGGTATGCGGTACCACCTCGGAGAACACACTCGACTCGCGAACCCGCCGTGCGATCAGCTGCGCGTACTGGGCTCCGAAGTCGATGACAAGTACTGGTCTCTGGGTTTGTGCCACCCACCCAGTTTAGTGAGCGGCGAAACGCGCGAATCATCGGCCGCAGCGTCCTCCACCCCGAGGAGTCGACAGACCGAATCGTCCCGCGCGACCCGCCTCGCTGGATATCCTTCTGCTCGTGCCCTTCGCCCGCGCGATCGATGCCGACATTCACTACGAGGACAGCGGCGGGGACGGCCCGGTGGTACTGCTAGCGCACGAGTTCTTCATGGACCGCACCATGTTCGCCGCCCAAATGGCCGCGCTGGCACCGGAATTCCGGATCGTCTCCTGGGACGCACGCGGCCACGGCCGCACCCGGGACGAGGGCCTACCGTTCACCTACTGGACCGCCGCACGCGACGCGCTGACCGTGCTCGATCACCTCGGCGCTGAACAGGCTGTGGTCGGCGGCACCTCGCAAGGCGGTTTCACGGCGCTGCGTACCGCTCTGATCGCGCCGGAACGGGTCTCCGCGCTGATCCTGATCAGCACCGAGGCGCACGGCCCCACGCCGGAGCAGTCCGCCGCCACCCAGAAGTTCCTCGAACAGTGGTACGACACCGGTTCCCGCGAACGTGCCGCGCAACAACTCGCCTCCTGGCTGATCGGCGACGATGAGTGGTATCGCACGATATGGACCCAGCGCTGGCTGGTGCGCGACGGACGCGACCTCGAAGCCGCCGCGGGCTGCCTGCTCAGCCGGGACTCGGTCATCGACAGGCTCCGCGAAATCGCCTGTCCCGCCTTGGTGATTCACCCCACCGACTGCGGTATGGACCGCGAGCGGGCGCGGCAGCTTGCCCACGGCCTGTCCGGCGCCACATTGGTCGAAATCGCAAACGCCCGCCTGGCGGTGACGATGACCCATCCGGAGCCGGTCAACCACGCGATCCAGCAGTTCCTGCGCACTGGAACGAAACCCACCCGAGTGCCGTGAACACCCTCGCGAGTACTCCGTAGGCAACCGAAACCCGTTACAGGACAACACCTGTGAAGCATCCGCGGCCACCGCCGGCAGCGCGCGAACCGTGACTGGAGTGCGTCACGACGTGAACTGCCTGCTTCCGCAGGCACCCCGTGCGAGTCCTACGAGCGCCGCACCCGACCCCACCCGCATCAAACCCACCACCCCTGCGCCACCGAGGCGCGAGTCTTACGAGCGCCGTTCGCGGCCCGGCTCGCGGTCCAGCGGCCGAAGCGCATGCGCCGCAGGCGCTGCAAATAAAACACAGCACCTCAAGCGCGGACGCTGAGACCGACCTTCTGGAACTCCTTCAGATCCGAGTAACCGGCCTTGGCCATCGAACGCCGGAGACCGCCAACGAGATTCAGCGCCCCGAACGGGTCGTCCGACGGACCGTAGAGAACGCGCTCCAGGCTAGGGCGCACGACACCGCCCTCCGGCTCGCCGCCGAGGTCCCACGGATCGTCCACATGCAGCAGCGAACCACGCGGCACCGACGGATGCGCCGCTGCCGACGGCCAATACCAGCCGCGACCCGGCGCCTGCGCGGCCGCGGCGAGCGGCACCCCGAGCATGGCGGCATCCGCCCCGCACGCGATGGCCTTGGCCAACTGGCCGGAGGTGGCGATATCTCCGTCCGCGATGACATGCACATAGCGGCCGCCGGTCTCGTCGAGGTAGTCGCGGCGGGCGGCGGCGGCATCCGCGATCGCGGTCGCCATCGGCACCCCGATGCCGAGTACCTCACCGGTGGTGGTCGCACCGGGGTACGAACCGTAACCGACGATCACGCCGGCCGCCCCGGTCCGCATCAGGTGCAGCGCGGTGCGGTGATCGCTCACACCACCGGCGACCACGGGCACATCCAGCTCGGCGATGAAGGTCTTGAGGTTCAGCGGTTCACCGTCGCCGACATGCTCGGCGGAGATGATCGTGCCGTGCACCACCAGCAGATCGATACCCGCCTGCACCAGCGCCGGGGTGAGAGCGCGCGCGTTCTGCGGGCTGACCCGCACCGCGACCGTGACTCCGGCGGCACGGACCTGCGCGACCGCTGCGGCGAGCAGATCCGCCTGCATCGGCGCGGCGTGCAATTCCTGCAGCAACGCTACGGCGCGCTCGTAGCCGCCCTTGCCGACGAGTTCGAGCAACTGGTCGATCTTCGCGGAGACATCCGCGTGCCGCGCCCACAGGCCCTCGCCGTTGATCACGCCGAGCCCGCCGAGGCGCCCGAGTTCGATGGCGAACTCCGGCGACACCAGCGCATCGGTCGGATGCGCCAGGCACGGGATCTCGAAACGGTAGGCGTCCAGCTGCCAGGACAGCGACACCTGCTTCGACGAGCGGGTCCGGCGCGAGGGGACGATGTCGACGTCGTCCAGCTCGTAGGTACGCCGGGCGGTGCGGCCCATGCCGATCTCCACCATGTCGCGCACGCGAATTCTCCTTGTCTAATTTGCAGCGCCTGCGGCGCTGCGGGGTTCGCGGCCCCTTTATGGCTCGCGTTCCAGCGGCCGAGACTCGCGCCTGCGGCGCATGCGCTTCGGCCGCTGGACCGCGAGCCGGGCCGCGAACGGCGCTCGTAAGACTCGCGCCTTCAGTCCTTGACCAGTGCGGACAGTCAGCGAATGTCGTGCCGCGATGACTGTCGGATTGCTCGCGCCGCCCGTAGCTCGGAGCAAGCTCAATCATGCACGGACCGGTCGGTCCTGTACATGAACGTAGCGGGCTAGCCGCGGCCGGTGTAGTTCGGGGCCTCGACAGTCATTGTGATGTCGTGCGGGTGGCTCTCCTTGAGACCCGCCGCGGTGATCTGCACGAACTGCGCCTGCTGGAGGTCCGCGACCGACTGCGAACCGGTGTAGCCCATGGCGGCGCGCAGGCCCCCGACCAATTGGTGGATGACCTGGTTGACCGGCCCACGGAACGGCACGCGGCCTTCGATCCCCTCTGGCACCAGCTTGTCCTCGGCCAGCACGTCGTCCTGGAAGTAACGGTCCTTCGAGAACGACTTGGCCTGTCCTCGGCCCTGCATGGCGCCCAGCGAGCCCATGCCGCGGTAGCTCTTGAACTGCTTGCCGCCGACCAGGATCAGCTCACCCGGTGATTCGGCGGTACCGGCGAGCAGCGAGCCGAGCATCACGCTGGACGCGCCCGCGGCGATGGCCTTGGCGATGTCACCGGAGAACTGGATGCCACCGTCGGCGATCACCGGGACACCCGCGGGCTTGCAGACCGCGACCGCCTCCAGGATCGCGGTGATCTGCGGCGCGCCGACACCGGCGACGACCCGGGTGGTGCAGATGGAACCGGGGCCGACACCGACCTTGACCGCGTCCGCGCCCGCCTCGACCAGCGCCGCCGCGCCCGCCCTGGTGGCCACGTTGCCGCCGACGACCTGGATCCGGTCGCCGACCTCGGTCTTGACCTTGGTCACCATCTGCAGCACCTGCGCCTGGTGACCGTGTGCGGTGTCCACCACGAGTACGTCGGCGCCCGCGTCGGCGAGCGTCATGGCGCGCGACCACGCGTCCTCGCCGACGCCGACCCCGGCGCCGACCAGCAGGCGACCGTCCCGGTCCTTGGTGGCGTTCGGGTACTGATCGGTCTTGACGAAGTCCTTGACGGTGATGAGTCCGCGCAGCCGTCCGTTACCGTCGACGATCGGGAGCTTCTCCACCTTGTGCCTGCGCAGCAGACCGAGCGCGGCCTCGGCGGTGACACCTTCCTGCGCGGTGATCAGCGGGGCCTTGGTCATCACGTCGGCGACACGCCGATTCTGGTCCACCTCGAAGCGCATGTCGCGATTGGTGATGATGCCCACGAGCGCGCCGGTCTCGTCCACCACCGGCAGCCCGGAGATGCGGAAGCGGGCGCACATCGCGTCGACTTCGGCGAGGGTGTCGGTCGGGCGGCAGGTGACCGGGTCGGTGACCATACCCGCCTCGGACCGCTTGACCGTCTCCACCTGAGCTGCCTGGTCGGCCGCCGAAAGGTTGCGGTGCAACACGCCCATACCGCCCGCGCGGGCCATGGCGATTGCCATCCGCGCCTCGGTCACCGTGTCCATCGCCGAGCTGACCAGCGGAGTATGCAGGCGGACCTCCCTGGTCAACAGACTGGCGGTCTCCACAGTGCTGGGGATGAGATCCGACGCGGCCGGCAGTAGCAACACGTCATCGAACGTGAGGCCGAGCATGGCGATCTTGTTCGGATCGTCACCACCCGTAGGAGGGCGGACTGCGATTCGTTCGCCCGATACGGGATTACTCATTCGGATCGACCCCTCCTGGACGTCGATAGCGACCGCCGCCGGACGAACCGGCGTCGGGACGGCTGATGGGATGGACGGCGGCGTTCGGCGGCCGTGCTGTCCGGCCGGCCGTAGCCTTCGGTCCATGGTATCTGTCCGGTGAACTCGCCGACGAAGCGAGGTCGCCACCGAAACTGGCGGGCCGCATAGCTGGCGCAGAGCACCCTGTTCTGCGTACCGTGGGGATGTGCGCGACCATCTACCACCTGGCTTGCCGCCGGATCCGTTCGCCGGAGACCCCTCCGACCCGTCCGCCGCGCTCGATGCCATCGAGCCCGGCGAACCGCTGGATCCCCACGAGCGCCTTGCGGTCGAGGAAGATCTCGCCGACCTCGCGGTATACGAGGCGCTGCTGGCCCACCGCGGTATCCGCGGACTCGTGGTCAGCTGCGAAGACTGTAGGCAGGACCACTACCACGACTGGGACATGTTGCGCGCCAACCTGCTTCAGTTGCTGGTCGACGGCACGGTCCGCCCGCATGAGCCCGCCTACGACCCGACGCCGGAGGCGTATGTCACCTGGGATTACTGTCGCGGCTACGCGGACGCCTCGATGAACGAGGCCTTCCACGGCGACGGATTCGACGGATTCGACAGCTGAAACGACCCTTCCGAGGGAGCGCGGCCCGCTCGCGGCTCGCGTAACTCACCGCTCGCCACTGTGATTTTCGACGCACACGATCACGGTGGTCGGTGGACGACGCCCAGCTGGCCGGCCGACGCGGGGAGAGCCGGATAAACAGAAAGCCGACCGCCGGAAGGCGATCGGTTGAGGTCGTGTTCGGGGATTGCGCTGCTCAGCGACGGGGTGTGAACGTACCCGGACCAATGGGGACGCTGGGCACGCCGAACGTCGGCAGCTGGCTGTTGTCCTGGGTCGGCACCCGCGTGGGAGGTTGCTGCTGTGGCGCCGTCGGAGGCCCCCCGGTGTCCGCCGTCGGCTCCGCGGTGGGCGGCTTCACCTCCGTGGTCGGCGGCTGCGGCTGCGTCGTCGGTTCCGGGGTGGCCTGCGACGGCGTGGTAGCCGCAGGCGACCCGGTAGTCACGGGCGGAACGGTGGTCGGCGCGCCGCCGCCGTTCGGCGTGGTCGCATCCGTCGGTTGGGTCGGTTTGCCGGACGGCTCGGCCGGCTGCTGCAGGATCGTCGGGCCGGTGCTGCCGGTCGTCGGCGTCGGCCGCGTTGTCGCACTGGTGCCCGGGGTGGTCGCGCGCGGCTCACTGGTCTGCGGCGCCGTCGACTCCAGCTGATCCGCCAGCTCGGGCTTCACTTTGCGCAGCTCTTCGAGCAACCGCTGCCACTCGGTCAGCAGCTCGTTGCGCTTCTGCGGATCGCTGACCTGCTCGGCGTTATCCCTGGCTTGTTCCAGCCGCACCTTCGCCTGCGTCGGGTTCTGCGAGACCAGCGTCGACGCCTGGTTCAGATCGTTGCCGGCGCGCTGCACCACGGTCGTCTGGGCCTGTTCACTGAACACGACCTCCTTGACCCGCCACAGCGGATCGCCCGGCTCCGCGTTGTACGAGAACGCTGTCATACCCCCGATGACCAGGGCCAGTGCCGCGGCGGCACCCATGATCGGGCGCAGCAGCCGCAGCCGCCCACCGGTTTGCGCCCCGAGGCGAGCCTGTCGCGCGCCGATCTCCTGGTTGACCGCGGCCACGATGGCATCCAGGTCCGGCTCCGCGGACATCGGTGGGGCGATCAGCTCCGCCCGCCAATCCGCGAGCAATATCGCGAGCTGATGCTCCTCGGCGCTCTCGGTATGGACCGGACCATCGCCGGCGATGGCGTCGATCAGAGCATCGTCGCGGCGGACCGCGGCGATGTCGACCGGGCCGGTGTCACCGGACGCCTCGGCGTAGGGACCGCTGTTCCGCGATCCAAGCCGCGCTTTCCAGTCACCCCGACCGCGCTCGCCATCCCTAGCCATACATTTCACCTGCCCTCGCCACTTGTGACTTGAGTTTCGCGAGTGCCCTGTGTTGGGCCACCCGTATCGCGCCCGCCGTACTGCCCACGGCGACCGCGGTTTCTTCCGCTGACAAACCCATGACCAAGCGCAGGATCAAGATCTCCCGATGCTTCTCAGGAAGCGTGGCGAGCAGCCGGTTCATCTGTCTGCTCGTCTCGGATTCGAGAGCTCGTTGTTCCGGTCCCTGGTCGGTGGATATGACATCTGGTACTTCGGCCATCGCGTCCGCCTTGTTACGGGCGGCACTGCGATGCGCGTCGGCGACCTTGTGCGAAGCGATTCCGTATACGAAGGCCATGAAGGGCCTGCCCTGGTCTTGATACCTGGGCAAGGCGGTCATCACGGCCAGGCAAACCTCCTGCGCAACGTCGTCCGCGGAGAGCTGCCCACGCTCCGCGGCTCCGATCCGCGCGCGGCAGTAGCGCACCACCAGCGGACGGATCATTCCGAGTACCTGAGCTAAAGCGGATCTGTCGCCCTGCGCAGCGGCAGCGACGGCGAGGTCCAACTCTTCGCCCGTGTGCGTCATCGTCAGAGATATTCCTGGCGTTACAAGTGGCACGGTCCGGTGACGACCAGTGCTTCCGCCGAAGGGGCGGAACGGATCTAACAATAGCGACCCAGGGGCGGGAACTTGGCAACACGGTGTTGTCAGTGATCATCTCCGCGCCCCGAGCGGGCGCAGCGCCCCGCCGCGATGAGCGACGATCGCGGCGCACTCCTGCGCCTCCGCCGCCGCGCGTTCGACGCCCAGTCCGGCCCGCAGCATGGCGCAGGCCCAGCGCAGTGGGAGCAGATCGTGCTCGCGACACTGTTCGGCTACTTCCTCGCTCAACGCGACCGATCGCTCGCGCGCGTCGCACGCCGCCGCGGCGGCGGCCACCAGCAGGCGGGATTTGACCTGGTGCCGCACCGAGGGGGCGCGTTCGGCCAGTTCCAGCGCGGCCGCCGCGCGCTCGGCGGCGGCCGCGGAATCCCCTGCCACCAAAGCGATTTCCGCGGACACCCAGTGCAGCCGGATGGCCGGGCGCCAGCTGATCGGCTGCGGCGCCACCGCCGCGCTGCGCCGCAGCAGCCGATCGGCGAGCGCGAGCCGACCGGTGCCGAGCGCGTCGGCGGCGAGTCCGGTGAGTGCGTCGCACATGGCGTCGGCACGGCCGGGACGATAGTGAGCGACCGCGCCGGCGGCGTTCCCGGTCACGATGGCTTCGGTCCCGGCATCGCTCGTGAGGATCGAAGCGGCGGCCCGTCCATCCGACGCCGAGGCGTGCTCGTGCCGGCCGAGCTGCCGAAGAAACGATCCTGCGGTACTTCCCGCCAGTGAGAGCAGGACCGGGTCAGCACTGTGATCGCGTATTTTTCGCAGCTCGACCCGCGCCGCGGCGTAGCGTCCCTGACCACCGAGAACCACCGCGCGATACCACCAGCCGAGCGCCTCCGACGCGGGCGGCAATTCGGTGGCAGCACGACCTGGATCGGTCCCGAAGGCGGCCTCGGCGAGAACCGCGAGACGAGGATCTGCGAGCGGAGCGGGCGCGGACACGGGCGCACTCTATCCTGCGCCGGGCAGGGCAGGCCGGGAGGAAAGCTGCACAGCGGACCACTGGCAACCTTTCAGCATTTCCACCGCCGGCACGATGTTGCCATTAGGTAAATCTCACTGGCGCAATCGCCCAGCAGACCGCGTCGGGAATTCATGCGCGTTTCGCACCATTAACCTGCCCGCCCCGTTTACGCCATCTCCGACCCACGCGAGGCGAACGGCACCGTACAGCCGAAGGATCGCCGTCATACCGCCGATAACCAGCAAGCGCGACACAGCGCGATCGGAAAAATCGCCGCCACCTGCGGAAATCTTACTTCTTTCCATGCACGACGCAGCCACGGACCTCCGGCCAACCGAACAGTATCGCCGGAACCAATGCTAAAAGTAAACATCTCGGAGGTTAAATTTTGTAGCGCGAGATTTAGACAACTGCTGCGTCGAACTATTGACGGAATTTCGCGGCTGGACCTAACGTAACTCATCGTCACGGACGGCGCGCGCGAAATTGCAGCGACCGCGAAGGGCGGGCCCGACGGGCCCGTGGCCGACGCGGCGCCGTGGCCCACCACTGTTGCAGAACAACTGCTCGACAATGCTGACGAGCTCGCACTACGAGGAGTTCACCATGCCCATGCCGACCCACCTTCCGGGACCTAATGCCGATGTCTGGGATTGGCAGATGCGAGGGTCTTGCCGCGGGCAGGATTCCGCGGTGTTCTTTCACCCCGATGGCGAGCGTGGCCGGGCCCGCACCGCCCGCGAGATGCGCGCCAAGGAAATCTGCCGCACCTGCCCGGTGCTCATGCAGTGCCGTACGCACGCACTGAAAGTCAGCGAGCCGTACGGCATCTGGGGTGGCATGTCGGAGACCGAGCGTGAGATGCATGCGCGGCGCAACCGCCGCCGCTTGGCCGTCTGAGCCGAATCCCCTCCCATCCGCACACCGCCGGGCGTCGAATGCCTAGCAAACAACGGGCCACTACAACAGAATCCGGCTGAGCCGCACACGTAACACGGTGATCGGTGCAGCCCAGGGGCTCGGCATGTGGGTTTCGATCGGTCACCACCGATCGACCGGCGGCCGTAGCGCACGCCCGAAGGTCCATGCAGCTATCGGTCCGGCGCGTTGCGGGCACGCTCGCAGGTGCGAGCGGCCGACCCGCAGACAGCAGTTTGCGTCACCAGGGACGGTCGGGCGGGAGTGCCGCCGATCGGACACAGCGGTGCTGTCCGGCGGGTCGCAGTTTCGCAAAGCCGTCGGCCTACCGCCAGTTTGCGGCACCCACCGAAAGGGAGGTCATAGCGACGCGCTACGGTGGTGACTGATGACACAGAATGGAGCGTTGTGACAACGCGGCCGTCAGCCGCAGAGGGCGACTCGTTCCGAAGAGAAGCCTTCCCACCCACGGTGGATTCTGCGGTTACGGCACGCGCAGCCGAAAGTATCGAGCTCGCCGCCCTTTTGCGTCGGTGCGGCCATGCCGACCAGGAAGCATTCGCCGAGTTGTACGACCGGACGTGTGCGCGCGTCTTCGGTTTGGTGTTGCGGGTGCTGCATGATCCGGGATACGCGGAGGAGACCACCCAGGAGGTCTACCTGCAGATCTGGCGGATGGCAGCGAGTTTCGACCCGGCAAAGGGCTCAGCGGTCACGTGGTTGATGACCCTCGCGCATCGGCGCGCCGTCGACCGGGTCCGCGCCGAGCAAGCCCACACCCAACGCGAAGTCGCCTACGGGATACGGGTTCTCGGCAACGAATTCGATGAGGTCACCGAAGAGGTCGAGCGCAGGTTCGAACAGCAGGCGGTCCTGGCCGGTCTCGCCACACTCACGGAGACCCAGCGGGAAGCCATCTCGCTCGCCTACTACGGCGGGCGAACCTATGCGGAGGTAGCCACCTACCTCGATGTAGGTTTACCGACCGTGAAGTCCCGGATCCGGGACGGATTGACACGACTGAAAAGAAGTTTGGGGGTGACGTGAGATGAACGAACGCCAGATCGATCTCGCGCACGCCGTCGCGTTCGGATCGATCGACGACGAAGACCACCACGAAGTACAAGAACTGCTGGACAGCGAGGACCCCGTGCTACGCGCGGAGTTCGCCGCGCACATCACCGACACGAGACGAGCTCTTTCCGCTTTTGCCACAGCTACGGCGGCCACCCCGCCGCCGTCGCTGCGTGTTCGGCTACTCGCGGCCATCGCCGCTGAACGGCCACCGGTCGCCAGCTGAATCCGGCTCCGCCACAGCTTTCCGTTCCACGCTCACCGATCAGTAGCAGTCGAACCGTTCAGGATCGACTTCCAGTTCTGCGGCAGACAGCGTGTCGAGCTTCCGGAATACCGGTAACCACCAAACCTGACATCAGGTTGTCGCGTGCCCGACAAGGCCCCCGAACCCAAGAGTGGTTCGGGGGCCTGTCATCCGGTCGGCTCGAACCGTGCCCGGCTCAGTGCGCGTGACCGTGGCCGTGGCCGTGGTTGTTCTGCTCCTCGGCCGCGGGCTTGTCGACCACGGCGCTCTCGGTGGTGAGCACCATGCGCGCGACCGACGCCGCGTTCACGACGGCCGAGCGGGTCACCTTCACCGGATCGACGACACCGTCGGTGAGCAGGTCGCCGTAGCTGAGGGTCGCCGCGTTGAAGCCCTCCTTGCCCTCGGCCACCTTGCTGACCACCACCGCGCCGTCCACGCCCGCGTTGGTCGCGATCCAGTACAGCGGCGCCCGCAGTGCTACCCGGACCACCTCGACGCCGATGGCCTCGTCACCGGACAACGCGTCGCGCAGCTCGATCAGCTTGCCGCTCGCCTGCACCAGCGCGGTGCCGCCGCCGGGCACGATCCCCTCTTCGACGGCGGCCTTGGCAGCGCTCACCGCGTCCTCGACGCGGTACTTGCGCTCCTTGAGCGCGGTCTCGGTGGCCGCGCCGACCTTGATCACCGCGACGCCACCGGCCAGCTTGGCCAGCCGCTCCTCGAGCTTCTCGCGATCCCAGTCGGAATCGCTGGCTTCGATCTCGCGGCGCAGCTGCGCGACGCGGGACTCGATGTCCGCCGCGGAACCAGCGCCGTCGATGATGGTGGTGTCGTCTTTGGTGACGACGACGCGACGCGCCTTGCCGAGCGTGTCGATACCGGCCTCACGCAGGGAGATGCCCAGGTCGGGGTTCACGACCGTGCCATTGGTGACCACGGCGAGGTCGTCGAGGAACGCCTTGCGGCGGTCGCCGAAGAACGGCGCCTTCACCGCGACCGCCTTGATCGTCTTGCGGATCGCGTTGACCACCAGGGTGGACAGCGCCTCGCCCTCGATGTCCTCGGCGATGATCAGCACGGGCCGGCCGCTCTCGGCGATCTTCTCCAGCAGCGGCAGGAAGTCCGGCAACGAGCTGATCTTATCGCGGTGCAGCAGGACGAACGCGTCCTCGAGGACGGCCTGCTGGCTGTCCGCATCCGTGACGAAGTACGGCGAGAGGTAGCCCTTGTCGAACTGCACGCCCTCGGTGACGACGAGTTCGGTCTGCAGGGTGGAGGACTCCTCGACGGTGACCACGCCGTCCTTGCCGACCGTGGTCAGCGCCTTGCCGACCATCTCGCCGATCTCCTCATCGCGCGAGGACACGGTGGCGACCTGCGCGATGGCCTGCTCGCCGGAGACCGGGGTGGCCAGCGCCAGCAGCGCCTCGGAGACCGCGTCGGCGGCCTTGGCGATGCCGGAACCGATCGCGATCGGGTTCGCGCCCGCCGCAACGTTCTTCAGCCCGGTGCGCACCAGCGCCTGGGCCAGCACGGTGGCGGTCGTCGTGCCGTCGCCCGCGACATCGTTGGTCTTGGTGGCGACGCTCTTGACCAGCTGCGCGCCGAGGTTCTCGAACGGGTCGTCCAGCTCGATGTCGCGCGCGATGGTGACGCCGTCGTTGGTCACGGTCGGGCCGCCGAAGGCCTTCGCGAGTACAACGTGACGTCCGCGCGGGCCGAGGGTGACCTTCACCGCGTCGGCGAGCTTGTCGACGCCGCGTTCCAGAGCCCGACGAGCTTTCTCGTCGAACTCGATCTGCTTTGCCATGTGTTCTGCTCCTGTATCGGGTTCGCGGCGCTCCGGGTGGTTTACCGAAGCCATCCCAGGCAATACGCCGAAGGCGCTGGCCAACGCACTCCGCCCCGGGTCCCGAAAGACACCGGGGCGGAACGCATGCGTGCCTGATCGGCTACTTGGTGACGACGGCCAGCACGTCGCGCGCCGACAGGATGAGGTACTCCTCGCCCTGGTACTTGATCTCGGTGCCGCCGTACTTGCTGTAGATGACGGTGTCACCCTCCTTGACATCGACCGGGATCCGGTCACCCTTGTCGGTGACGCGTCCTTCGCCGACGGCGATAACGGTGCCCTCCTGCGGCTTCTCCTTCGCCGTGTCGGGGATGACCAGGCCGGAGGCCGTCGTCGTCTCGGCCTCGTTGGCCTGGACGAGGATCTTGTCCTCGAGCGGCTTGATGTTCACGCTCGCCACGTTGAGCCCTCCACTTTCAGGGGATGTCGGTCGCCCGGAACTGTTGTCCCGGACTCATCATTTCGGTCACGGTGCTGACCCTGGGCATAGCCCCGTCGTCGCGGGTGCCGGGACCCCTGCTCAGTAGTCAAGCTGCTGGCACAAGCGCTACACACAGTGCCGACTAGCACTCTATACATGAGAGTGCCAGCGCTCAAGGCTGGGCGCTGCCAACTTTGCGCGGCGCGCCCATCACACTCGGAGCTTGGCGATCTGTTCAGTAAAACAGTAACGTTCGGATAACGGATTGTGACACTATGGACGACGGTCGCCGCCCGGCCTCGTCGCTCGCCACCATCCGGCGATCTCGAGGCCGCGCAGGGTACGCCGGCGGCGCCGAAACACCCAGCGCCACAGCACCATCGTTGCACCACCCGCTTCACCAGAGAGCAAGTTCACCAGAGAGCAAGTCACACGTGATTCATGGCCGGTCCCCGCGACCTCACCCGGACGAGGACCGGTTCGATTCCTGGTCCGGCTCGCACGTCATCCACATCGCGGTCCGGCAGTTCATTCGAGATGGTCGGCCACAGCATGACCATCCGCTCGAAGGGAGGTGAACATGCGAACATCCCTCGGCATCTCGGCCGGGACAGATGTCGTCTGCTCGGCGCTGGTCGCCACCGCGCCCAACGGCGCGCAGAGCTTCGACTACCGTGTCGTCTCCGCCGACCCGGCCCATTCCGACCTCGGTGACTTGGTGGCGTCCTCGATCGAACTGATGACCACCCAACTGCCGACCACCCGGCCGCCACGCGCGATCGGTGCGCCCGCCGGTGGTCACTTCGCCGGTGTGCCACGCGATTTCGAGTCCGCGACCAGGCGCCCGCCCACCAGTGTCGCGGTCGCCTACCGCACCACGGAGCAGGCGCAGGTCATCCGCTCGGCCACCGGCAAACAACGTGATCTGCGGTTGATCCCGGAGGGCACCGCCGCGCTGACGTTTCTGCGCCACACGGGTCTGCTCGACCGTTACGACACGGTAGCCATCGTCGATCTCGGCGCGTCCGGGCTCACCGTCACCGTCGCCGACCTCACCGACGACTCCCTGCTCCGTTCCGATCGCACCGCCGCGGTCAGCGGGAAGGTCATCGACAACCTGATCTACCACCATCTGGTGGACCTGCACTTCGCTCGGCGTGGCACCCGCCCGAACCGCGGCATGCTGACCAACCGGGGCCGCGCGGCCAAGGAGCACCTGTCCGGTGCGCCCGCGGTCACCATCGACCATGTCGCCGGTCGCCCGCTGAAACTGACCAGGGCCGACTTCGAAGAGTTGATCGCCGACCTGCTGCGCGACTTGACGGTGTTCGTCGTCGCAGCCTTCACTCGTGCGCCGCGGCAACCGCAGGCGGTGGCGGTGATCGGCGGCGGCGCGAACATTCCCGCGGTGCTCGACCGGTTGACCACCGCCCTGGACATGCCGGTGTTCACCGTGCCCGATCCGGAGGCGGTGACCGCGAAAGGCGCGGCGCTGGTCGCGGACTCGGTGCAGCCGTCGGTGTTCCCGGTGGGCGCGCTCGGCGGCGACGCGCCCGCCGGGACGTTCGCCAAGGTGTTCGGCACACTGGCCGGCGCGATCGTGGTCCTCGGCCTGATCGTCGGCTACGGCGTGAAGACCTTCGCGCCGACCTCGGATGACGAGGTCTCCCCAGCGGGGACCACGAGCAGCGCCGCGCACCTGCCGACGCCGGTGCCCGGCCCGCCGCCGACCCCGGCAACTACCGGCCGCGACCAGGACAGCACCGGCACACCCACCAGGGGCAGCGGCGCGCCGACCACCGCTGACCACGAGGTACCGGGCACCGGCCTCTCGTCGACCACGCAGACCCAGCCCACGCAGACCCAGCCCACACTGCGCCCGGACCCGAACCTCCCGCCGATCCCGTTCCCCGAGTTGTTCGGTCCGATACTCGGCAACCGCACCGCGCCACTGGGCGCTTCGTCCGATGCCGAGCCGAACGGGGGTGCGGGCACCCCGGTCGGTGCCGCCGGACCCGATGCGGGATCGGCCCAGGCCCCCGCGCGGTCACGCCTGCCGCTCCTTCCGCGACCGAACTCCGGGTCGGCGACCAACCCCGAGTTCGTCCCGGAACTGCTCATTACGCCGAACTGATCCGTTTCCCGCGAATCCGGTGTCGGCTTTGATCCGGACTCCCGAGTGGCAGAGCGTGCGAAGGCCAGGGCGGCGTCGAGCCCTGGATTGCCCGACTCGAACCGTTCGGTGACCAGACAGCCGAACTTCGGCCCCCGGTGCACCCCATCGCGCCACGTCTGGAACTCGAGCGGCAACCAACGCAGGATCTGAACGCCGGCCCCGGGTCACCCGACTCGTACGGCCTAAAGACCCGGAGGGGCGCAGCCCGAGACCAGGCTCACCGACACCGGCAGACCCGGGTCGGTGGCGACCGTCAGCGGTGACGGCGGTGCGCCACCCGCGATCACGTGCGCGCCGAGCGCCGCGATCATCACCCCGTTGTCCGTGCACAACCGCGGCTTGGGCATGCGCAGGGTCAACCCGGCTGCGGCGCAACGCTCCTGGGCCATCGATCGGATCCGTGAGTTCGCCGTCGCGCCGCCGCCGAGCACCAACGTGCCGACACCGACATCCTCGGCCGCCCGCACGGCCTTCATGGTGAGCACGTCCGCGACCGACTCCTGGAACGACGCCGCGATGTCCGGGATCGGCAGCTCCTCGGCGGCCATGCCTTCGCGCTGCGCGGCCTCCACATAGCGGGCCACCGCGGTCTTGAGGCCGGAGAAGGAGAAGTCGTAACGCGGGTCGCGCGGTCCGGTCATGCCCCGGGGGAACGCGATGGCGTGCGGATTACCGGTCGCCGCGGCGGCATCGAGCGCGGGACCGCCGGGAAAGCCCAGTCCGAGCAGCCGCGCCACCTTGTCGAACGCTTCCCCGGCGGCGTCGTCGACAGTGCTGCCCAGTTCGACGATCGGCTCGGCCAGGTCGGTGACGTGCAGCAGATGGGTGTGCCCGCCGGAGACCAGCAGCGCGACGCACGGCGGCATCGGCCCATGCTCCAGGGTGTCCACCGCGACGTGCCCGCCGAGATGGTTGAGCGCGTAGAACGGCACATCCCACGCCGCCGCATACGCTTTCGCCGCCGCGACCCCGACCAGCAGCGCGCCGGCCAGCCCCGGACCGATGGTCACCGCGAGCGCGTCCGGCTTCGCGATACCCGCCACGGACAGCGCGCGGCGCATCGCGGGCACGATCGCCTCGAGGTGTGCGCGCGAGGCGATTTCAGGGACCACGCCGCCGAAACGCGCATGCTGGTCGACGCTGGAAGCGACCTCGTCGGCGAGTAGTTCGCAGGTGCCGTCGGCATTCCTGCGGACGATGCCGACACCGGTTTCGTCGCAGGAGCTTTCGATCCCCATGATGATCACGAGAGCACCTCGTCCGGTGTGCGCCACTCCCGGTCCGCGCAGGTCAGCGCTGGGCGGCGCATCGTGTACGCGTCGGCGCCGCTGGGGTGGTAGTAGTTCTTGCGCAATCCGATGATGTGGAAGCCGTGCTTGGCGTAGAGCGCGATAGCAGGCGTGTTGTCGGTGCGGACTTCCAGGAAAACCGGTCCACCGCGCCTGCCCGCCTCCGCGAGCAACGCCTCCAGCAGCAGTGTGCCGATGCCCGCGCCATGGCAGTCCGGGTCGACACCGATGGTGTGCACTTCGGCCTCGGGGTGTTCGGCATCACCCAGCAGGGCGATGCCCGCGTAGCCGACCATTCGCCCGGCTTCGTCGCGCGCGGTGATGTAGCGGTTGTGCGAACCGGTCAGCTCGGACTGGAACGCCACCGCGGCCCATGGGTCGTCTTCCGGGAACAGCAATTGCTCGAGCTCGACGCAGCGCGCGATGTCCGCGGCCACCATCGGTTCGATTCGGACGGCCACCGGTGTCATGCCCCCGTCCGATCGAGGCTGCGATAGGCGTTCTCGACCGCGTCCGGCCTGCGCAGATACAGCGGGACCAGCGGCTGCGGCAGAGTGCGGGCGAGCAGCTCGGCCGCCGCGACGCGCACCAATCCCGCAGGCGACGGCGTCTCGGCCGGGAGCACGGGAAGATCGAAGAAGTCCACGTGCGAAGCGGATCCGGCGATGGTCGTCGCCGGTCCCGCGTCCAGTTCACTCGGCTTGCATACCTCGGGTCCCGCGACGCGCGCACCTTCGCGATATCGCGCCCAGTACACCTCCCGCCGACGCGCGTCGGTCACCACGAGCAGCTCGCCGGTCGGTGGAAGTTCCTCCGCTGCGTCCGCGGCGATCGCGTCGAGACTGCACACGCCGTACACCGGGATACCGAGCGCGTCACCGAATGCGGCCGCGGTCGCCATCCCCACCCGTAAGCCGGTGAACGGGCCGGGACCGACGCCGACCACGATCGCGGCGATATCGGTCCTGGAACGGTCTGCCTCGGTGAGGCATTCGAGAATCTGGGGGGTGAGCACCTCGGCATGGGCGCGGGGGTCGACCCGCACCCGGGATGCGAGGGTGCGCGCCTGGACGAAACCGCCCGCGTCGGCGCCTTGATCCAGGTCCACCAGTCCCGCTGTGACGGCGGGTGTCGCGGTATCGACGGCGAGTACAAGCATGATTGGCCCAACGATACCGGGTGGCAGACAGCACCCATTCGGGCTACCTGGTAGCTAATCCACCCATTCCCAGATCGCGGTGCGCACATCCGAATCCGGCTCGCGGGCCAGCAGCACCCGCAGATGCCGCTCCGTGAGGTGCTCCACCACCCCGCGTCCCCACTCCACCACGACCACCGCCTGGTGCAGATCGGTGTCCAGGTCCAAGGCGTCGAGTTCGTCCAGGTCGCCGCCGAGCCGATAAGCGTCCACATGCACCATGGGCACCGCGGGCGCGCCCACACGATGCCCCGCCCGATGCTGACGGGCGATGATGAACGTCGGCGAGCTGACCCGGCCCTGCACGCCGAGCCCGTCCGCGATGCCGCGGGTCAGCGCGGTTTTGCCCGCCCCGAGCGGGCCGTCCAGCACCACCAGATCGCCGGCGCGCAGGTCCGCGGCCAGTTCGCGGCCGAGGGCTTCGGTATCGGCGACGGTGGGCAGAACCCGTTGCTGGCGATCAGTCACCGGCCACCTCCGAGGCGTCGTGCGGCATCGGACCGATCGCCCCCGCGCGCACCAGTAACCGGTCCAGTGCGGTGTTGACGATCTCCGGGTACTGCAGATGGGGCATGTGCGCGGCGCCCTCCAGCCGGATCAGCTCGCTGGACGGCAATGCGGCGGCGAGGGCGCGGGAATTGCGGAACGGGATCACCAGATCGCGGCTGCCGCCGAGCACCAGGGCCGCAGTGCCCGCCAGGGCGGGCAATGCCGCCGACTCGTCGTGCAGTTCGATGGCCTCGAGGAACTTCACGATGGTTTCCACCGGCGTCCGATCGATCATCCTGGTCGTGAAGCGCGACAGGGTTGGGCTCACCGGGCCGTGGAACGAGCTGACGTGCAGCAACGGCGTGATCACATGCCGCGCGGTGACGCGGCCCGCCTGGACCAGCGCGGGCGAGGCGCGCACGGCCAGCCGGAAGCCGTCGATCGCGGGGTTGCGCAGCAACTGGCCGATGCCTGCCGCGGTGACCTCGGCGGCGGTCGTCGAAAGCAGTGCGATCCCGATCACCCGGGCCGCGAACAACTCCGGGAAGCGTGCGGCCGCGGCGAGGATCGCCATTCCCCCCAGCGAATGCCCGACCAGCACCACCGGTCCGGTCGGCGTGGTGGCCGTCAGCACGGCGGCCAGATCGTGCCCGAGCTGGGCGACGGTACAGCTCGCGGTGCTCGGCATGCCGGAACGACCGTGCCCGCGCAGATCGAACAACACCAGGCGAACCTGTGCGCCCCAGCGCTTTTCCAAGTCGCGGCGCTGGAAGTGGAAGGACTCCATGCTGTTGCAGAAACCGTGCACGAAGATCACTGTGACCGGCGCGTCATCGGGGCCGCAGGTCCTGGTGGCCAGAGGCACCCCGTCGGCGGCGAGCACCGTGCCCGCGCGGTCCGCATCGATCAGCCCGAAATCATCGTCACTGTAGTCGTCGCCCCGAGCGGGCCACAGCACGTGCGCGCCGGCACGACGCAGGGCGTGCGCGCCCGCCAGCGCACCGACCACACCGACCGTGGCCAGCCCGCCACGCAGGGGCGTCACCCGAAGGCGGCTCACCGGTGACCACCGACGTAACGCCGGGTGACCCGGCCGCGTGGCGAACACACCACTTCGTAGTGAATGGTGCCGAGCAGGTCTGCCCAATCCTGGGCGTGCGGTTGCGTCCCGAAAAGGATCGCGGTGTCGCCTTCCTGAACGCCCGCCGCATTGTCACCGAGATCCACTACGAATTGGTCCATACAGACCCGGCCGACGTTTCGGCGCCGAGCGCCGCCCAGCCAAACATCGAACCGTCCACTCAAAGGGCGGAATACGCCGTCGGCGTAGCCCGCGGGAATCAGCGCGACGATGGTGTCACGCGGCGCGATCCACTGATGTCCGTACGATACGCCCTCGCCCGCCGCAACCCGCTTGACCAGCGCGACCCGGGCTTGGAAGGTCATCGCCGGACGCAGGCCGAAGTCGTCATCGGGTATCGGGGAAAGGCCATATATGGCAATGCCCGGGCGGACCAGGTCGAAGGCCAGATCGGGGCGGGTCAAGGTGGCGGCCGAGTTGGCGATGTGCACCAGCTCGGGTTCGAGGCCATGCTCCGCGGCCGCGGCGATCGCGTCCAGAAACCGGGCGCGCTGCACGTCGTTATTGGGATGTTCCGGTTCGTCGGCGTGCGCCAGATGCGAGAAGATCGCGCGCAACCGCACCGCCTGCTCGTCGACAAGCGCCCGCAGTGGCGTCAGGACCTGTGGATATTCGTCCGGTAGTACGCCGTTGCGGTGCAGGCCGGTATCCACCTTCACGCTGACTGTCGCGCGTCGTCCCGTCTCGCGGGCCGCAGCCGCGACCGCCCGCAGATGAGCCGGCGCGGAGACACCGATCTCGATGTCGGCGGCTACCGCGGCGGCGAAGTCCGCATCCGCGTTGTTGAGCCAGCACAGAATAGGCGCGGTGATCCCGGCCGCGCGCAACTGCAACGCCTCGGCCACCGTCGTGACACCCAACTCGGCCGCCCCCGCTGCCAGCGCCGCCCGCGCCACCTCGACCGCACCGTGGTTGTAGCCGTCGGCCTTCACCACCGCCATCACCGCGGCACCCCCTGCGTGTTCCCGCAGAATCCGCACGTTGTGCGCGACGGCATCCAGATCGATGACCGTTTCCACCTGCGCTCGCCCACCTATCCCGGTCCTCGGGCCGTACCGGTCGGGTTGCGCGGAATTCTCGTTCAGGTCCTGCGCTCGGTGCGGTTTCAATCCGGACGTACCCGCCGACAAGCTACCCATCTGCTGTTCCGCCTCTCTGTACCGCCTCTCCGGTCTTCAGGCCGTACGAGTCGGGTGACACGGGACCGGCGTTCAGGTCCCGCGTTGGTTGCCGCTCGAGTTCAGACGTGCCCGGCGAGTTACCCGTGTGGTCTGGAAACCAGTTGTTGCGTTGGTTCTGGTCGAGTCTATTGGCTCGCTCGGACCCCCATCGCAGCCGGTTTGACGCGTGAGGGCGCAAGCGCGAGAGGAATGTGAATCGCCAGTTACGGGTCCGGCGTGCCGTTGAGGAGCTGAGGAGAGTTTTCACACCAGCTCAGCAGGAGTACGTGTCCGTGCAGGTCCCGAACCGAGAGAGCGGCCGTTGCCGGGTGGAGGCGAGTCCCGGCTGATGCACCGGCTCGGCCGCAAACCACCCGTCGAGTACGAAGCCGACTACTACGCACTTCACGCCGAACAACCGGCTGGAGGCAGATAACCGGGTGTGCACAGAACCCCCGGGATTCACAGCTGCGGGCGGTGCACGCAAGGTGACCAGGTCAGAACGGATTGGCGAGGCGGCGGAGGATGCCGATCGCGGGGCGGACATGAGCCGACAGCAGGCCGGCCGAGATGGGGGCCGCGGCGGGTGCGTCAGCGTGGGCGGCGAGGTTCGCTGCCAGCGCGTGCACGCGCGCTGCCGCGGCGGCACACCAGACGGGGTCGCGGCCCGTCGCGAGCAGAGCACCGATGATGCCCGAGAGCACGTCGCCCGCGCCGGCGGTCGCGGCCCAGGAACCGCCGGCGTCGTTGACCAGGACGGGGCGCCGCGGTGCCGCGACGAGCGTGGCCCGCCCCTTCAGCAGTACGGTGACCTGCCAGGAATCCGCGAGCTCGCGGACGGCGGCCACCCGGTCCGCGCCGACCTCGCGACCGGTGATGCGGGCGAACTCGCCGGCGTGCGGGGTCAGCACGGTCGGGGCGGTACGGTCGCGCACCAGCCACGGTTCGACGGCGACCAGGGTCAGGCCATCGGCATCGACGACGACCGGAAGATCGGTGGACAGGATCTCGGCAAGGCGGCTCCTGGCGTCGGCGTCGGTACCGGCCCCGGGACCGAAGACCCAGGACTGGACGCGCCCGGCGGAGGCGACCCGCTGTGTGGCGATCACTTCCGGGAAGTGGTTCAGCACCTCGGCCGCTCCGGTTCCGGCATACCGCACCATGCCCGAAGTGGCCGCGACGGCGGCCCCGGCGCACAGCACCGCGGCGCCCGGATACGTTGCGCTGCCTGCGCACACGCCCGTGACACCTTGCGTGTACTTGTCGTCCGCCGGGCCCGGAACCGGCCACGCGGCGCCGATCGACGCGGGCTCCAGCGCAGCGAGGCCCGGTTCGGGCAGGCGTAAACCGATGGAAATCAGCTCGATTCGACCGCAGTGCGCCGCAGCGAGGGCATGCACCGGTTTGTAGGCGCCGAAGGCGACGGTGACGTCCGCGCGGACGGCGGCCCCTTCGATCGCACCGGTGTCGGGGTCGACGCCGCTGGGCAGGTCGGCCGCGACGATCGGAGCGTCCAGCGCCGCGACTATGTTCGCCGCGCGCGGCCGCAGTGCGCCGTGACCGGAGATACCGACGATGCCGTCGATCACCAGGTCCGGGTCGCCGACGTGAGCGGCGACCCGGCCACCCGCCTTGCGCAACGCCGCAAGCCCTTTCGGGTGGGCGCGGTCCGGGCTCAACAGCACCGCGGTCACGGCGACGCCGCGGCGGCGCAGCTCGGCACCGGCCCAGAGCGCGTCGCCGCCGTTGTCGCCGGACCCGACCAGCAAAGTCACCGCACGTCCCGCGATACCGCCGGTGCGCTCCCGGAGTTCGCCCGCGACCACGGTGGCCAGGCCGTGCGCCGCACGGCGCATGGGCACGCCCTCCGCCACCCGGGTGAACAGCTCGGCCTCCGCCGCGCGCACCTCCTCGACGGTGAAATAGCCCCGCTGGGTGGACATCGCCGCTCCCTCCGTCGGTGTGGCCTACTACGCTTGGCCATCATGCCAAGCGTCCGCCGCCGCACAAGGACCATCCAGGTGGTCGCGGGGATCGCTATCGGTGTGCTGCTGACCGGATGCGGCGGCGAACCCGGTTCGGCTACCACGCCCACGAAACCGGTCCGCCCGGCGACCACCACCGCGCAGCCGACCGGCGAACGCAAGCCCGCCGCCGTCACCGTCACGGTCGATGACATGAAATTCTCTCCCGCCGAGGTCACCATCCGGGTCGGCGACACGGTCACCTGGAAATTCGACGACAAGGTCCCGCACACCGTGCAGGGCATAGGCGACAAGGCGATGGGCATCAACAGCCGCATCTTCGACAGGGGCGAGTGGAGCTATACCTTCACCAGCCCGGGAACCTACCGCTACCTCTGCGCACTCCACCCGGAGATGCGTGGGTCGGTCACCGTCGAATAGTGCGGACGCCGGTCCCCGGCGGCCAGAGTGCCGACCCGGGCTTACTCCGGCAACATCGGAGCGTTCAAGCCTCGATGCCGTCGCCGCCCGGCTGCGCGCTCGTCTCATCGCCGCCGGGCTCAGGTACCTGCTCCAGCTGAGTCGGCACCTTGGTCGTAAATGCGCCCGGTCTCGGCCGGGTACCCGGCCCCGAGCTCCTGTCCGCCGCCTGGAACCGCACTACCTCGACTGTCGAGGCTCAACACTGGCCCCGACCACCCGTCCGGACACGCCGACGCTGAGCGGGGCGTGTGGTCGCGACGTTCGTGTTCGGTAGCCGCGCCCCCGAGGTGCGCGGCTGCTGATCTATTCGACAGTGACGGATTTCGCCAGGTTACGAGGCTTGTCGACGTCGTAGCCGCGGGCCTGGGCCACCTCGGCGGCGAAGATCTGCAGCGGGACAGTCGACAGCAGTGGCTGGAACAAGGTCGGCGCGCTCGGGATCTCGATGAGATCGTCGGCGAACGGACGAACCGTATCGTCGCCTTCCTCCGCGATCACGATGGTGCGCGCGCCGCGGGCCTGGATCTCCCGGATATTGCTCAGCAGCTTCGAGTGCAACACCGCGCGGCCCTTCGGGGACGGCATGACCACGATCACCGGCAGCCCCTCCTCGATCAGGGCGATCGGACCGTGCTTGAGCTCGCCCGCCGCGAAACCCTCGGCGTGCATGTAGGCCAGCTCTTTGAGCTTCAGCGCTCCCTCCAGGGCCACCGGGTAGCCGACGTGCCGGCCAAGGAACAGCACGGTCGGCACGTGGGCGAGTTCGCGCGCGATGGTCCGCACCTGTGGCGCCGTCTCCAGCACCCGCTCCACCAGCCGCGGCATCGCCTCCAGTTCGGCGAACTCGCGCCCGACCTCATCCGGGTACTTGGTGCCGCGCGCCTGCGCCAACGCGAGCCCGACCAGGTAATTCGCGGTCACCTGGGCCAGAAACGCCTTGGTGGAGGCGACACCGATCTCCGGCCCGGCCCGGGTGTAGAGCACCGCGTCGGACTCGCGAGGTATCTGCGCGCCGTTGGTGTTGCAGATCGCGAGGACGCGCGCCTTCTGCTCCTTGGCATGGCGCACCGCCTCCAGCGTGTCGGCCGTCTCGCCGGACTGGGAGATCGCCACCACCAGCGTGGACCGGTCCAGAACCGGATCACGGTAGCGGAATTCGCTGGCCAGCTCGACCTCGACGGGCAGCCGGGTCCAATGCTCGATGGCGTATTTGGCCAGCAGACCGGAGTGATAGGCGCTGCCGCACGCGACGACGAACACCTTGTCGAAGTCACGCAACTCTTGGTCGGCGAGGCGCTGCTCGTCCAGCACGATCCGGCCCCCGCCGTCCTGATCGGTGCTGAAATGCCCCATCAGCGTGTCCGCGACCGCGGCGGGCTGCTCCTCGATCTCCTTGAGCATGAAGTAATCGTGACCGCCCTTCTCAGCGGCAGCCAGATCCCAGTCGATCGTGAACGGGCGGGTACGCGAAACGGCGTCCTCGCCGGCGAAGTCGGTCACCCGATAGCTGTCCGCGGTGATCACCAGGGCTTGATCCTGGCCGAGCTCGATCGCCTCGCGGGTGTGCTCGATGAACGCCGTGACATCGGAGGCGATGAACATCTCGCCCTTGCCGACGCCGATCACCAGCGGTGTCGAGCGTCGTGCCGCCACGATCATGCCTGGATGGTCGGCGTGCGTGAAGACCAGCGTGAACGCGCCCTCCAGGCGGCGCAGCACGGCCAGCGCGCTCGCCACGAAGTCACCAGCGGTCCGGCCATCGGCATACGCCCGGGCCACCAGATGCACGGCGACCTCGGTGTCGGTGTCGCTGTGCAACTCGACCCCGGCGTCTTCCAACTCACGACGCAGCGGAGCGAAATTCTCGATGATGCCGTTGTGCACCACGGCGACCTTGCCACTGTGGTCGCGATGCGGATGCGCGTTACGGTCGGTCGGCCCGCCGTGCGTGGCCCAACGGGTGTGCCCGATGCCGGTGGTGCCCGCGAAACGAGCGATCCCGTTGTCCGACAGCTCGGCCTCCAAGTTGGCCAGCCGACCGGCCTTGCGTTCCACCGCCAGCCCGCCCGCGCCGTCCAGGATCGCCACACCCGCGGAGTCGTAGCCGCGATATTCCATGCGGCGCAACGCGTCAACGACGACGCCGAGCGCGTCTCGGTACCCGACGTACCCCACGATTCCGCACATGGCTCACCACACTACTTATCGGATAACGTTCACGTCGTGTCGGCGTCTGTGAAATCGCTCCTGAGCACCCTGACCAGCCGGGGCCCGCACCGTGTGCTGCGTGGCAATCTGGCCATCGCCGGCCAGCCGGGGGTGGTGTTCACCCCCGAGTCGGGGCGCAATCTCCCTGCCGTCGCCTTCGGCCACGGGTGGCTGACCGGGGCCGGACACTACCGCGGCCTGCTCGAGCACCTCGCTTCCTGGGGAATCGTGGCCGCCGCCCCGGACACCGAGCGCGGGCCAATTCCGTCACATCTGGGACTGGCCGCCGATTTGCTCACCACGCTGGACATCTGCACCGGCGTACGGCTCGGGGACGGCGAGATCAGCGTGCATCCCGAGCGTCTCGGCCTGGCCGGACACGGCATGGGCGCCGGTGCCGCCGTCATCGCCGCCGGCCGGCGGACGGTCGTCACCGTCGCGGCGCTGTTCCCCGCGCCGACCGCCCCAGCCGCCGAAGATATCGCCGCCGACCTCGACGTGCCCGCGCTGTTCTTGGCGGGCGCGACCGACATCACCTCGGTCAGCTCCAACGCCATCCCACTGGCCACTACCTGGGGCGGTCCCGCGATCCTGCGCGCCATCGACAACGCCTCGCGCAACGGCATCATCGAGGGCCGTCGCGTCCTTGCCGTGGTGGGTGTCGGAAAGCACGAACCCAAGGCGGCCCGCATCACCCGCGCCCTGCTGACCGGCTACCTGCTCGCGACGCTGGCGGGCGACAAGACCTACCGCCCCTTCGCCGAGTCCGAGGCAGTCATTCCGCACACCACGGTGATCGACCCCCTAGCGCCCAACGAGGACTCGCCGAAGCTGAAGCTGGGCCAGCTGGCGGCGCTGCTGCGGCGCTGAGCACCGCGGCTCAGATAAGCCAGCTCTTGCGCTGGTAGAACCGCGCCTCTTCGTCCTCCTCGTCGACCGGGGTGACAGTCTGGTTCGCTCTTCGGGCCGCCATCGATCGCGCGATCGCCTCCCGTTGCTCGCGCGCCTGCGCCTCCAGCCGTTCTTTCTCCTCGGCCTCCGCGCGAGCCCGGTCCAGCTCGGCAGCATGTTCGGTCCGGAATTGAGCCATCTCGGCCGCCAAGTTGTCGGCGAATTCGCGGCCTCGCGCCGCGGTTCGATCGTTGATCTCCTGGATCTCGTCGAGCAGGATCGCCATCCGGCGCTGATTTTCCTCGGCGAGTCGCCTCGCCTCCTCGGCGTAGTTCACCATACGGAATCTTCTCGCTCGTCCTGTGCCGCCGCACTCCCGACGCCAGGGCTCACAGCGGTCCCGCCTCGGCCAGTTCCGCGCCACTGTCGACCGGTCCCGCCTCGGCCAGTTTCGCGCCGCTGTCGACCGGGGCCGCCGATGTCGGTTCGCCCTGCTCCGGTAGGGGCTTCGGCCAATGCTCGCCGTCTTCTTCGCGTCGCGTGGGTGGCGCAGTTCCGGAAGGCACGCCTGGCGGGCCGGTGCTCGGTTCCGGAGCGGGTGCGGCGTCGACCGGCTTGTCTTTGCCCGGCGGTTCCGGGGCCGGAGTGTCGGCCGGAGGCACCGGCTCTTTCAGCTCGTTCATCGAGATGACCGGCATCCCATGCTCGTCCAGCTCGAGCTCGAACTCTTGCTGCTTGCCCGCCTCGTCGGACAGGACCAGTTTCACCTGGCCGTCCGGGCCCATCTCGAACGTCACATGCTTTCCGGCGATATCGAACTCGGCCTTCGGCTTGTCGTCTTTGTCGGCGTCCTTCGGATCGATGCTCGCTGTGAGCTTTTCGATCGCGTCGTCGATTCCGCTCTTGATTGTTCCGCTCAGCGCGGAGATGCCCTGCTGGACCGCTTGGGTCAGACCCGTCGTCAATGGCGACAGTTCCTTCGCGACCTGACTGATCGCGGCCAGGCCGTCCAGTGCCGGCAGCTTGGGGGCCAGCGGCGCGGGAGTCGTCGGCGTGGTCGGCACCGTCGGTGTGGTGCTCGCCGGAACTGTGCTCGGCGTGGTGCTCGCCGGGACCGTGCTCGGCGTAGTGCTCGCCGGAACTGCACTCGGCGTGGTGCTCGCCGGAACCGTGGCGGGCGACGGCGTGCCGGGAGTGCCCGGCGGCGGGGAAGGATCGGGCTGATTCTGCTTGTCCGGCTTATCCTGGGACGGCTTCGTCGGCCCCTCCGGGCGCGGGTACGCCCGGTCGGGCACGGTTGCCAACGCAGTGGACAGGTTCTTGTACTGCCACTCGAAGTGATCATCGGTCTCTGTGCAGGCGTCGATGTAGCGCACCAGTTTGGCCTCGAAGTCCCGTTTGAAGGGGTCGTTCAGCCAATCGTTGACGGTACTGTGAATCTTTTTGCCGAGCGGGGTGTCCAGCGGGACCTTGGCGAATTGTCCGGATAAGTCGAGTGCGGGGAAGATCCGGTAGAGGTCGCTTGCCTGCTTCGCACTGATCCACTCGCGCGCATTGTGCACGTCGACCATGAGTTTCACATCTTCCGGAGTCTTGCCGCCGATCGTCACCGCCCCGCTGCCGTTACCCGAAACTTCCAGCAGCCGCAGTGCCATATCGGCTTTGCCGGCGACCGACTCGCGCAGCGAATTCGCCATCGGCTCGATCGCGTTCCACGCACTTCGTGCGTGCTGCCGATCTTCGTCAGCAAGCACGGACTGCTTGGTGAGCATGTCGAGCGCGGCGTTGGCCGCCGCTCCCTGCCACAGCCCGCGCAGGCGGCCGGCGTAGCCGCGTTGCGCGTCCCACTGGGTATCCACCTCGGCCAGCGCGAGTTTCAGCGCTTCCCCCGTGTGCTCCAGATTCTCCACGCGCGTGCCGCGTTGCTCGTCGTACATCGCGAGCAGTTTGTCCCGATCCCCGCGGCCACCGTTGTTGCCGAACGCCGCCTCGTACAGCGGCATGAATTCGATCCAGTACTGCAGCCCGTGACTGCCTTCGTCCAGGATCGCGTCGATCGTCTTACCCTGCCAGGAAACAGTCATGATTGCCGCTCCGCGAATGTCCGGCGTTCAGTGGAAAACGTGTCGTCATCCGGGAGCCTCATATCTTGGGTGTCTCCGCCGCGCGCTGCCGGTCGGTATCCGAGTAAGCCACGACCGCCGCCCCCAGCGCGTCAGCGGTCGCGGTGGTGGCATCGCTCCAGTTCTTCAGCCACGCGTTGATCCGCTGCAACCCCTGATGCACCGCGACCCCCTGCTGCGCGTAGTTGCGCCCCGCCTCCCCGCCCTCGCCGAACATGTGCTCGGCGACCCGTTTGGCTTGGTTGCGAACAGCTTCCGCCGATCTCCGATAGTCATCCCCCAGCGCACCGAGCTCTCCGGTCCGAACCCCGACCATCTCCGACCCACCCACGGTCCCCTCCGTCCTCGTAGTCTCAACCCGCCGGGCGCCGAATCTCCTGCACGCCGACTGGCGCCATACTTCCTTCGACGCGAAACACCGCCACTCGGTTCCCCCGAATTCGATGCGATATCCGTAGCAACCTACTGTCCACGCCCAGCGGCCACAACCAGCACAGATCCGTGCGGCAACTCCCGGACAGGCGGCAATCGCGGCCCTTCGACCGATGCAACCAATGCCTGCCTATCCGATAGCCGACGCCGTCATCGGCCTCGGAACCGGAGAAGATGATGCAGGTGGGTCAAGCGGTCAAGAGGCGGCTCGTCTGCGTGACGCCGCCCCGGCACCGAATTTGGGCGAGGCAGGCGAGTCGCGTCAGTTGCCGATCTTGCCCTGGTCGGTACGGATCCATTCGGAAGTGCCGTCGGGGTGGCGATGGAATTCCCAAGCGGCGTAGTCGCCGTCGTTTTCCACCACGGTGACGTGGTCGGCGAAACCGTCGTGGTCGAAGTCGGTCCAGACCTGCATCGCCTCGTCGCCGGTGGTAGTGATGGTGTCGAGGGTGCCGTCACCGTCGATGTCCTGAGCGGGGTGCTGTAGTTCGACCGCACCCAGTCCGTTCAGTGACGACGACGCGTCGATGCCAGGTAGGTCCAGACCTGGGAATTCGCCCGAGGTGATCATGGCTGCTCCTCAGCGGGGCTCGTGCGGTGGCGCGGTGCCGTACCGGCGGCATCGCACCATCCTGACATCCGCGCGGGCTCGGCGCACGTGCTCGCTTGCCGCCGGCGCAGCCTCCAGGGCCGTATAGATGCAGCCTCCCGGCCGGTGTAGCCGCAGTCTCCCGGTTCGTATTCGACACGGGCCCGGCGTCACCGACGCAGTCCTCGACTCACTTCTTCGGCATCAACAGCCACAGCACCAGGTAGATGACGACCTGCGGGCCGGGCAGCAGGCACGAAAGCACGAACAGCAGCCGGACGACGTTGGCGTTCCAGCCCAGATACTCGGCGATGCCGCCGCAGACGCCTGCGATCCACTTGTCCTGGGTGGAGCGGGCGAAGCGGCGGGTAGGGGCAGTCATTGGTCTTCCCTCTCTGGCGATGATCGCTACGACCTCCACTGTGCCCGCCGCCGCACGCTCACGGCATCGGTGCGGTGACCGATACCAACCCTGATTTCTCCCGGGGCCGACCTCAGGGTGCAACCCTGAGCACGGCAGACTTGTGCTGGTGAGCACCACTCTGCATGCCCGCGGCCTGTCGGCCGGTCACGGCGAGCGCACGCTGTTCGCCGACCTCGATCTGACCCTGGCACCGGGTGACGTGATCGGCCTGGTCGGCGTGAACGGCGCGGGCAAGTCGACGCTGCTGCGGATGCTCGCCGACCGACACACGCCGACGGGCAGTATCACCCTCAGTCCACCGGACGCGACGGTCGGCTACCTGGCCCAGGAAGCACAGCGCGTGCCGGGCGAAACCCTGCTCGAATTCCTCGGCCGGCGCACGGGAGTCACCTCGGCGCAGCGGGCGATGGACGCGGCGGCCGAGCGCCTCGGCGAAGGCGGCCCGGACGAATACTCCCCCGCGCTGGAACGCTGGCTCGCCCTCGGCGGCGCCGATCTGGACCAGCGCGTGCACGAGGTGTCGGCCGACCTCGGCCTCATCGAGAGCCTCCCGAGTGGCCTCGGTACCGCGATGACCGGCTTGTCCGGCGGCCAGGCCGCGCGCGCCGGACTGGCCTCGGTCCTGTTGTCCCGCTTCGACATCCTGCTGCTGGACGAGCCGACCAACGATCTGGACCTGGACGGCCTGGCGCGCCTGGAGCAGTTCGTCGCCGGGGTCCGGGTCCCGCTGATGGTGATCAGCCACGACCGAGAGTTCTTGGCGCGCACCGTGAATCGCATTGTGGAGCTGGATCTCGCCCAGCAGCAGGTCGGGCTGTTCGACGGCGGCTACGAGTCCTACCTGATGGAGCGGGAGATCGCCCGCCGGCATGCCCGCGAGGCCTATGAGGAGTACGCGGACACCAAGACGGGCCTGGAAGCACGAGCGCAGATGCAGCGCAACTGGCTCGAACACGGCGTCCGCACCGCGCGCCGCAAAGCGCGCGACCCCAGGAAAGTGGACTCCGACAAAGCGGGCCGCAAGATGCGGGCAGAGGCCACCGAGAAGCAAGCGGCCAAGGCCAGGCAGACCCAGCGCCGCATCGAGCGACTCGAGGTGGTGGAGGAACCACGCAAGGAGTGGGAGTTGCGCATGAGCATCGGCGCTGCCCCGCGCAGTGGTTCGGTGGTCGCGACACTGTCCGACGCGACCGTCACTCGTGGCGATTTCACGCTCGGTCCGATCAGCACCCAGATCGACTGGGCCGACCGCATCGTGCTCACCGGGGCCAACGGCTCCGGAAAGTCCACCCTCCTGGCCATGCTGCTGGGAGGTATCCAGCCGGACCGCGGGACCGCGAGCCTCGGCTCCGGCGTCGCGATCGGCGAGGTGGACCAGGCGCGCGGTCTGTTTCGCGGGTCCGGGGCACTGTCGCAGACCTTCGGCGCCGAACTCCCGGACTGGCCGGATGCGGACGTGCGCACGCTCCTGGCCAAGTTCGGCCTGCGCGGGCCCCATGTGCTGCGCTCCTGCGACACACTCTCCCCCGGCGAGCGCACCCGCGCCGCCCTCGCGCTGCTGCAAGCGCGCGGCGTCAATCTGCTCGTGCTGGACGAGCCGACCAACCACTTGGACCTGCCCGCCATCGAACAACTGGAACAGGCCGTCGAATCCTTCACCGGCACGCTTTTGCTCGTCACGCACGACCGCCGCATGCTCGACACGGTCCGCGCGACACGCCGCTGGCACATGGCCGCCGGCGTACTCACCGAATCGTAGAAGGCGACCGCGCCACATCGCGTCCGCTAGCGACGAACCCCTTCGCTCAGCGGCCGCCGAAGTACCTGCGAATCCTGCCCTTTCGATGAGTGCGACCGGACTCGCGCGGAAATCACACCGAGCTGACGCGTTTGGCCAGGTCTTCGGCCAGTTGCCGCGCCTGCGCCGGGTCGGTGGCCTCTACCATGACTCGCACCAATTCCTCGGTGCCGCTGGGCCGCAGGAGAACTCGGCCGGAGTCGCCGAGTATCCGTTCGGCCTCGAGTACCGCTTCCCGCACCTCGGGTGCTCCCGCGACCAGGGACTTATCGCCGACCGGCACGTTCACCAGAACCTGCGGCACGGTGCTCAGCACGCTCGCCAGATCGGCCAGCGTGCGCCCGGTCTGCGCCATCCGCGCCATCAGGCGTAAGCCGGTCAGGATGCCATCGCCGGTGGTGCCGTAGCGCGGGAAAACCACGTGTCCGGACTGCTCACCGCCCAGCGTGAATCCGCCGCGCCGCAACTCCTCCAGCACGTAGCGGTCGCCGACGGCAGTGGTGCGCACTGTGATTCCGGCCGCCCGCATGGCGATATGCAGGCCGAGATTGCTCATCACCGTGGCGACCAGAGTGTCGTGGACCAGTTCGCCTGCCTCGTGCATGGCGAGGGTCAGAATCGCCAGAATCGCGTCGCCGTCGACGATGGCGCCGCCGGCGTCCACGGCCAGGCAGCGGTCGGCGTCGCCGTCGTGCGCGAGGCCCAGATCGGCGCCGTGCTCCAGCACCGCGGCCCGGACCTGGTCGAGATGGGTGGAGCCGCAGCCGTCGTTGATGTTCAGCCCATCGGGCTCGGCATTGATGGCGATGACGGTCGCGCCCGCCGCGCGATAGGCGGCCGGTCCGACCTCCGCGGCGGCGCCGTGCGCACAGTCGACCACGACAGTCAGTCCGGACAAGTCCTGTCCGGTCGCGTCCACCAGGTGCTCCACATAGCGCTCATGGGTGCCCGTGAGGCTGTATTGATCCGGGATCACCAGCCCGTGATCGCGCGCGCCCGCGGCGTTGCGCACTCGGCCGATACCCGCGCCGGTCGGGCGCGACGGCGTGTCCGCGGCCACAAGCGCCTCGATCCGGTCCTCGATGGCGTCATCGAGTTTGTGCCCGCCCGCGGCGAAGATCTTGATCCCGTTATCCGGCATGGGGTTGTGCGAGGCGGAGATCATCACCCCGAGGCACGCATCGTACAAACCGGTGAGGTAGGCGACGGCCGGTGTCGGCAACACCCCTACCGAGAGCACGTCGACGCCCGCCGCGGTCAGCCCCGCGGTCACCGCGGCCTCGAGCATCTCGCCGCTGGCCCGCGGGTCGCGTCCGACCACCGCGAGCGCGCGCTTGTTGCCACGACTCAGGGTCTGCGCGGCCGCGCCGGATACGCGCAGCGCGAGTTCCGGACTCAGCGACTCGTTCGCAAGCCCGCGGACTCCGTCGGTGCCGAACAAACGTCCCATACCTCGCCCCTACATCGGTGGATCCGCGGTGTGAGCGACAGCCTGGCGACGGCAACCTGTGCACTGACGCAGGCACCGCGAACACCGCGAGTTCATACAGCACAAGAGCAGGCGACCAGCCGTTCGCTGGGAGCCTGCTCTCGGATAGCTACCGCGTCGACCGTACCGTATGAATGCGGCGAATGCGGGCCCCTGACGGGTTGCGCCGCGACGTCGCCTCCTGCCACAGGTCCAACCGCATCCGGCGCCGCAGGGGCACCGGATGCGGTGGTCGACGCTGCCGAAATCAGCGCTTCGAGTACTGCGGCGCCTTACGCGCCTTCTTCAGACCGTACTTCTTACGCTCGGTGGCACGCGGGTCGCGGGTCAGGAATCCGGCCCGCTTCAGGGCGGGACGATCCTCCGGGGTGACCTCGATCAGCGCGCGGGCGATGGCCAGCCGCAGGGCGCCTGCCTGGCCCGAGGGGCCGCCGCCGACCAGGCGGGCGTGGATGTCGAAGGACTCGGTGCGCTCGACGGTCACCAGCGGTGACTTGACCAACTGCTGGTGCACCTTGTTCGGGAAGTAGTTCTCGATGGTGCGGCCATTGAGCACGAAGTTGCCGGTGCCGGGCAGCAGGCGCACACGGACGACAGCTTCCTTGCGGCGGCCGACGGTCTGCACCGGGCGGTCGATGACGATCGGCGCGAAGGACGGCGAGTCCTCGGTCTCCTCGTAGCCCGCGCCGTCCTCGACGGCCTCGGCGGCGTCGAATTCCTCGGCGTAGTCCTCGTTGAATTCCTCGGGAGCGGTCACTGGGCCACCTGCTTGATCTCGAATGGAATGGGCTGCTGGGCGGCGTGCGGATGCGTCGGGCCCGCGTAGACCTTCAGCTTGCTCGCGATCGCGTTGCCGAGCTTGTTCTTCGGGATCATGCCCTTGACCGCCTTCTCGACAAGCCGATCGGGCCTGGTCTCCAACACCTGACCGACGGTCCGCGACTTGAGGCCGCCCGGGTGCCCGGAGTGGTGGTGGATCAGCTTGTCCTGCCGCTTGTTGCCGCTGATGGCAACTTTGTCGGCATTGATGATGATGACGAAATCGCCACCATCGACGTGCGGAGCGTAGGTCGGCTTCGTCTTGCCGCGCAGCAGATTCGCTGCCTGAACGGCGAGACGGCCGAGCACTACGTCAGTGGCGTCGATGACGTACCACTTGCGGGTCACGTCACCCGCCTTGGGGCTGTACGTAGGCACAGTGCTTCCCTGTCTGTCGTCGGTGTTGCCGGCCGAGCATGTGGTCGAGGGGTTCCCGGCGGCCGGTGGAGACCCGGGACTCGGCGCACGACCGGACGATTCATCAGGAGATCGCCCAGGCGTTCCACACGCCAGCAAGCCACGATACCAGCGGGGTGGCGACCGTGAGAAATCGCGTCAGATCGCCATCGGTGGCCCGGGGTCGATGGCTCCCGGCGGCCCTGGGACCTGGTAGCGCAAAGTGTCGATGCCGGGCGGCGCGCAATCGGCGACGCCGCCCGGCTGTTCGAATCGGTCGCCCCGTACGGTGGAAATCCCCGGCTTCGGCTGATTGATGGCGTAAGGCGTCAGCGAGCACGCCATCGGCTCGGCCTCGTCCGCGGCCGCCACCTCGTCCAGCGTGACCGAGCCCACGTCGAGACCTGCCGCCCGCGCGGCCGGTTCGATCTGGCCTGCACCGCACACCAGCGCGAGCACGGCCAGCGCCACCGCCCCGGCAACGGCATCGGCCCCGAACAGATTGCCCTTCATCTTGTTCCAGATCTTGCCCTTCCGAGCCTGATCCTCGGCGTCATCGGACTCCGCAACCGGTTCCTGCCACCCGCCGTGGCGGTGTTGCTCCGGCGTACCCTGCTGAGGTTCAGGCGCTCCCGGGTACGGCGGCTGCGGCCCGAGCGGCGGCACCGACGACGGACCGGGCACATCGCCCTGTGGCTGCCCGAGCGCGCTGGACCGCTGGTCGTCCGTCGCGCTCGGTGGCCGAGTGAACCGGCTGCCGAGATCGGCGAGATTCGGCGAGAGAGCGCGCGGGACCTCGTCACGCCCGATCCTGGTCGTCGCCTCGTCCTGCTGGGCGGGGTGGCCCGGACCGTAGTGGACGCCGGGCGCCGGCGGCTGTTCCGGTCGGCGCCGGACCGGGTCCGATAGCTGCTGATCCTCCGGTCGCGGCGTGGCATGCTCGACGGAACCCTGTGCCTTCGCTGCGCGCCACTGCTCGTATTCGGCCTGCTGCCGTGGATCCACCGGATGCTGTGGCAGGGGCGCGGGCGCATAACTGCCCGGCGGCTCCGGCTCGGCCGCCTCCGTGTCGCTCACCAGCAGGTGCGCGGCACCGAGCACGAGCGCGTGCATGGGATGGTCGGCCACCTGCAGCCGGTGCCCGAGATGGTTCTGGAAGGCCAGGCGCAGCGCGTCGTTGAAGCGCACGTTTCCGCAGAGCAGGACCGTCGAGGTGTCCGCGCCGATCGAACGCGCGGCAGCCATCACCTCGATCACCACATTGTCCGCGGACCTGGCATCGCGCATGGCCTCCGCCTCCACCGGCACCTCGACCGACTCGGTGGGCTGCTCGTCGTCACCATGGACGGCGACCACCAGCATGCTGCGACCGTCGGAGTACACGCCGGTCGCGCCGACGCCGTGTGGTCTGGCCCGGTCCGGTGGCTGCACCAGTCCGAGCGCGCGGACGTAACCCGACAGCGCCACGCTCTCCGGTAGCGGCTCGACGATGACGTCGAGCTGCTCCACCATCGAGGCGTAGATCTCGACCTTCTCGTCCGGCCAGCCATCCGGGAACGGCAGCGCCACGAGGTCCGGTTTGCCGCGCAGGTGTTTGCCGATCGCCGCGAGCGGGTTGTACATCCGTGCACGGAACACCAGTTCGGCAGGCCACGTCGCGCCGGCCACGACGATCTGCGGATGACCCAGAATGTCGCGCACGTCGGCGATCGCCATGCCCAGATCGGGCCGGTTGCGTTCCACACCGGCCGTGTGCAGCCGTCCCGACGAATCCGCAAGCAGATACGCCGGAGGCGTCCACACACCCTCGACCTGCACCGGGCGGATCGGAATGCCGCCGCCGCCCGCGGCCACGGACACCACATCCCAGCCGAGATGCACTGCCCCTACTCGCACCGTCACAGGCATAAGTCTGCCCGGTCCGCAGCCGAGATGCGCGCCGTTGCGGTCCGGCCCCGGTCGTCGCCGTTTTCCCGCGCCGACCACCCGAGGCCCTCCGGGACGCCCGGCAGCCGTGCGGGACGCATCACGCCGCCGACTTCTTCAGTCGCAGCCGGCGCCACGTGACCATCGCGAGCGCCAGGGTGATCAACAGCAGCACCACGATGTCCAGCGCCCAGATCCCCGGTTTGTGCTGCCAGAGCGTGTCGGGCTCCGCGTTGAGGAACAACTCGCGGATATTCACCGTCGATGCGCCGGCGGCATAACCCCAGCGGGCCGGAAACAACCAGGACACCTGCTCGAGCACCAGCCGGCCGGTAACCGGGATCAAGCCGCCCGCCATCACGAACTGACACATGACGACCACCACCAGCAGTGGCATCACCTGCTCGTTCGACCTCGCCAGCGACGAGAGCAACAGCCCGACGACCACGCAACAGACCGCGGTCAACCCGATGTCGATGTACAGCTCCGCACTCCCGGACGCCAGCACCGCGCCCTCGCCGGGTCGCTTCTTGCCCACCAGCGTGATGCCGACCAGCACCGCCGACTGCAGCAGCGCGGTGATGCTGAACACCACGATCTTCGCCATCAAGTACGCCGAAGGCAGCAACCCGACCGCGCGTTCGCGATGGAAGATCGTCCGTTCGCCGACCAGGTCGCGCACCGTGAGCGTGGAGCCCATGAAGCAGGCGCCGAGAATCAGCACCACCAGCAGTTGCTGGGTCTCGCCGCCACCTACCGGCACGAACGTGCCATCGGACAGCGCCTTCAACGCGCCGCGCTGGAAACCGTTCTTGCCGGGCACCACCAGCGATAGCCCGCCGAGGATGAACGGCAGGATCACCAGGAACGTCAAGTAGCCGCGGTCGGCCAGAATCAGCCGGATCTGCCTGCGCGCCAAGGTCGAGAACTGTTTGCCGAGGCTGGACTGCGGCGGATTGCCCGCCGGTCCATACGGTTGCGGCGGGGGCGCGGGAGGTGGCGCGAATGCCTGCCGGGAGCGGTAGGCCGCGAACGCCTGATCCGGGTTGGCCGCGACATCGGCGAAGATCTCCGCCCAATCGCTGGTGCCGAGCGCCGCGCCGACACCGGCCGGGTTGCCGCAGTAGGCGGTCTTGCCGCCGGGCGCGAGCAGCAGCACCTGATCGCACATGTCCAGGTGCGCCACCGAGTGGGTCACCACGATCACCACGCGGCCCGCGTCGGCGAGTTCGCGCAGCATCACCATGACCTGCCGGTCCAGGGCCGGGTCCAAGCCGGAGGTCGGTTCGTCCAGGATGAGCAGCGACGGGCCGGTCAGCAGCTCCAGCGCCACCGAGGCACGCTTGCGCTGACCGCCGGAGAGCCGGTCGACCCGGGTATCGGCGTGTTCGGTGAGCGAAAGCTCATGCAGCACACCGTCGATCACCTGCTGCCGGTCTTCCTTACTGTTGTCGGGTGGCAGCCGCAGCTCGGCCGCGAAACCGAGCGCCTGGCGCACCGTGAGCTGGCGGTGCAGCACGTCGTCCTGCGGCACCATGCCGATACGCGAGCGCAGCGCCTCGTACTCGGCGTGCAAGTTACGGCCCTCGAAGGTGACCGCGCCGCCCGAAGGCCGGGTGGTGCCCGCGATCAGACGCGACAGCGTCGACTTGCCCGCGCCGGAGGGGCCGATCAGCGCGGTCAGGGTCCCGCGGCCGGCCGACATGTTCACGTCGACGAGCAATTGCTTGTTGCCCTCGACGGTGAACCCGACCCCGTGCACCGCGAGGCCCTGCTCGGCAACCGGTTTCTGCCGGTGCACCAGCGCGCCCTGCTGGACAACGAAATCGACATTGCCGATGGTGATGATGTCCCGCTCGCGCAGCACCACCCGCTGCCGGCGGTTCCCGTTGACGAAGGTGCCGTTCGCCGAACCGAGATCCTCGATGACCAGCCCCTCGGCGGAGGCGACCAGGCGGGCGTGCTTGCGGGAGGCCAGCGGATCGTTGACGACGATCTGGTTGTCGGTGGTACGGCCGATGGCCAGACCGGTGGGGGGAATCCGGTCGGAGCGGGCGATCGCCGCCGTGGCTGCCCTGGCCCGGACCGGCGGCATGTTCGACGTGTCGGCCCTGGTCGTCATGTTGACGTTCACCGCGGGCGCGGGCGCATCCTGCGGTGGTGAATACTGCGGAGTCGAATGCTGTGGTGGCGAATACTGCGGACGCGAATTCTGCGGATGGTGAAACTGTTGCGCGGGCCGCCGAACCGCCTGCGACGGTCTCGAAGGCTGCGGCTGCGGGTTCGCCGGAAGCAGATGCAGCAGCGGGCCGCTGATCGCGTCACCGAGCCGCACCTGGGTGGGGCGATCGATCGACACCGGCTGGGTCACCCTGCGCGCGTCGACGAACACGCCGTTGGTGCTCTTGTTGTCGGTCAACACCCAGGCACTGCCCTGCCAGGCGAGCATCGCGTGCACACGCGAAACGAGCGGGCTGTCGACGAACAGCGTCACTTCCGGCGCGCGGCCCATCGTGACCTGCTGGCTCGAATCGAATACTCGTTCGTTTCCATCATGGCGCACGGTGATGGTCTGCGCCCCCGGTGAAGACATGCAGCGGATACTATTCCATCACCCGGACATCAGCGGTGCCCCCGACGCGCCTTTGCCCCGATCCGGTGGATGATGTGTATGCGATACCGGCCGACCAGGGGGAACCATGCCGACAGCCAAAGCGACCGCACTTGTTACCGCGCTGCTCAGTGTTCTGGTACTGGTCGGGGGCTGCACGCGATTCGTGGACGGCCATGCCGTCTCCATCTACGACGATCCGTTCAAGGTCGCCGGATTGCCCACCACGAGCGGGCCGAGCGGACCACGCGCCGGTGTTCCGGACAGTACGCTCACCGCGGCCAACGGCGACCGCGGCCCGGTGGACACCCTGGCGCTCAACGCCGTCGACGACATCCAGACCTACTGGCGCGGTGAGTTCGGCAAGGAATTCCAAGGCGAATTCAAGCCCGTCGAGAAGCTGATTTCATGGAGCGCGAAGGCCGGCCGCAGCGAGGCGATCGAGTTCTGTAAGGAAAGCACCTACCGTCTGGTGAACGCCGCCTACTGCCGACTGGACAATTCCATCGGCTGGGATCGTTCCGTCCTACTTCCCACCATGGAGAACACCTTCGGGAAGATGGCCGTGGTGATGGTGCTCGCGCACGAGTACGGACACGCTGTACAGACCATGGCCAAGCTCGTCGGACCGAAGGATCCGGTAATCGTCAAGGAGCAGCAGGCCGACTGCTTCGCGGGCGCGTTCATGCGCCACGTCGCCGAGGGCAAGGCGAAGCACTTCACCATCAACACCTCCGACGGCCTCAACTCGGTACTGGCTGCCACCGTGGCCATCCGCGACTCCGACCCGGACGACCCGGAAAGCGTGCACGGCTCCGCCTTCGAGCGGGTCACCGCCGTGCAGGTCGGCTTCACCGATGGGCCGCGTGCCTGCAAGGGCATCGATATCGACGAGATCAACCAGCGGCGTGGCAACCTGCCGCAGGGTTTCGGTGGCGACCAAGGGCGCGGCGAGTTCCCCATCACAAAGGAAACCCTGGTCGAACTCACCAAGGCGCTCAAAGCCATTCTGCCGGTAGACAACGATCCGACCTACGACTACTCCCGGGCAACGATCGAATGCCGCAACGGCGTTGTCACGGAACCGGTGTCGTACTGTCCCGCCACGAACACGATCGCCTCCGACGTACCGGCCCTCGCCGAGCGAGGTACGTCCAACTCCCGCAAGGACGACCCGTTGCCGCTCAAGGTGACCGGCGACTACAACGGCTACATCGTGTTCATCTCTCGATACACGCTGGCCGTCCAGCAGAGTCACGGCCAGAGTCTCGTCGGCGCAAAGACCGGTCTGCGCGCGGCCTGCCTGTCCGGAGTTGTCACCGGCAAACTCGCTGAATCCGGGCGGCCGGTCAGCCAGGGCGACATCATGCTCTCCGCAGGCGATCTCGATGAGGCGGTCTCGGGCCTGCTCACCGACGGGCTGGCAGCCAGTGACGCACAGGGTCAGACCGTGCGCAGTGGCTTCTCCCGTGTCGACGCATTTCGCGCGGGCGTCATGAACGGCGAAAAGGCCTGCACGGCACGATATTCTTGAGCAGCTTCCGGTCCGCGCGGCCGGACGGTTCGGGCTCGGTGAACGCGCTCGCAGCTGCAATGCCGCTCTGGGAGCAGTTGCCCGCTACTGCTGGGTGCCTCAGCGCCGCGATCGGCTCCATCGAGTTCCAGCGGGACGAGGGAGCCATCTCGGCTTTCAGCGGCCGAAGGGTGGCGGTGCGGCGAGCTCGAAGCGCAGTACACGGTTTCCGAGCATGATTTCGGCGCCGGGGGCAAGCACCATGGGCTGGTTCGGCGCCAGACGCACCCAATCCCGATAGCCGGGCAAGCGGGTGTGGGTGCCGTTGGTCGAATCCCGATCCACCACGGTGACATCCCAATTCACCAAGCGGATCTCGGCGTGCGCCCGCGACATACCGCCGGAGGCGTCGTCGACACGCAGCGGCATGAGGCCGCGCTCAGCCGCCTCGGAATGCTCCGGGTCACGGCCGATCACCGCGTCCGCGGCGAGCATGTATGTCATACCGTCGTCGAGGATCAGCATGCCCAGCGGCGGGCGCACCACCTCGATCAGTCGCTGCGTCTGGTCCACCGGCATCCCGCAGACGGTGCAGAACGCCGCGCGCGGATCGCTGGGGTGCGCACGCGCACACTTGAATCCCATCACCTTGACGGTGAGCGCGGTGGCCCGCGCGGTCGCCTCCAGGCGACGCTGTAATTCCGGGTCCGGCCGCGGAGCGGGGTTGGTGCCGCCCAGCTGCGTCGGCGCGTGGTGCGGGTCGATCGGCAGCTGCTCGGAATCGCCGTCGTGCACGGCGGTGGACGGCGCCGACCGGTCGACCGCGCGTTGGGGTTCGGGGTGTTGTCTTTCGGACGCGGCGGGTGGCTCGTGCTCGATCCGCGCGGTCGGCAGTGGTCGTGCCACAGGGCGGCGATGCGCGCCCTCGGGGCGGGCTGCCCCGCCGCTCGTCGGCACTCGGCCGCGGGCGCCTTCGGACCAGACGATCGCGCCGCCTGCCTGCGCGACACCTTCGATCAGCCGGCCGATGCCTCGCTCCGGCGGCAGATCCGGGACGCGACCCTTCGCGTCATCGACGAACAACGCCACCGCCCGAGTCGGAACCTCGGCGACCCGATCCACCGTGAACGCCGCATCGCTGCCGCGATACTGCTCGACCGAGCCGTCATCGGCCAGCACGGCGGTGACCGCGCCGTGCAGGAAGATCGCCAGGCCGCCGTTCTCGGCGGTCGAGAGGATGCCGAAGTCGATCGGTTCGCCCGGACTGATCTGCTCGGCCTGCTTCATGAGCCAGCGCGTCGCCTGCCGTGCCACCGCGGCGCCGGGCGCGTCCGGCTCCCGATCCGTTGCCTGGCCTACCAGCTCGGACAGCGATTCGAGTGCCACGAGGGCGGGCGAATCGCGGACCGGCCTGCCCGGCCGACGGTGCGCGACAACGATCACCGCCCCCGCGACCCTGGCCACGGCATGACTGCCTGCGACGACCTCGACCTGCCGATCCATCACCGGAATCGGTCTCCACCCGAGGTGCAGTGCAGGGTCGTTGCCACATCTACAAGGGTATTGCAATACGACAGCATCGGCCTCCCTCCCCGGCATCCGTCGGGTAACTTCAGTGTGAGCAACGGGAGGAACGAGGGGCCTGAGATGGTTCGGACGCAACGCATCGCACTCACCGCGTCATGTCTGGCATTGGCAGGATTGCTGACCGGATGCGGGGGCGTGGTGGGTAAGGCAACGGCGGGGGAGATCGATGTGCGGACATTGGAAGTCGGCACCTATCCCGTCGATCGGCACCAGTACGAGCAAGACTCGAACGGCAAGGGCGCACTGCTCGAGGGCATGCGGATGTCCGACGCGGTGGTCCCGAGCGTGCGCATCGATCCCGCTCTGAAGGTGGGACGCGGCAGCACCGTCGTCGCGGACAGCGAGCAGGCACTCGACTTCGTGGCCAAGGTGTCCAAACCGGTCTTCGACAACCGCAAGCTCGTCGTCGGGTACGCCGTCAGCGGCGCCGACCGCCCCGATCCTGCGGGGCAGTCCAATCCGGCCCCCGCAGCCACAGCGGTCACCAACGCCGTATTCCGCTTCCCCGACGAGGCCACCGCAAAGCTCGCCGCCCGCGAGCTCGAAGACGTCGATATCGCTGTGTCACCGGACAACCGGAAATTGCCGTCCACCAGATATCCCGATGCCTACATTCACTGGCGCCCAGGCGTTCCCACAGTCGGCACCTTCATGGCCCACAAGGAATTCGTGATCTCCTTGTTCATCCAACGGCCCACGGCCGACGCCGACGACCTGGCGAAATGGGTCGACAAGACCCTCGCCGCCCAGGTCTCGCAGCTGGACAAGTTCACTCCGACGCCCGTCACCAAACTCGACAACCTGAAGGTCGACCCCGACAACCTGCTCGCTCGTATCGCGGTCGCCGACCGCGCAAACCGCACACCCGACCCGTCGACCTTCGCGTCGTACGGCGGCTACTACACCGTCCACCGCGCCGACGACGAGGCCGCGCACCTGCGCCTGCTCGAGGCCGCGGGCGCGGACCATACCGCCATCGCCGACGACAGTTACGTCATCCGCACCCGCGATGCGGCCGCCGCCTCGAAGCTGGTCACCGGCCTGCTGGAAAGCGAAGGCGCGCACTATGATCCCCTCGGCGCACCCAAGGACGTCCCGGACGCCAAGTGCCTCCAGCTCAACAGCAAAGGCGACCCGGAACGGGAGTACAAGTACCGCTGTTACGTCGCGTACAAGCGCTACGTCGGTGTCGTGACCAGCGACAAGGAACCGGACGTGCGACAGAAGGTCGCCGCGGAGTATGCGCTGCTGGCGAATAGCCTGTGAGTCGGGGGCGCGGCGGCAAGCAGGTATGCACTACCGGCCCGGTAGACCGAACGTCCCTCGAGTAGTATCCGCGACAAGTACGCGAACGAAGGGGGACAGCATTGAAGCACGCCGTGAGATCGATTCGGCTTCGAACCGCGTATGCCCTTGCAACGGTAGGCATTCTGGTGACAGCGGCTAGCGCCTGCGGCTCCGAGGTAACCGGCAATCCCGGCCGCATCGAGACCGATATTTCGCAGCTGAATGTCGGAAACTACCAAACGAAGCCACGCGAGATCGGCAACGCCAAGAGCGATACGCAGGCCAGGGCACGCGAGGCGCAGCGGCTGGCCGACTACGTGGCGTTGCCATACGAAGCGGATCAGACATACGTCGAAGACGCATGGACTGTCCGGCCACATATCGTGCTCAACAGAAAGACTCTGGGCCAGCTGATAATCAATGACACCTTCGATGATGTCGCCAAAGACCTGGTGGCGGGATGGGTCAATGCTTGGGCGACCGCCGACAACCCGGATCACAAACAGCGCACACTGAACCTCGCGGTGCTTATGTTCCCTGACGCTCAGACCGCCAAGACCGTTGGCCCAACACTCGAACACGACGACTTCACCTACAACAACGGCAATGAGCCGGTCTCGATCCCCAACTATCCGAACACGACTGCGCATTGGCGGCCGACCGTCTCATCCATCGGTTCGTGGACTGTCCACGACCGGTACGTCATCTTTATAAAGGTCGTCGATGACACCTCGGCGCCCGACCTCCCCGCGCTGACCGCGCAGGTCGAAAAGATGCTCGACGTACAACTCCCGCTGCTGGACAAGTTCCAGCCGACCCCGGCGGCAGAACTCCAACGCATTCCCCTCGACCCGCAAGGTCTTCTCGGTCGTACCCTCCCCAGCAATCCGGAGAAGCCGATACGTGCCGAGCCGGATGGCATCTATACCGGACGGGGATCACTGACGCTGCTGTTGAGTCCAGGACAGGAAATGCTGCCAGAACTCGAACGCACTGAAGTCGATCTGGTCTCCTTCGGCGACGCCGTCGTATTTCGAAGCAGATCCCAGAAGGGCGCCGAAGCCCTCTGGCTGGAGTGGCAGCCGTCGACACACCTACGGCCTGGCGAAAAGCAAGTCGAGGCACCACCAGGACTCGGCCAGAACATCGAATGCTACGCGCAGACGACCCAGTCTCTGGACAAAGAGCTCGTAACAATGAACCTCTGCGCCTTTCAGGTCGATCGATATGTCGCGCAAGCGGCTTCGAAGCAGCTCCAGGATCTTCATCAAAAAATCTCTGCCCAGTACGCTCTCCTGATAGCACGATGAGGACGATCCATGAAGAAACGATTGTCCGCTATGGCCGTCCTGACTGTTGCGCTGATTGCGGGCACCAGTTGCGCCAGCTCGATCGACGGTAAACCGCTGCCAGGCTTGGCGCCCGTCGATTTATCCTCTCTTAGAACCGGGGCAGCAGCCACCACACCCTCACCGTTCAAACTAGAATACGGCGCCAGCACGGCCATGCCCATCCGGTTCATCGAAGCACGCCGAATGCTCAACTACCTTGTGCATCCCTTCGATGTGGACAGCGATCTGACGCAAGTCGGATTTGTCAGGCTGATCGCCGACCCGTACACCATGACCCGGGATGGCGCACTGCCCGCAGCATACGCGCCCGTCGCCGAAAATAATAATCTCATCGCCGGTGCATACGTGTCGCGAACAAACGGCAGTTTACGCAGCACCAAGAAGCTGATCGTATCGATTCTGCGATTCGCGTCAGAAACTGACAGCAAGAACGCGGCAGACGATTTCATGAGAATAACCACTGAACTGAGCGAGCGTCATGCCTTTCCGATCGATGGGCACGCCGATGCACGGGCGACGTCCGCCGACGACCGTGGCGCGACTGCATTCCAACCACACGGCCCGTATGTCATCGTGATCAGCGCGGGGCTACCGGAGCCGGACAGGGACAAGGTCGCCGGAACCATAAAAAAGACGATAGAACTTCAGATAGCCCAACTCGATCGGCAGAAGCCTGTGCCACTCGACGACCTGCTGGATCTGCCGCTGGACCCCGATGGCATCATGCGGCGAGCGGCACCAAGAGCGAAAGACTACTCTGACCCGTTCCTGAGCAGCATTTACGACGAAGATTTCGGCTCTTTCGAACCCTCCGGGATACTCCATTTCGAGCGAAATCCGATCGAGGTCCGGAAGGCCTTCGAAGAAGGCGGCGTGGATCTGATCGGCCGGCGGGCCAGCACTGTCTATCGAGCCCGGGACCTCGCCGCCGCGATTCGACTACAAACCGCATTAACAAAACCCGGCAAGAACGATACTGTACTCGACCCGCCTCCAGGTCTCGGCGATGCACGATGCATACGGCTCGACGTGGCCGACCTGAATCGACTGTACAGTAGCTTTTGCGCGATTGTCTACGACCGCTACGTTGCCGTCGTTTTATCCAAATTCCCCGACCTGGCAAGGGTTGATCGACCTCTCGAGGAGCGGACAGCTGGTCAGTACTCAATTCTAGTGAAGAGTGAGTGATCGAATCATGCGGCGAAGCCTTCGCATATGCACCACTGCCTTTGCATTGATATTCGCGTTGTCCGCAAGTTCTTGCGGAGGCGACGATTCTATCCATAGCGATGCGGCAATCGACATATCGAAACTGGATTCGGGTAACTATCCAACCACCCCGAGGGATATCGACAGCACCAGGACCGACGACACGAGCGCGATCCGTGAAGCAATTCGAATCGGCGAAGCAACTCCTCTCGTCATGGACATTGACAACCGATTCATCTTCGACTATCACAAGTTCATCAGTCGAACAATCACCCCGCAGAGCTCTCCTAACTTCACTGGGATCAAATTGGAGTCTGGCGAGTTCAACGCAATTGCCCCCGGACTCGTAGCGGGCTGGTACACCTTCGGTCAGCGCCGGGAAAAATCAGACGCTGGGCGTGAGATCGAAATGGAAGTGATCCGCTTTTCCAGCGCGGATCGCGCCAAAACCGCGACGCAAGCGTTGGCCGACCGGACAGCCGGAGAGAGTTTCCGCATCCCGGAATATCCGGAGGCCCGCACTACCTACACCGCAAAGGTTGCATACGGTTCGCCATGGCTGGTGTCTTGGCTCGCCCATGGTGACATGCTTCTTTACGTGCGGGTCTATGACCCGATCAGCATCCCGTTCAATCCGGCTGAACAAGCTGACCTGGTGAAGCGGGCATTCGACAAACAGGTCGAGATGCTCAAGGGCTACTCCCCCACCCCGCTCGACCAGATCGAGTCGCTGCCACTCGACGTTGACGGGCTGCTCAGCCGCACGCTGCCTTTTGACAAGGACAACAAGCCCGGAGGATCCGACCGATCCGACCCCTCAGCGATCTTTCCCAAGCACGCGGCACTGCACTTCGACAGGCGTCCGAACGTGGCTATGGCCGCGTTCAACGACGCGGGACTCGACAACATCGCAGTATCGGCCACCACCATCTACCGCACACGTGACGCACCGAGCACCTCCCGGCTGATTGCCGCCCTGGAAGCGCCGGTTGTCGACGAGGACAACTACGCCAAGGTCGACAGCCCGGCTAACCTTCCCGCTGCGCATTGCTACAACGCCAAGCCCGGCATCTCTCGGGCGTCCGATTACCCACCGGTGTGTTGGATAGCGTTCGATCGGTACGTCGCAAAGGTGACCGGGCGCAACATCCAGGATCTACACCAGCGAACAGCGGCGCAATACAAACTACTGGCGAGCGGACGTTGATGGAGAAGACGGTCGACTCTGTGGGGCTCGACATTCCGCGGCTGATGCGAGTCGAACACCGGGCCACGGCTTGCTAGATTTCTCCGGAAGGCTCGTGTGTCCGGGCATTCGAATCATTGAGGGAGGACCGAATGGGGTTGCGGCCCGGTGCAATCGTTGGTGGGTACCGGGTGCTGCAGGTTCTCGGCAGCGGCGGGATGGGAACCGTCTATCTGGCTCAGAACCCAATCCTCCCACGTCGTGACGCACTGAAGGTCCTCAGTGCCGATCTCTCTACTGATGATGAGTTCCGGGCGCGATTCGAGCGGGAAGCCAACCTCGCTGCCGGACTGGACCATCCGAACATCGTTGCGGTGTACAACCGCGGCGAGGAGGACGGCCAACTGTGGATCGCCATGCAGTACGTCGACGGAGTCGACGCGGCCGACGAAGCCAGGAAGGGCCCTGCGGTCATGACCCCGCAACGGGCACTACGCATCGTGTCAGAGGTAGGTAAAGGGCTCGACTACGCACATCGACGCGGGCTCTTGCACCGAGACGTCAAGCCGGCCAACTTTCTCCTGTCCGCCGCCGAGGCGGGTGACGAGGAACGAGTCCTGCTAACCGACTTCGGCGTCGCGAAGTCAGCCGAGGACGGCCAAGACCTGACCGCAACAGGCAATTTCATGGCCACGGTTGCCTACGCACCGCCAGAACAGTTGGTCGGCACCAGTTTGGATCATCGCGCAGACATCTACAGCCTCGGCTGCTCGTTCTTCAAACTGCTGACAGGGCATAACCCGTATCCATCAACCATGCCCGCGGTTGTCATGATGGGGCACCTCCATGAGCCGCCGCCCACGTTGAGCGCGGTCCGCCCGGGGCTTCCCGCCGCACTCGATGCCGTGATCGAAAGGGTCATGGCGAAAGATCCCGCTCACCGATATAGCACGTGTCGGGAGTTCACACAGGATGCTGAGGCCGCGCTGTACGGCACTGCTCAGTTCATGGCGCCCGGCCCATCCCACGCCACTGATCCGAAGAACCCTCTGGCGACGCACCCGACTACAGCACCGTTCTCGCCACAGCCAGCAGCCCTCCGTTCGACCTATCCAACCGAGTCACATCGGCGCGAAGACACTGACCAGAGCCTGATCGCGACCCAGCGAAACAGTGGCGCCCGCCGCTTCCGCGTCCGCCGTCTCCTGGTGCCTGCCGTGATCACCTTCGTCGTCGCGGCCGCCGTAGCGGCTGGAACGTTCATCTTTGCCAATCAGTCGGATTCCACCGACGCTGGAGGCAGCGACCGGCTGGCCGAGGTGCGCAAGGCCCATCCGGAATTCGATGGCAAATCTGTTACTGCGTTCCACTTCGGCAACGCAACACTGTCCGTGACACTGACTCCGAGCACCCAGTCGAAGTTTCTGCAGGACATCGGTTTTAGATACAGCCCGAAATACAAGGCCGTCGGTGACGAGAAGTCTCCGCGTCCGCTTTCTGTCAACACCTATTCCTTGGACATCGACAGCGACGTCATCATCGTGCTCAGAGCGGATAGCAAAGCCGGAAACGGTGGCTTGGCTGCTCTTCCGAGCGGATTGTTGAACACCCAAGCCAAAATCGTGGTCGTAGACGATCCGTCGGCTGTTCAGGCCTTCCAGGTGTGGACCGACCAGTCACCCAAAGTGCTTGCGAACAAGATGATCCCCACTATCGCCAAGATCGTGACGAAGTAGACCGGGACGGTCGCCACGTCGTGACTGTGCCGAACTCTCGTACCTGACGCGGGATCTCGCCGATTGTTTGTGTCATGAATCGCACCTGTGGCAGAGGGTAGCGTCGCATCTCGAGGTACGGTACCGTGGGCACACGCCGGGGGGCTCACTCGTCGGCGATAGTGAGTATGCGGAGCGAGGGGGCGCAGGCATGGCAGATCGCGATAAGGGGATTGCTGGGGTCCAGCTCGGAGGGATCCCGTCGGCAAGTCTGGGCCGCTCCTCTGATCGACCGAACTTTCTCCGAGATTGATGGAACCGATCCATCCTCACTCGCGTCCAATCAGATGAAGAGGCCGATTGGGATCATCGGCCGGAACCGAAGGGAGCCACAGTGGCACCAAAGGCAAGCGTAGATGCGGCAGCGCTCAAGACCTTCGCGCACCAATGCGAAGACAAGCACTCCCGGCTGGTTCAGGAGATCCAGCGAGTCAGGGCGCATGAGGATGCCGTCACCGCCACATGGAGCGGCGAGGCTCGCGGAGCCTTCGATTCGTTCATGGAGCGCTACTACTACCAGGCCGATAAGCTGAACGACAAGCTGCTTCAGACGGTGGAGAACCTGGTGAATTCCAGTGGAAAGTTCAGCGCGCAAGACCAAGCATTCCAGCAGAGCGTGCAGTCGCGCGCCTCGAGCCTCGACCTTCCTCCGCTGTAATCAGTAGTTGCGATCAGGACTTTAAGGAGCTGACATGGCGACAAACGCCGTCAACAAAATTTCCGCTGACTTCTCTGCCGTCGAAGCCGGTGCTGCGGACATCCAGAACCAGGCCCAGGGCATCATGACCATGCTCGACGACTTTAAGAGCGAGGTCTTGAAGTTCGTGCAGGATAACTGGGAAGAAGGCGCAGCCTCCGAGGCATTCCGCCAGCTGCAAAGCATGTGGAACCAGCACGCAGAACAGTTGAACGTGACACTTAAGGGCGCGGGCCAACTTGTGAGCACCGGCAACGCCGAACTGCAAGGTACCGACAAGGCGCTCGCAGATCTCTTCTGAGTTTCGACAATTCGTGCCCTCGGCAGATTGCCGGGGGCACGAATTGTTTTGCGGGACACCGGAGTAAGCTCAGGCCGCATCACCTTGTCCTACTGGGAGAAGGATTTACGGCGTCGTCTGTATGGACGCCGCAAACTGCTCGCAGGTCGACGCGATCGAGTCCCAGCCGCCGATGTACTGGCATCCCGTACTGACCTGAAGTCCATACTCCACCAACACATGCCAGTTCACGGTTGAGCCGTCGCCGGGCTGTTCGGTGTAGGCAAGGCCCGATTTGCCGCCGAAGACGACGTCGCGCTTCAGCTCACTGACCGAGCCGCTTGGCCGCTGCTTCATCTGGGCGTCGAGATTCGCAGCGACCTGTTCATATCCGGTGCCCGCGGCGACTGTAGTCTGGATCACGGTGATGCGCACCCGATTTCCGTCCAAGGGGACGAGATCGACCCGAGACTTGCTCGAGTCGGGTGCCTGCACGAATCGCCATCCGGTCGGCATCTGGAAGCTGACGCGCCCAACGGTTTCCGACGCGGATTTCGGTGTAGTTGTCGGCGCCGGCAGCGCACCGGTCGACTGAGGCGCCGGGCCCGTGGCCACAGGTGTGCTCGTTGTGGAGGCGGTAGGTTTGTCTTCCGAGCTATCGAACGCGGACACGGCACCGATGGCAGCTGCGGCGACCACTCCGACCGCGGCAACGGCACCCAGCACATACATTTTGGTATTGCGACCGGACGGCTGCATCGCCGCAGCTCGCTGACGTAACGGCTGCACCCATCCCGTGGTTGGCAACGGCGCGACTTCGGGTTGATATGCCGGCTCCTGCTGCCGCCCCCGCACCAGATCGACACCAGCGATCGGACGAAGCTCGACATCAGGTCCGCAGACCTCCGAGACCGCCGACCTGATCAGATTCAACTTCGCGGGGTCGGAAACACCCACTGCCTGAACTACATCGGCGGGCTGCCCCGCGAGTAGGCGATCGACGAGCACGGACAATTCCGCCAGACCGTTCGAGTTCGGCTCGGCGGCGGCCAACGAAAGATTCGGTTCGTGCTCACAGGATTCAATGTGGATGCCCTGATGACTCCGGACAACTGCAGTTGCGGTGGTCGAAAGCGGACCGAATTCCAGGACGACCGTGCGCCTGCTGCGGCCAGTCCCGGCATCGGCGGCCACCGCGCGAACCGCCATATCCTCGAATACGACATCGGTGGCGACCCGGCGCACGGCGCTATCGACATCGGCTCGACGCCGACTGCCCCATTCGGTCGGGCATACCACGGTGACATGCGCACACGGGACGGGGATGCCTAGGTTCTGCATCACGGTACCGACCACCGCGGTCATTGCCTCAGCGGTGCTCGGAACGCGCGGCAGCAGTGCGATCCGGTCCGCTCCCACATACTGCACCGCGGAGATGACCTGTGTCGGCGGAGTAAGCGGCTCTCCTACAACAAGTTCCCCGTTGCTGCCCAAGAGCACTGACGGTGGCGCATCCCAATGTGTAGTAGGGCCACGCGCCCACACGCGGGTGTCCGTCAACACCAGATCGACTGTCGGCATCACTCCGCCGGAGGCATCCACGCGAGCTGGATCAGGCCCTCGCCGTTTCGCGTGACGTAGGTGCCGCGGCCGGGCGGCTTCGGGCCCGGTCGGGTCGTACCCATGAGCACACCTTCATCCCTGCTGCAGCTCATGATCAACCCTGCCGATCCGAGATCCTTCATCCTCGATAGAGCGGCGTCGTACATCGCGCGGCTCGCACCGCCGGATCGGCGGGCAATGATCACGTGGAAACCGAGATCCCGGGCATGCGGCAGGTGCTCCACCAGCGCCGACACCGGATTGCCGCTCGACGAGGCGACCAGGTCATAGTCGTCGACGATGACATAGAGTTCCGGGCCGCTCCACCAGGAGCGGTTGCGCAACTGCTGCGGTGTCACCTCGGGTCCCGGCGTTCGCTGGGTGACGTAGGCCGCAAGATCGGCCATGTTCTGGGTGAATTGTGCTGCGGTCGAACCGTAGCCGGCCAGATATCCGTCCGGCACAAGTCCGAGCATGCCGCGCCGGTAGTCACCAATTATGAAGCGCGCCTCGTTCGGGGTGTTCGACGCAGCGATGCCCTCGATAATCGAACGAAGCAGCGTCGTCTTGCCGCTCTCGGTGTCGCCGATGACGATGAAGTGCGGGCTTTCGTTGAAGTCGAGGTACGTCGGCGCCAGCTCGGATTCGTTGATACCAAGCGGAATACGCATGCACTTGACACCTGGCGTGACCTGCGACGGCCAGTGGCCCGCGAGCTCGAGCAACTGCTCTCGCGGCAGCATCTCCGGCAACATACGAGCTGCGGGCGCGGGGCGGCCAGGCGTCAGGCGGGCGATCGTGGCTACCGCATCCGAGACTGCTCGACCGAGGGTAGTTTGCTCGGAGCTGCCGTCGATCCGTGGCAGACCCGTCAACATGTGCAGGCACTCCGGCGTCATACCGCGACCGGGGCGACTCTGCGGGACCAACGCGGCGAACTTGCGGCCGAGGTCGGAATCCATGGGGTCACCCAGGCGGAGTTCGATGCGGGTGCCGATTTGGTCCTTCAGGGCGGGTCGTGCTTCGGCCCAGCGGTTGAGCGCGATGACGATGTGTACGCCGTAGGAAAGGCCCTGTACCGCAAGGTTCATGATCGGCTGCTCGAGCGGCTCGAAGTCCTGGCGGATCGAGCTGAAGCCGTCGATCACCAGGAAGACGTCGCCGAATGGATCTTCGTGGGCACCGGCTGCCGCGGGGCTGCTTGCCGGGTCCATGGCGCGCAGGCGGCGGAATTCGATCATCGACTCGATGCCGAGTTGACGGAACCGCGCCTCACGCTGGCGGACCACGGTGGTCATCTCCGCGATGGTGCGGCGAACCTTGTCCTCATCCAGTCGGCTCGCGACCGAACCAACATGCGGCAACCCCTCCAGGCTGGCCAGCGTGCCACCGCCGAAGTCGAGGCAGTAGAACTGCACTTGCTCGGCGGTGTGGGTCAACGACATCGCCATGATCAGGGTGCGCAGCGCGGTCGACTTGCCGGACTGCGGCCCGCCGACGACGGCGACGTTGCCGCGCGAACCGGACAGGTCGATGATCATCGGGTCACGGCGCTGGTCGTAGGGCCGGTCCACGATGCCGATCGGGGCGCGCAGCGTAGCCAACGGAGAGTAGTCGCCGGTGACGATGGAGCGCTGGATAAGCTGATCGAGCGTGGGAGCCTCGTCCAGCGGCGGCAGCCAGATCTCGTGCGCCGGGCGGCCGTGGCCACGGATCCGGGAAACCAGCATGCTCACGTTGGACAGCTGTTCGCCGTCGTCGTCGTGATGCTCGGGCTCCAGACTGGGCTCCGGCGGCAGCGGAACGCGGTCCGCGGCCCGGAAATCGGCATGTGTCGCGGTGAACAGCCGTGCGTGGACGTCGATTTCGCCGGACTGGGTGGCGATGGTGATATCACGCTGCGAGCCGCCGCCGACATAGGGACCGGAGACGTAGGACGCCTGAAAGCGTTGGATCTCACCGGAATCCGCCTTGAGGTAGCCACCGCCGGGGCTGTTCGGCAGGTTGTAGGCGTCCGGCACGCCGAGTACTTGGCGGGATTCGTTGGCGGAGAACGTCTTCAGACCGATTCGATAAGAAAGGTGGCTCTCCAGGCCCTTGAGCTTGCCTTCCTCGAGGCGCTGCGAGGCGAGCAGCAGATGCACGTGCAGCGAGCGGCCGAGGCGGCCGATCATGACGAACAGTTCGGCGAAATCCGGGTGCTGGGTGAGCAGTTCGGAGAACTCGTCGAGCACGACGAACAGGGCGGGCAGCGGGTCCAGGTCGGCGCCCGCGGCCCTGGCCTTCTCGTACTCGGAGACATTGGCGAAGTTGCCCGCCGCGCGCAGCACTTCCTGGCGACGGTTCATCTCGCCGGCCAGAGCGTCCTTCATCCGGTCGACGAGATCGGCTTCTTCCTCCAGGTTGGTGATGACCGCGGCGACATGCGGCACGCCGTCGAGGCCGAGGAAGGTAGCGCCGCCCTTGAAGTCGACCAGCACCAGGTTCAGCTGGTCGGGCGAGTGCGTGGCGAGCAGGCTGAGGACCAGGGTGCGCAGGAACTCCGACTTGCCGGAGCCGGTGGCGCCGATGCACAGACCGTGCGGCCCCATGCCGTTCTCCGCGGCTTCTTTGATATCCAGTTCCACCGGAAGGCCGTCGGCGCCGACGCCGAACGCAACCCGCAGGCGTTCCCGGCCGTAGCGCGGCCGCCAGGCGTGCTCCGGGTTGAACGTGCCGATATCGCCGAGACTCATCAGTTGCGCCCAGGTCGAGATCACCTCGGAGTCGTCGGTTTCCACGTCGCTGCTGCGCTGGGTCGCCGCGCGGTAGGGTGCGAGTCGACGCGCCACCTGCTGAGCCTGCTGCGAGCTGATCCGGTCGATCAGGGCGAAGCGTTCCTGATTGCCGGTCGCGCCGCGACCGACGCACTCCCCGTTCTCCACGATCATCTTGATGCCGCGGGACACGGCCAGGCGCGGCGCGTAGCCGCACAGGTCGAGGATGGTGACGCCCTCATAACCGGATTCCCGCAGCTGATCGTCCTCGGCCTCGAGCAGACCGCCGTCGACCACGATGACGATGTGCACCATGTTCGGGTTGGCCGGCTGGTTGCGCGAGTAACGGACCCGGTTGCCCAGCAACGGCTGCAGTCCGGCCATGGCTTCGCGAATCGAGCCGTAGAACATGCGCTGGCTACCGATGCCGTCCTGCGTGTCCGGATGCTGGGTGTGTGGCAGCCACTTGGTCCACTCCCACTCCCCCGCCGTGTCCGGTCCGCAAACAACCGCGACGAGCACCTGGTCGGGCGCCTGGAACATGCACAGCTGCACCAACATCGCGCGCGTCATTTCCCGCGCTTCACCGCGATCGCCGTCGAGCGCGATGGTGGCGAAACCCTTGACCGCGATCGCGGTGGGCAGGTCCGGCACGGTGGAGTGGGCTCGCACGAAACGGCGCAGCGAGACGGCGGCGATCGGCTCGAGCTCTTCGACCGGGCCGGTCTCCGGGGCGACCAGCCTGGTCGCCAGGCGCTGACCGCCGATGCCGATGCGGGCGTGGCAGAAGTCCTTGTCCCCCGCGCGGCGTTCCCACATGCGGCTGGTGCCGGCGAGCATCCAGACCAGCTCGGGCTCCGGATGGCTCCACTCGACGGAAGCCCGCTGCTGGCGCGCGGTCTCGTCGACGTCCTTGCGGACCTGATCGAGGTAGCGCAAGTAGTCCTTGCGATCCTCGTTGGCCTCCGCGGCCTTCTGTCCCTTGCCGCCGCCCTGACCGGCGAACATGCCGACCATGGAGAACACCATCATGATCGGGAACATCATGCTCATCGGGTTCGACGCGATGCCGCCGCCCTGGGTGAACATCAGGGCCATCATGCCGACCATGCCGATCACCATCACGACCGGCATCAGCTTCATCAGCAGGTTTCCCGGTGTCACCCGGGGGATTTCGGGCGGCGGCTGCAGGGTGACCTCGCCGCCGGGCGAGCGCGGCATCTCGCGGCGCGCACGGCGCTGGAAGCGGACAGTGCTCATCGGCGAGAATCCCCCTTCGGATGCTGTGATACGGCCTCAGTGTAGAGGTCACAGCCGACATGTCGTACAGTTCGACCAGCATTCTGCTGCCCGGACCTTGGGTTCGCAAGCTCGCCCTCGGCCCGCGGCCCTCGCGGAATCATGAAGTAGCAGACCGAGTTGGGGGAAGCTTGACGCACGCGCGACTTGACCACATCGACGAAGAAGCCTTGCGCGGGATCGTCCGCGCTCCCGATCTCGCCCGGGTGACGATTCTGGCCAAGCACACCCAGGTCGACATGGCCATCCCGGTCGACGTGCCGGTCGCGCTGGTGATTCCGAGCGTTGTCGACATGGTCGCCCAGCACAGCCGCACCAACGAGTTCGACAACGAGGGCGAGCGTTTCGAGCCCGCGGAATGGGTGCTCGCCCGCATCGGGCATCCGCCGTTCTCCAACTCGCTCAGCCTCGGCGAACACGGCGTACGCGACGGCGAACTGCTGATGCTGGAGAGTGCCTCGCACACCGCGCCGACGCCGTTGTTCGACGACATCATGTACAACGTGGCGATCGCCGATACCGACCACTACCGGAGCTGGACCCCGCGGGTCGCGCGGATCACCGGCTCGGTGCTCGCCGCGATCACCATGGTCGTCGGCTGCCTCGGCCTGCTGCTGTCGCCCGGCTCGCTGCCGATCGCGGTGGGCGGCTCGGTCGCTCTGGTTGTCGCGATCCTGCTCGTGGTGGCGGCGATGGTGCTCAGCAGGATGTACGGCGACACCGGCACCGCGCTGGTGCTCGGCGGCTGCGCGCTGCCCGCCGCGTTCACCGCGGGCATGCTCTACGTGCCGGATCACTATGGCTGGGCACACATTCTGCTCGGCGCGGTATTGACGGGCGCGACGGCGATTCTGGCCTGGCGGGTCACCGGCGTCGGCCTCGGGTTGTTCATCGGCGCGGCCACCCTCGCGGCGTACGCGATCCCCGCGGCGCTGGTCGGTCTGCTCACCGACCAGCACACGCGGGCGATCGGCGCGGTCGCCGCGGCGCTCGGGCTCGGCGGTCTGTCGCTCGCGCCGCGCGTCTCGATGCTGCTCGCGAAATTGCCGCTGCCGCCGGTGCCGTCACCGGGCACGCCGATCGACCCGACCGAGGACGACCCGGACGATCACCGCGCCCTGCCGACCATGGACGTACTGCGGGCGAAGTCGGAACGCGCTCGGATGTATCTGGCCGGCCTGGTCGCCGCGACCACGCTGGTCACCGCCGCAGGCGCGCTGGCGGCCACGGACCCGATGGCCGACGAACCATACTGGCAGGGCATCGCGCTCGCGCTGGTGAGCGCGACGGTGCTGATGTTCCGCAGCCGCACCTACGCGGGCGCCGAGCAGGCCGTCGTGCTCATCGCGGGCGGGGCGGCAATCGCGCTGATCATGCTGGGCGGGGCGGGATTCGCGATGCACCAGCCGCTGGCCGTGTTCGGCGCGGCGATGGTGGCGCTGGTCGTGGCACTGATCCTCGGCATCATCATCCCGAATCAGTCGGCTACGCCACCGATGCGCCGGGGCGTCGAACTGCTCGAGTACGCGTTCGTAGCGGCGGTGTTGCCCCTGGTGTTCTGGGTGACGGATCTCTACTCGCTCGTCCGTGGGCTGTGAGCCTCGATGGGTACGAGATATTCGGGCAGCGGTTTGCGTGCGGCTCAGGTGGGTGCGGCCGCATGCGTGCTCGCATTCAGTGCGTCCATCGGGTTCGGTGCAACCACTGGAAGCCCGTTCGCGCATGCGGACAAGCCGGCTGTGAGCCCGAACACGGCTCCACCACCGGGCAATCCGGCCGCGCCGCCGGACAAGACCGAGCGGGCCTCGAACACGCCGTGCGTCGGTACCGGGTCCGGCGGTGACGGTCCGTCCATCCCCGCGGCACAGCTGTCTCTCGATCTCGAGCATGCCTGGCAATTCTCCAGAGGTGCGGGACAACTGGTGGCGGTCATCGACACCGGCGTTGCCCGTCATCCGCGCCTGCCGGGGCTTATCGGGGGCGGCGACTATGTGAGCAGCACTGACGGCACCGAGGACTGCGACGCGCACGGAACGCTCGTCGCCGGACTCATCGCGGCGACGAAGATTGACCGTCAAGGCTTCTCGGGGGTCGCGCCCGAGGCGCAGATTCTCACCATCCGGCAGACCAGCAAGCTGTACCAGAAGGAGGGCGCGAACCGGGACAAGGGGCCGGATGCCCTGCCCGCCGGGTATGGCACCACGCGCACCATGGCATCGGCGATCGTTCGCGCGGCGGATATGGGAGCCACCGTCATCAATGTGTCCGAGGTCGCGTGCAGGGCGACTTCGGAGCCATTCGAAGACACCGACCTGGGCGCCGCAGTCCGGTACGCCGCGATCGAGAAGAACGTGGTCGTCGTGGTGGCGGCCGGCAACCTCGACGACAGCTGCAACGGCACCAACCCGGTCATCGATCCGCTCGATCCAGCCGCGGACCCGTGGAGCAAGGTCAACCTGAATGTGTCGCCTGCCCGCTATGACGACTACGTACTGTCCGTCGGTTCGATCGACCAGAACGGGCAGCCGTCGAAGTTCACTGTGCCCGGGCCGTGGCTCGGCGTGGCCGCGCCCGGTGAGAACATCACCTCGCTCGATCCCCTGTTCCACGATGCGAACAGCAAGGGAACTGCGGTACAAGTAGGCAGCATCCGTCAACAGGGACAGCTCGGGTCGATTCAAGGCACCAGCTTCGCCACACCCCTGGTGTCCGGTGTGGCCGCCCTCGTGCGGGCTCGTTTCCCAGAGTTGAGCGCGCTGGAGGTCATCAAACGCATCGAGGCCACCGCCCACGCCCCTGCCGAAGGGTGGAACCCCTACGTCGGCTACGGCGCCGTCGACCCGGTGGCCGCGCTGACCGCCGAGGTCAGCAACGCATTACCACCCAAACGACCGTCTCAACCGAAGAGTGTTCAGCTCGCGGTACCCGCGCCGGCACCGCCGCCGGACCATCGCGCGCGCAATGTCGCCTTGATCGGCAGCGGAGCCATCGCAGCGTTGCTCGTCTTGGGCATGCTCGCATCGTTTCCTATCCGTCGCAGGTTCGGTGTGTCCGACGACGACATGTAACAGGCCGATAGGAAACCAGCAGCTCTATCAATGTGACGCGCTCGCAGCGACCAATCCTCGCTGCGGGCGCGCCCACGGTCCTCGATCGAGAGGGCCGAAACCGGCACCAGCGAGCTACTTTCGCTGCCCCTCGGCATCGGCCGGCGGATCACCGCCGGCCGATCGATTACTTCGCCGAGGCCACCGGCTGCTTGGCGGGTGCGGAGTCCGGGGCGACACCGTCGTGCGCCACCATCGCGGCATCACGGGCCATGGTCGGGCCGCCGGCAAGTAGCCCGACGATCGGCCATGGCGCCGGTTCCGGCGTGACGCCCGACTCCTTGTCCATGCCGAGCGCCTTCGCGGCGTCATTGTCCTTGATGCCGAAGCGGACACCGGTGTCGGCGACGTAGAACATGCTGTCTTTGCGTCGGCTGTCCGGTTCGATGCCGGTGGTCTGGACGAAGGCGCCCGAACCCGGCGGGAAGTACACCGAGTCGATGTTGTCGCCTTTGCCATCCGCCTGCGCGAGCGGGACCAGCTTGGCGTTGCTCGGCATCGGCAGATCATGGCCATCGATGACCGACAGTTCGGCCCGCACGGCCACGTCGGTATTGCCCGCGACTCCCGGGATCGGCTTCCACGACAAGCAACTCACCGGCCGCGCCTTGGACTGGATGATCGTGGGCGCGGTGTCCGGATAGGTGTCGACCGTCAATGCTCTCGACTCCGGCGCATTGGTCTTGTCGAAGGACTGGATGGTGGTGCCGTGGTCCGGATTGCGCTGCGAGCTGCGGATCACCTCGGCGGTGAACGGACTGATGGGCTGCAAACCATCGTGCAGGAGCACGTAATTCTGATTCGCTTTGCCGTCGAGTTGGACGACCGTACCGATCTTCAGACCATTGATCGAATACCCGGACGGTTGCCCACCCGGATCGGTGATCTTGGGCGGCACAATGGGATTCACCTCGGGAATAGCGTTCAGCAGGCCCTCACTGATCGGTCGCGGGGCCACCCCCCGGATCCGCAGCGAGTCGGTGACGGCCGGTTCGTTCAGGTCGACGCGGGCGCGCGTATTGTTCCAGACCAGGTAGGCCGCGCCTTTGCCCTTCACCAACAGCGCTTTGTCCTTGCCCATCGGCGCGGCCTTGTCACCCAGCTCCAGATCACCGATCAGCACGGAACTGCTGCGGTCGTCGCTGCCGTCGGTCTTGAGCGAGTCGCACACCGTCCAGACCCGCCCTTTGCCCTCCTTGTCGAAGTGCAGCGAGCCGGGAGCGCCTGGGATGCCGATCAATTGGCCGCGCGGCTTCTTGCCGAGCTCCGATTCCTTGACGATCGCCGGTTTGGCCGCTTCGCCCGCGGCCAGGCGCGCCGAGGCGAGGTTGAGGGCCGGGTGCACCACGTTGTCGATCACCACGTAGACCGCGCCCGAATCCTTGCCGATCAGGATCTTGTTGTCGTTGATCTTGTCCTGGGGGCGCAGTAGTGCGAGCACGCCGCAGCCGGCCAGCACGACGCACGCCAGGATCAAACCGACCGCGTACGCGCGGGACTGGGAACGCATGGGGTCGTGCAGCATTCGCACGTCCCGGCGCACCAAGGCGTGCTCCATCCGCCGGACCAGAAAGCGGTAACCGCTCACCTGCCAGCGTGTAGTGGGTTTTGAAGGCATTATTCCTCCCCCGAACAGTGCTCGCGTTCGCCGAACACAGTACAGTTCCCGAGGACTCTTGTTCAGCTCGGCCACGACAAACCGGCCGACACCGGGTACATGGGGGACGATGATGGCGGAACCGGCGGGCGCGCAACCACGACCGCTGCTCGGGCGCATTTCGATGCGAAATCTGCTGACCGCGCAGGTCATCGGGCTGATCGCCGGACTGATCGCGTTGCTCGGTCTGCCCCCACTGCCCGCGCTCGGCGTGGCGGTGGCCGCGATGCTGATTCCGCTCATCCCCGTCGCCAAACGCACCCTGTTGGACTGGATCGCCACCTGGTGGCGCTATCTCACCCACCGGGACTACGCGATCGGCGACACCGTCGACTACCGCGGCCAGGACGGACGCTCGCTCGGCCTGTTCTGGGACGGCAGCCGGGTGGTGACGGTCGTCGAGGTGCTACCCCCGCCGGGCGGCCTGACCAGGATCGGCCGCACCACGGTGCACGCCTCGCACCTGCTTCCCCTGCCGGAGCTGGCGAAATGCCTGAACCAGCATGACATCCTGCTCAGCGGCATCGACATCATCAGCCACGGGCACCGCAGCCGCTCCGGCACGCCGGCCGGCCCGATCTACGAGTCGCTGCTCGGGCCGCTGCCCGCCACGGCCCACCGCACGGTGTGGCTGGCGATCAGTTTCGACGCGGTGGCCTGCCCGGAGGCCGCGGCCCGGCGCGGCGGCGGGGCCGAGGGCGCTGCACGCGCGGTCACCATCGCCACCCAGCGCATCATGCGCACGCTCGAAGACGCCGACTGCAACGCCCGTATCCTGACCGCGCCCGAGATCCGCAAGGCGGTCATGCAGATCACCGGCGACTATGACCCGCGCACCCTCGCCCACCGGTGGCGCTACGCCGAAATCGGCAACAACGTGAACATCGGCAGCGCTGTCGACCCCAAGCGTCTCGCCTCCGACCTGCTCGCCCAGCTGTGGGTGGCACCGTCGCGCGGCACCACGGTGGCCGTGCGGCTGCGCCCCGGCAGTTCGGCCGAGTCGGTGAATATCGGCGCCGCGTGGCGGCTGACCGCGCGGGAGCTGCCGGAGCGGACCAAGTTGCCGAGCATGGTCTCGATGAACGGCCGTCACCGCGACGGGCTGCTCGCCCATCTGCCGATCGCCATCCCCGGCCTGGACGACACCGTCCCGATGATCGAGTACCCGATCGACGTGATCGACGCGCTCCACCTGCCCTCCTCCGGCTGCGGCCAGCTGATCGGCTCCGATGACGAAGGTAACGGCGTCGCGGTCCGCATCGTCGGCGCGGGGATCGCGACGGTGTATGTGGCGGGCGAGCTGTACTTGGCACAGCAGTTGGTGTTTCGCGCGCTCGCGGTCGGCGAACGGATCCTGATCCGCACCGACCGGGCGCAAGCGTGGGAGAACCTGGTCACGACGATCGGCAATGCCGAGCGGCTGACCATCGCGGTGGAAACCCACCAGTCCGACGCAGGATTCACCGCCACCGTCGTGGACGGGGTGCTCGCTCCCGCACCGCACGCGGGCGTCACCACCATCTACGTGACCGGTGATCCGATGGGCTGGCCCGTTACTCGCCCCGACCTGGCCATCCACCAGCCGGGCGCGATCGGAAACCACGTGAACCTGCGGACCGGCACAGCGCAGGTCGACCTGACATTGGTATCGATCCCGCGCGAAGCCACCTATATCGGGCAACCGCGTGGTCGCCGTGCCGTCGCGGCTCGGTAGCGGCTAGCCGGGGTACGGGTCGGCGGCCCGTGCGGCCCGCAAAGTTCGTGCCCACCAGGCCAATTGACGAAGCATTCGTGCAGCGGCGTCGATCGCGGCGCCGTCACGGGTGTCGCCCACATCGTCGAAACGCTTCTTGGCCTGATGGAAACTGACCGTCTCGCGGACCGAGACCATATGGATCTCGCTGACGACCTGACGCAGCTGCTCGACCGCGCGCAAGCCGCCGGAAAGGCCGCCGTAGGAGACGAAAGCGATAGGTTTGGCACGCCATTCGTGTTTGGCGGTGTCGAAGGCGGTCTTCAGCGACGCCGGGTAGCCGTGGTTGTATTCCGAAGTGACCACGACGAAGGCATCGGCCGCGCGCAATCGAGCACGGTAGGCCACCGTCTGCTCGGTCTCGGTGAGGTCGATCGGAAGCGGAGTGTGCGCGAGATCTATGACGCCCGTGTCGAATTCGGCATGGGCGCGTAGCGTGCGCAGAAACCAGTCGGCGACCACCGGAGCGAACCGCTCCGGACGAACGCTGGCCACGATGACCTCGAGCCGCAACGGGGTGTCCACCGCGCGAGCCTAACCCACGCATTGTCGATCGGGCTCAGGGCAGCTCGAACGGCAACGAGACGCCCGCGTGGACGCGGCATCGCGTGCAAGTTTCGGCGCCGTCCACCGCGGCCACCGCACGGCGAATGAGCTCTTTGAACGGTGCGAGATTGCGCGTGAACTCGGCGAACACATCGACGGCGTGCACACCCTCACCTTCTTCCAGGCCCGCGTCCAGATCGGTCACCAGCGCGATGGCGGCGTAGCACATCTCGAGTTCGCGGGCCAGCACCGCCTCCGGGTGACCGGTCATGTTCACCAGGTCCCAGCCCTGCGCGGCGAACCACCGACTCTCCGCGCGGGTGGAGAACCTCGGCCCCTCCACCACCACCATCGTGCCCGCGTGCATCATGTGCAGCGCGTCGGACTCGGCTTTGATGGCGGCGGCGCGCAGTTCCTCGCAGTACGGGTCGGCGAACGACACGTGGATGCCGCCGCCATCGAAGTAGGTTTGCGGACGGCCCGAGGTGCGGTCGACCAGCTGGTCCGGCACCACGACCGTGCCGGCCCCCCAGTCCGCGCGCAGGCTGCCGACCGCGCACGGCGCGAAGATCCGGCGCACGCCCAGCGAGCGCAGCGCCCACATGTTGGCCCGGTACGGCAGCGTGTGCGGGGCGAATTCGTGGTTCTTGCCGTGCCGCGGAAGGAAAGCCAGCGGCCTGCCGTCCACCTCCCCTACCGCGATCGGCGCGCTCGGCGCGCCGTAAGGCGTCTCGACGTCGACGGTGGTCGCCTCGTTGTCGAAGAAATCGTAGAAGCCGCTGCCGCCGATGACGGCGAGTGCGGGACGGGGGTGCGAACTCATATCACAATTGTCCCGTCCCGCCGCTGCCATCGTTCGGCGGGATCGGCTTCGGTCCACGATTGTGCCGACATCGCAGCGGTCACCGATGTCGGCAGCGGGCGATTGTCGGGTCCCGCACCAGGGCGAACGATCTGACAAGCCGGGCCCGACACTGTACCCTAGGGGGGTATTGGCCCGGTTCTCGGACCAGCAGGCGACGAGGAGACACCGGTGGCGGCTACCCCCCACGACCACGCGGCGGCCGAGCACGCGACGCACGGCTACATCACCGCCAAGGACGATTACCTCAAGCGGCTGCGCCGCATCGAGGGACAGGCACGCGGCCTGCAGCGGATGGTCGAGGAAGAAAAGTACTGCATCGACATCCTCACCCAGGTTTCGGCCATGACCAAGGCACTCCAGGCGGTGGCCGTTGGGCTGCTCGAGGACCACATCAGCCACTGCGTGGTGGACGCCGCGGTCGCGGGCGGTCCGGAGGCCGAAGCCAAAATCAAGGAAGCCACCGACGCCATCGCCCGGCTCGTGCGCTCCTGATCCGGGCGAAGGCGCCTATCTCACCGACACCGGTCGGCGTACCGACGCGGCTCAGCTACGTTCGAAACGCTGGGCAGCGCTGGTCGGAGGGTGGGCGGCGTTGGTCGGCGTTGGGCGGCGTTGGTCGAAGGGGCCGAAAGGACGCTCACAATCGCGCGGCGAACAGCGGCGCGAGGGTGCGCAGCGCGGCGAGGTAGTTGTCGCCGAGGACCTGCACCGCGACGTGGTCGGCGCCGGCGTCCAGATGTTCCGACAGCCGCGCGACGATATGCTCCGGGGTGCCGTGCGCGATGACGGCGTCGAACAGCCGGTCGCTGGGCGGGGTGGTGAGATCGGCGTCGGTGAACCCGAAGCGGCGCAGGTTCGACACATAGTTGGTCAGGCCGAGGTAGAACCCGGCAGTCTCCTCGGCGACGGCGTGCGCTGCCCGGACGTCGTCGGTCAGCACCACCTTGTGCTCGGTCGCCAGCAACGCATCCGGACCGACGATCTCGCGGGCCCTCGCGGTGTGCTCCGATGGTACGAAGTAGGGCAACGCGCCCGCCGACCGCTCGGCAGCCAGCTTCAGCACGCGCGGCCCGAGTGCCGCCACCGCGCGACGCTCGGCGGGCACACCCGCCTCGTCGAGTTCGTCGAGGTAGTCCACCAGCGCGTCGTAAGGCTTGCGGTACTCACCGGTGTGCTCCGGGTGGCCCGCGCCGATGCCGAGCAGGAACCGGCCAGGGAATCGCGCCTCGATCCGATGAAACGAGTCGGCAACCTCCTTCGCCGGCGCGGCCCAGATGTTCACGATGCTGGTCGCCACGGTGATCGTGGTGGTCGCCTCCAGCAGCGGCTCGACCCCCGCCAGATCCGCCGGGGGCGAAGCCCCCAACCACAGCGCGCCGTAGCCCAGTTGCTCCAATTCCCGCGCGTCCGCCGGACTGAAACCGGTGTGCGCCCGCCATGCTCCGAACCGTCCGAGACTGTCGAATGTCATGTCCCGAGCCAACACGGGTCGGTATACGGCTATTCCGTGCCGGCGCAGGACGCGCTTACCCGATTCCGTCAGACCGGAGCGAGCCCGGCCCATACGAGCTACTGTGAGAATCGCACAGCTATCGGCGCCCGCCGCCGTGGCAGGCGCCACCATTACACAATGGAGGTGATCGTTGTGCTCAGATTCGATCCGTTCCATGACATAGATACCGTCGCCCGCCAGCTGCTCGGCGAAACCGCCGGAACAGCTCGCGCACCACGATTCATGCCGATGGATCTCTTCAAGGCGGGAGATCACTACGTACTGAACGCGGACCTGCCCGGCGTCGACCCCGGTTCGATCGATGTCAGTGTCGACAGTGGCACGCTCACCCTCCGCGCCCAGCGCACAGTTCCCAGCGAGGAAGGTGTCCAGTGGATCGCCTCGGAGCGCTTCGCGGGCACGTTCATGCGTCAGCTGTCCCTCGGCGAGAACGTCGAAGCCGACCACATCAGCGCGACCTACAACAACGGTGTGCTGTCGGTGACGATCCCCATCGCCGAGCGCGCCAAGCCGCGCCGCATCGCGATCACCGGGGCGGCCCAGGAACCGCGGACGATCGAAGCATCGACCCAGTCCGAACAGCGCAAATCCAGGCAATCATCGAAGTGACCGACCCGCTACCCGCACCCACATGGGTGCGGGTAGTCCGTTGTCAGTCGCCGCAGCAACCGCCATCCGGTACCGGGACCGACCGCCTCTCTCGGCATTGCGAGCGGCAAGTTCGCCGACCGCGGGGTAATCGACGCCGATCAGGCTCGAGCCGTGGGCGGGAGCGACGGTGATCGCGTTGGACCGCTCCGGCGCACCCAGCAGCTCACCCACCCGATCCGGGCCGCGGCGGCCCTCGCCGACCGCGAGGACGGCGCCGACCAGGCTGCGGACCATCGACCAGCAGAACGCATCGGCGCTGACATAGGCGACCAGCAGGTCACCGTCGCGCACCCAATCGAAGCGCTGCAGCTCGCGGACCGTCGTCGCGCCCTCTCCGCGGCGGCAGAACGCCGCGAAATCATGCAGTCCCAGCAGCTCGCGCGAGGCCGCGTGCATGGCATCGACGTCGACGCCGGACCGGCAGGCGACCACACCGCGCGCCTGCAACGGCTCCGCGCCGTACGGTGCGGTGGTCAATTCGGCACACGGCTACATCACCGCCAAGGACGACTACCTCGAGCACCTGCGCCGCATCGAGGGACAGGCCCGCGGATTGCAGCGGATGGTCGAAGAGGAGAAGTACTGCATCGATATCCCTACCCAGGTCTCCGCGATGACGAAGGCGCTACAGGCCGTGGCGGTGGGACTGCTGGAGGACCACATCGGTCACTGCGTGGTGGACGCGGCCGTCGCGAGCGGACCTGAGGCCAAGATCAAGGAAGCGACCGACGCGATCGCCCGCCTGGTGCGCTCCTGATCGACGCTCACCCGTGGCGCAGCCGATAGGCCGCGGCCGCGCCGGGGTGCAGCGGGATCGGGCCCGTGCCGATCAACGAACGCGCGTCCAGGAATTGGGTGCCCGCGGCCTCCGCCGGGACCAGCAGGTTCGGGCGCCCGACCAGCAGGTCGACGATCGCGGCGGCGGCGGCGTCCGCCAGGGCGGGTGCCGCGAGGAGCAGGTTCGCCACGCCCACGGTCTGGATCGCGGAGGCTCCCGGATAGGCATCGCCCGGGATCTCGACGCGGTCGTAGATGTGCCCGTAGCGCTGGCGCAGCGGTGCGGCCAGTTCGCCGAGATCCACCAGTCGCATCCGCAGCGGCACCTCCAGCGCCGCGGTCGGCACGCCGCCGGCCCACAGCAGCGCGTCGACCGCACCGGAGCGAAGCGCCGCCACGGCGTCGCGCAGCGGGCGATGCTCCACGATGACATCGGTCGCCGGGTCCAGTCCGGCGGCGAGCAGGATTCGCTCCCCCGTCAGCGCCGCGCCGGAACCCTGGGCGCCCAGATTCACCCGCCTGCCACGCAATTCGACTACCCGGCGGACGCTGCTGTCCGCCCGCACGGCGAGCTGGAGATAGTTCTCGTAGACCCGCCCGAGCGCGAGCACGCCGCCCGGCGCACCCCTGCTCGAATCCGCCAGCGCCAGACCGGCTTCCGCCTCACCCCTGGCCAGCATGGCGAGATTGTCCTGCGATCCTGAGGTGGTGATCGGCTCAATCCGCACCGTCCCCGCGTCGGCAGCCGCCGCGGCGAGCAGGCGCGCGAACGCATCATAGAAACCGCCCACCTCACCCGAGGCCAACCTGACCACCGGATGGTCCCCGCGCCCGCACGCCGCGACGCCGGCAGCGCCGACGCCCGCGCCGCCGATGGCCGTGAGCGCCAGGAACTTTCGCCTGTTCAGCCGACCAATCACGACACCACCGCCACGGGAAGACGGACGGAGATCGCGAGTCCGTGCGGAGCCACCGCGGAGACCGACAGCGTGCCGCCGCGCGCTTGGGCGAGGGCTGCGGCGATCGGCAGGCCGAGTCCGGAACCGCCAACCTGCGCCGAAGAACCGCGGAAGAACCGGGTGGTGAGCTTACGGATCTCATCGGCGGGGACACCGCGGCCGTCGTCGCGCACCGTCACCGTGACCCATTCCGGGTCGATCCCGACGGACACGACGGTGTGCGCGCCGGATCCGGCGTAACGGTTCGAATTGCTCAGCGGCACATCGAGAATCTGCGCAAGCACATCCCTGGTCACGGCGACCTCGGCAGGCCGCCCCGGTTGCTCGGCGCGCAGCGACTGCCTGGAAGCGGCGAACGCGGAATGCCAGGCGTCGATGCGGTCGGCGACGACTTGGCCAGCATCGCAACGATGTTCCGCCGTGACCGCCGCAGGCGCGAACGCGTCCTGCGTCTCCGCAACCGCGAGGGTGAGCAGACCGTCGAGCAGTGTGGTGAGCCGCTCCACCTCCGCGCTCGCGCCGCGGAAGGTGTCCGCGGCGTTCTGCGCAATCGCGTACTCCAGCGAATCCAGCCGGATGGTGAGGGCGGCCAACGGATTGCGCATCGCGTGCGCGGTGTCGGCGACCAACTGGCGCTGCGCCTCCGTCGAATCCGCCACCGCCAGCGCCATAGCATCGAAAGACTCCGCGACAGCACGCATTTCGGGAGGCCCGCCGTAGCGGCGGGCGATCGACGCGGGCGGTGCGTCGTCCGCGGCCTGCGGCACGGACCGCGCCTTCGGCAGCGTCGCGGTCAACTCGGCGACAGCCCGGGAGAGGGCCGCGAGCGGACGCAGCACCCAGCGGCTCAGCGTCAACGCGAGCACCGTGAAGAGCACCATGGCCCCCACCCCGCCGACACCGATGATCAGCCACGCGCGAATGATGTCACGGCGCGCCTGCACGGTGGACGTCTCGATGACGACGGCCCCGTTGACCTGCACCCCGGTCCCGACCGGTCGCGCGACGAGCATCATCGGATCGCTCCACGGCACGAGCCGGTCGATCGGATGCGGTCGCTGATTGCGCCGCGCGTCGGCGACCGCGGCGACGACAGCCGGATCGATGATGGTGACGCCCACATTGACCGCGGTCGCCCCGCGAGCGTCGACCACGAGCACGTTCTCGCCGTACAACTCGTGGTAGCGCGTGACCTCCTCCGCCAGCGCGGCGTAATTGCCCTCCACCGCCAAGGCATCGGCGAGAGTGGCGAACCGATCCGCGTCGCCGGAGCGGCCGAGCACCAATTCCTGGGTCCTGCTGGTGGCGTAGGTCAACGAGAGCGGCACCGCGAACGCGAGGACGGCGATCGCCGCGAACACTGTCAACGCGGCAAGAAGTCTGCGCCGCATGATGTTTCGCCTTCCGTGCTCACTGCCCCCACCGGTACCCGTAGCCGCGGATCGTGGCGATCAGCCCTGGCCGGTTCAGCTTGGCGCGCAGACCGGTCATGTGCACGTCCAGCGACCGCGAGACGGCGACGAACGCGTCGCCCCAGATCCGGTCCATCAACTGCTGGCGGCTCACCGCCGCGCCCGGCCGCTCCACGAGCGCCTCGACCAGCTCGAATTCCTTCTGCGTCAACGCGACCGGTGCCCCGCCGACCTCGACAACCCGAGCCGCCAGATCGACGCGCACGTCGCCGGTGATCACCTCGGTGCGCTCGGAATGCGCGACCGCGGCCGCCCGCCGCATCACGGTTTCCAGGCGCGCCATCAGCTCCGCGATCCGCGGCGGCTTCACCAGGTAGTCGTCCGCACCGCCGCGCAATCCGCGCACGATCGAACGTTCATCGCTGCGCGCGGTGAGTATCAGCACCGGAACCACGCTGACCTCGCGCAACTGCCGCAGCACCTGGAGTCCGTCGCCGTCGGGCAAACCGAGATCGAGGATGACCGCGTCGTACCCGCGATGATCGAGCAGCAGATCGGCACCGCGGCGTTTGCGCTCGGCGAGATAGCCACGGGCATTGAGCGCCTCCACCAGCGCATCACCCACACCGTCGTCATCTTCGACCACCGCAAGCCGCACTCGCCGATCCTTCCATACCGAGCAGTCCCCCACGACCCACTCCAGCCGACTTCTCGAGGTCGCCCGATTCCGGTACCCGGCATGCCGCACACCTTTGTTCGCACACACCACAGCCCCGGCTCCTATCTCATAACCCCCACGGCACGGGAACGACGAAGAACCGGCGAACCGCCCAGTCGGCCGCCGGTCCCCTTCGGATCAGGGGCGTTCGAGGCGGCGTGGGATCGACGCGCCGCTCGAACGCCTGATCTGTCAACCACGCACGGTGGTCACTTCCCGGACCGGTTCGACTGCCGGGACATCTGCGGCACCTGCGGTGTCGGCGTCGATGGTGGACGTCTTCTTGGTGTCCCGCATGAAGGCGTAGGTGCCGAGCGAGATCGCGATGCAGGCCGCGACGTACCAGAAGAACGCCGATTCGTGACCCAGATCCTTGAACTTCAGCGCGATCATCGGCGCGGTGCCACCGAAGATGGCGACGGTCAGCGCGTAGGGCAGGCCGACGCCTAGTGCGCGGATCTTGGTCGGGAACAGCTCGGCCTTCACGATCGCGTTGATCGAGGTATACCCGGTGACGATCACCAGGGCGCCGAGCATCAGGAAGAAGGCGCCGATCGGGTTCGAGGTCTTCGACAGCACAGTCAGCAGCGGCACGGTCAGCAGCGAGCCCGCAACGCCGAAGAACAGCAGCAGCTTACGACGGCCGATGCGGTCCGACAGCCCACCCGACAGCGGCTGCATCGCCGCGAAGATCAGCAGCCCGATGAAGTTGATCCAGGCCGCGGTCGGCTTGCTGATACCGCTGGTGTTGACCATGAAGGTTTGCATGTAGGTGGTGTAGGTATAGAACGCCACCGTGCCACCCAGTGTCAGACCGACCACGAGCAGGCATTCACGCGGGTACTGGAACAACATCGCCAGCGAACCGCGCTTGGGTCCGCCGGTCGGTTCGGTGTCGGCCTCGGCCTTGTACTGCTCCGACTCGTCCATGCTGCGCCGCAACCAGAGGACCGTGATGGCGGAGATCGCACCGATGATGAACGGGATGCGCCAACCCCAGGCGTCCATGTTCGCCGCGCTGATGAACTGCAGCAGGATGAGCTGCACGCCGATGGCGAAGAGCTGGCCTGCCACCAGGGTCACGTACTGGAAGCTCGAGTAGAAGCCGCGCTTGCCCGGCGAGGCCACCTCGGACAGGTAGGTCGCGCTGGTGGCGTACTCGCCGCCGACCGAAAGCCCCTGCAGCAGGCGGGCGAACAGCAGGATCGCCGGTGCGGCGAGGCCGATGGTCTCGTAGCTCGGCGTCAGCGCGATGAGCAGCGAGCCCGCCGCCATCACGGTCACCGACAGGGTGAGCGCCGAGCGCCTGCCGAATCGGTCCGCGTACCAACCGAGCGCCCAGCCACCGATCGGGCGCATCAGGAAGCCGACCGCGAATACCGCTGCGGTGGAGAACAATTGCGCGGTCGAATCACCCTTCGGGAAGAACGACTTCGCGAAGTAGACACCGAAGGTTATGTAGACATACCAGTCGTACCATTCGACGAGATTGCCGATGGAACCGCGCAAGACATTTGCAACGACCCGGCGCTCGCCCGTGAGCTGTGTCGCAGTCACTTGATCTCCTCCTTCGACGCGGCAATGCGTCGCGTCGAGAAGAGTGTGTCTGCTGTCACAAGCCCAACGGAAGCTCGGCGGGGGGTTCCTAACTCTCCCTTAGGACGATAAAGCACAGGCCAGGACGGGTGGAGCGACGGGCGGCAGCGATCCGGGGCCAGACAGAACCGTTTCACACCACGATCCAGCCGCTCTCCCACCGAGACCGGCCCCTCGCAGGTACCCGGCAGTCCTGCTCGCCGAATAATTGTGACAATCAATTCTTTCCGAGCAGGAATAGCCGCATATCGCTACACACGGGCGCAATTCGAATCGGTCGCACTCGAATTCGATTCACACCGTCGGGAATACCGGATCAGCAACCGTCGCGGAGGTAACAACTGTTCCAACCAGAACGAGCTGATCAAGATCACTCGGCCGCTGCTGTTCGATCAGGAGTACTGCGTGCCTGCGGGCAAGGACGACCATCGATTGTCATGAAGCGAGCACCGGCGACTGAACCACTCCGGTACCGAGGTTCGCTGAGACCGGCCGAGGTACCGGTCCCCTATCAATCTCCGCCGCAGCACCCTCGGTTCGGCACGACCCGTATCTCCCTGGTCTCGGCATTGCGCGCCGCCAGGTCCGTGTCGGCGGGATAGTCGACCGCGACGAGGCTCAGGCCGTGGGCCGGGGCGACGGTCACCGCGCTCGAACGCTCGGTCTCCTCCAGCAGTCCCGCGATCCATTCCACGGTGCGCCTGCCCTCACCAACGGCTAGCACCCCGCCGACCAGGCTGCGCACCATCGACCAGCAGAACGCGTCGGCGCTGACGAACGCGGTGAGCAGGTTCCCGTCCCGCTCCCAGTCGAAGCGCTGCAATTCGCGGACTGTGGTCGCACCCTCCCTGCGGCGGCAGAACGCCGCGAAATCGTTCAACCCCAACAGGCTTCGGGACGCCGCGCGCATCGCCTCCAGATCGACGCTTGGCCGACAGGGCACGATGCTCCGGGCGCTCAGCGGCTCCGCGCCGTAAGGCGCCGTGGTCAGCCGGTACACGTAGTGGCGGCGAATCGCCGAGAAGCGCGCGTCGAATTCCGACGGCGCGCTTCGAGCCGCCTTGATGCGCACGTCTTTCGGAAGGAAGCGAGCCATGCGGTGGACGAGCTTGTCACCGTCGAACTCGGCGGTGGTGTCGAAGTGCGCGACCTGCCCCTCGGCGTGCACTCCGGCGTCGGTGCGGCCCGCGACGGTCAGCTGGATCGGCTCGCGGAACACATGGCTCAGCGACTCCTCCAGCACACCCTGCACGGTCCGCAGCCCCGGCTGGCGGGCCCAGCCGATGAAGTCCGTTCCGTCGTAGGAGATATCGAGGCGCACCCGCCCGGCGGCCGTGGGCGCGGCCGCCGGCGTCAACTCGAACTCGGTCTGCGAGTTCGCCATTTCCATCGAATTCTCCACTGTCACAACGATCTCCTCGTCGAACGCGAACAGGCCCGCAGCGTCACGGAGAGCGGGTTGGTTCGGCCACAGACGCGAATGAGCCCGCCACCCCAGGGGCAGCGGGCTCATTCGAGAAACCCGACCGAGGTCAGGCGTCCGGCTCATCCCGGCGCGCGGGGAAGGCAGCCTCAGGCGTCCTTCTTGTCCTCGGCAGCCTCGTCGGCCTGCTCCTCGGCAGCCGGAGCCTCGGCCTCGGCGACAGCCTCGTCGGCCGTCTCCTCGACGACCTCGGGAGCCTGCTCCTCGGCCTTCTGCGACGCGGCGACCCGACGAGCGCGGTCGGCCTCGTTGGTCACGGTCTTTTCCCGGACCAGCTCGATGATCGCCATGGGCGCGTTGTCACCCTTACGCGGCAGCGTCTTGATGATCCGGGTGTAGCCACCCTCGCGTCCCTCGAACGACGGCCCGATCTGCGCGAACAGTTCGTGCACGACATTCTTGTCGCGGATCACCTTGAGCACCTCGCGACGGTCGGCCAGCGTGCCGGCCTTCGCCTTGGTGATCAGCTTCTCCGCGTAGGGGCGCACCGCCTTGGCTTTGGCCTCGGTGGTGGTTATCCGGCCGTGCTCGAAGAGCGCCGTGGCCAGATTGGCGAAGATCGCCTTCTGGTGCGTCGCCGACCCGCCGAAGCGGGCACCCTTCTTGGGCTTGGGCATTGTGTGGTTCTCCTTATCTGATGCCCGGCGCTCCCGGGGCCCTCCGTGGTCACGCTCCGCTACCGCCTACGGGCCCGTCGCTCGCGCCGGGTGTTGGTTTGATGCCGGCGCTCCCGGGGCCCTCCGTGGTCACGCTCCGCTACCGCCTACGGGCCCGTCGCTCGCGCCGGGTGAGGCCGGTTCGGGGTGCCTACCCCGACGGCCTAGAGCTGTTCGGTTTCGGCGTAGTCCTGCTCGCCGCCTTCGGTGTCACTGAACGTACCGGTGTCGCTCCACGTGCCGGTGCTCGCGTCGTATCCGACCACGCTGGTCGGATCGAACGACGCCGGGCTGTCCTTCAGCGAGAGGCCGAGCGCGTGCAGCTTGACCTTGACCTCGTCGATGGACTTCTGGCCGAAGTTGCGAATGTCCAGCAGGTCCGACTCGGTGCGGGCGACCAGCTCGCCGACCGTGTGCACCCCCTCGCGCTTGAGGCAGTTGTAGGACCGGACGGTGAGGTCCAGGTCCTCGATCGGCAGACCGAACGAGGCGATGTGATCCGCCTCGGCCGGCGAGGGGCCGATCTCGATGCCTTCGGCTTCGACGTTCAGCTCGCGGGCCAGGCCGAAGAGCTCGACCAGGGTCTTGCCCGCCGAGGCGAGCGCGTCCCGCGCGCTGATGGAGTTCTTCGTCTCCACGTCCAGGATGAGCCGGTCGAAGTCGGTGCGCTGCTCGACACGGGTGGCCTCGACCTTGTAGGTCACCTTGAGCACCGGCGAGTAGATCGAGTCCACCGGGATCCGGCCGATTTCCGCGCCGGACGCCTTGTTCTGCACGGCCGGGACGTAGCCGCGACCGCGCTCGACGACGAGCTCGATCTCCAGCTTGCCCTTGTCGTTCAGGGTCGCGATGTGCATGTCCGGGTTGTGCACCATGACGCCGCTGGGCGGGACGATGTCACCGGCGGTGACGGTGCCGGGGCCCTGCTTGCGCACGTACATCGTGACCGGCTCGTCCTCCTCGGAGGAAACGACCAGGCCCTTGAGGTTCAGGATGATGTCGGTGACATCCTCCTTCACCCCGGGAACAGTGGTGAACTCGTGCAGGACGCCGTCGATGCGGATGCTCGTGACCGCGGCCCCCGGAATCGAGGACAGCAGAGTACGCCGCAGCGAGTTGCCGAGGGTGTAACCGAAGCCCGGCTCGAGCGGTTCGATGGTGAACTTCGAGCGGTTTTCGGCGACGACCTCTTCGGTCAGCGTCGGACGCTGTGAAATCAGCATTGGATCATCCTCCTTTTTGGGCGCCCGCTATTTGACGCCTCGTCTCAGGGGTTGTGCGTGATCACCCGTTCCAGGCGATCACGCACCATGCGCGTGTGCCGCCCAGGGTATGCCCAGGACGGCTCGCCGAGTGCTACTTCGAGTAGTACTCGACGATCAGCTGTTCCTGCAGCGGCACATCGATCTGGGCGCGCTCCGGCAACTGGTGGACCAGGATCCGCAGCCGGCCCGGGATGACCTGCAGCCAGCCCGGAACCGGGCGGTCGCCGACAGTCTCCCGTGCCACCTGGAATGGCAGGGTGCCCAGCGACTTCTCCTTGACATCGATGATGTCGTACTGAGTCACCTGGAAGCTGGGAACGTCGACCTTCTTGTTGTTCACCAGGAAGTGGCCGTGGCTGACCAGCTGGCGGGCCTGACGACGGGTGCGCGCCAGACCGGCGCGGTACACGACGTTGTCCAGGCGGGTCTCCAGCAGACGCAGCAGGTTGTCACCGGTCTTGCCCTTGAGGCGGTTGGCCTCCTCGTAGTACCGGCGGAACTGCTTCTCCATGACACCGTAGGAGAAGCGGGCCTTCTGCTTCTCCTGCAGCTGGAGCAGGTACTCGCTCTCCTTGATCCGCGCGCGGCCGTGCTGGCCCGGCGGGTAGGGACGACGCTCGAACGCCTGGTCGCCTCCGACGAGGTCGACACGCAGACGACGCGACTTGCGGGTGATAGGGCCTGTGTAACGAGCCATTGTTCGTTATTCCTTTCCCGCTAGACGCGACGCCGCTTGGGCGGACGGCAGCCGTTGTGCGGCTGCGGGGTGACATCGGAGATCGTGCCCACCTCGAGGCCGGCGGCCTGCAGCGAGCGAATCGCGGTCTCGCGGCCCGAGCCCGGGCCCTTGACGAACACGTCGACCTTCTTCACGCCGTTCTCCTGCGCCTTGCGGGCGGCGTTCTCGGCGGCGAGCTGCGCGGCGAACGGGGTCGACTTGCGGGAACCCTTGAAGCCGACATGACCCGACGACGCCCAGGAGATGACGTTGCCGTTCGGGTCGGTGATCGACACGATCGTGTTGTTGAACGTGCTCTTGATGTGCGCGTGGCCGTGCGGGACGTTCTTCTTTTCCCGGCGACGCGACTTCTGGGTCTTCTTCGGGCCCGCGGCCCGACTCTTCGGAGGCATCGGTTATCCCTACTTCTTCTTGCCGGCGACGGTGCGCTTCGGGCCCTTGCGGGTGCGCGCGTTGGTCTTGGTGCGCTGGCCACGCACGGGCAGCCCACGACGGTGGCGCAGCCCCTGGTAGCAGCCGATCTCGATCTTGCGGCGAATATCGGCCTGCACCTCGCGGCGCAGGTCACCCTCGACCTTGAACTCGGAAGCCTCGATGTAGTCGCGCAGCTTCGTGAGATCGTCGTCGCTGAGGTCCTTCGAACGCAGGTCCGGGCTGACGCCGGTGGCCTCGAGGATCTCCTTGGAGCGGGTACGGCCAATGCCGAAAATGTAGGTCAGTGCGATCTCCATGCGCTTCTCGCGCGGGAGATCGACGCCCATGAGACGTGCCATCTGGCAGTTTCCTTAATCGTTGCGGAGGTCTGCTCCCTGTCCGTCCCCTCGTCTTGTGGGGCACCGGCCTCCGAACCGGCGGTGGGCACGCACGCCCCAGGGCGAACCCTGGATTTCCGCAGCGTGCGGCTGGTGCTGGGAGTTCTTCTCTGCCAATCCGAACTGCGTTCGGTGCTTGGCGGTGAGGCCTTGATCAGCCCTGGCGCTGTTTGTGGCGCAGGTTGTCGCAGATCACCATGACCCGGCCGTGGCGGCGGATCACCTTGCACTTCTCGCAGATCTTCTTGACGCTCGGCTGAACCTTCACGTCCGTCCAATCTCGTTGTGGTTCACAGAGGTGTGAACACAGTTTTTCCCCAGTCGGCGACTGGGGAAGTCTTTGTTGTGCCGTCCTCGCGGACGGCGGTCCTGCTGGGGCAGGATCCCTCGACACGGGCTGGTCTGGGTTCACACCCAACCCCGCCGATCCGGTGAGAAACCCGCACCGCCGATCGGCACCTTAACGAGCCACCCGTCCGGGGGTCCGGGGCGAAGCCCGCCGGGCGGGGTGCGGGGGTCGCACCCCCACTGAACACCAAGTGAATCGACGCAGGCGAGCGCGCTTCGCGAGCATAGACGCCGACTCGATTCACTTGTAGCGGTAAACGATCCGGCCGCGGGACAGGTCGTAGGGCGAGAGCTCGACGACCACCCGGTCCTCGGGAAGGATGCGAATGTAGTGCTGCCGCATCTTTCCGCTGATGTGCGCGAGAACCTTGTGCCCGTTCTCGAGCTCGATACGGAACATCGCATTGGGCAGCGGCTCGACAACTCGACCCTCGACCTCGATGGCCCCGTCCTTCTTCGCCATGTCCTCCGCGATCCCGGTTCATCGAGCGGTTTCGCCGATCGAACCTGGTGTGATTGCCTGGTGTCTGCTTGTATGTACCGGGCGGCGTAACCGAACCGGCGGCATGCAAACAGGCGGCGCATAGGTGCACCGCCGCTCCAGCTTACCGGGAGGCATCCGATCCGGCAAAAACACCCCGCCGGGACGCCACGGGGCGGCCGCTCCCTGCCCCACGCCGGGCGGGCCCGGTCACGTAAACTGATCAAGTCCAGGAAACGGTCCAGCAGACTTAGGGGGATGCCGTGAGCCAGCGTACGGGGCCAGCTGTCGGCACCGCGCCCCTCGGCCACGACAGGGCCGAGCGCGAGGATAGCGGACGAGCCATCTCGGGCACCACGAAAACCGAGCGCACGACGGAGCCTTGGGACAGCGAGGCGATGCGGTGAGTCGTAACAACGACCTCCCGATGCTCCCGCCGTGGCTGTCCGACAGCGAGGTCACCGGCGGTTACGAAGCACCGGTACAGAATCTCCCGCACGAAGAGCTCATCGACGACGCGCCCGACCGCAAACGACGCCGCAGGGCCCAGGCTCCCGATGGTCGAAACGACGCGAATCAAGGCTCCGGCCGCAGGGACAAGAAGCGCAGGTGGCTCGGCCGCGACAAGGACGAACTGGTCGAGGAACAGCCCAGCGCGCCCACGGCCGGAGAGCAGCGCGGCCCCGAACCGCCCGCCGACTCCTGGGGACAGCCGCCGTCCGGTTGGTCCTCCGGCGCCGATGCCGAGCCGGGCAGGCCCGGTGATTCACCACAGCAGGCCACTCGCGGCCAGGCGGATCGCAACGAATCCCGGCAGCAGACCGAGGGTCCGGTTCGGCAGCAGCCGAGCGGCGGGCCGGACCACCCGGCCCCGCCACGGTTCGACGCCCACGGGCAGCCCCCGCAGACGAGCCATGTGCCCGGTCCGCCCCCCCCGCAGCAGTTCGGCGGACCGGGACAGCCTATCGGCGGTCCCGGTCAGACACGGCCCGAGCAGTTCGGCGGACCGGGCCAACCGCAGCAGCAGACCAGCGGCCCCGGGTATCCGCAGCAGCCGGTCGGTGATGGAGGGCCGCAGTGGAGCGGCGGGCCGCAGCAGCACGGTGGCCAAGGACAACCGGCCTATCAGCAGACCGGCATGCCCGGATACCCGCAGCCGATGGGTGGGCCGGGACACCAGCCGCAGCAGCCGATCGGCGGCCCAGGCCAGTCGACGGTCGACGGTTCGAGCCAGGTCGCGCAGCCTCCGGGCGAGGCATGGGCCCGGCAACCGCACCCCGACGACCCGAGGTCGTCCGCGCCGCGACGAGCGGGGGGGCATTCGAGCCTGCCCACCCGGCAGCCGAGCCAGCCCTCCGAGGGCTTTCAACCGCTCGGTCAGGCCATCCCCACGCCGCCCTTTCCGGCTCCAGAGCCGCCTCCGTCGCACGAGGCGACCACGCACCACCAGCGCAGCCTTCCCGACCTGCCGCCCCCACCAAGCGACGTCCGGCCGTCTCCGGCCGCCGAGGACAGCTCCGCCCGAACGGTCGGCGATCCGCAGGCCGGGCACAGCGTCACCGGCGTGGCGGCCGAGAACCACGTGGCCGACTCGCCTGCCGAGCACCACATTCCGGCCGGGGACCTCGTCGCCCCTCCGGCAGCGGTGAATCACGCTCCCGCTCGGGCGGACACGGGTCCGGGCTCCGCATCGACAGTCCCGGACCACATTTCCGTCGCGGCCATCGAGAACCACGCCGCGGCCGACGCGGAGCGTCCGAACGTCGTGCCCCGGCCGGTCGGCGACGAGGTGGCACCGCGCTCCTCCACGGCCGAGGGGACCGAAAGCGGAATCCCACCGCACCCTGACGACTTCGGGCAAGGACCGTCAGCGGTCGGACGAGGCCGAGTCGACGAGTTCACGCGCAACACCGCGGGCACAGCCGAAGACGCGGAGTCCGCGCGGGAGGGCAGGCATCGACTGTCCGCGGAACCCGAACCGAGCGAGCGTCCGTCGGACGCACCCGGTCCAGCCCAGGGCGGACACCGGGCTCCGGTCAGCGATCAGCCCGCTCCCGGCGACGTGCGCCGGAATCCCGGGGTCTTCGCACAGCAGGGCGGCGGTGAAATGCCGTGGACGCAGGTCGGATTCGGTACGCAGCCGCCGTCTCCGCAGAACGCCCCGCGGCCCGGCTACGGCTATGCCGACCAGCGTCAGGGCGGCTACGATCCGACCCCCGGCCCCGACGCGAACGCCTATCACATCCCCGGCGACCGCAGCCCCCGCGAGTCGGGATATCCGACGCAGTCCGGGCCAGGAACGGTTGAGCCCGCGAACAACCCACCCCCTTTCGTCGCGCCGCCGGCCGCCGATCAGCAGCCACCCGCACCGCCCTCATCGAACCAGGGCACGCAGCCTCCCGCGCCCCCGCAGGGCCCCACAGGCGAGAGCTGGGGTCGGCCGCAGCACGGACCGGCCGGTGAGGGCTGGGGTCAGCAACCGCAGGGCGGTCCGCGTCGGCCCCAGCAGGGCCAGCCCTCGCTGGACGACGTTCCCTTGCGCCGCGCCAAGAAATCGCCGGGCAGCGGTTGGCGCAAGGCCGTACACCACATGTCCGGCGGTGCGATCAATCCCGGCATGTCGGCCGAGGAGTTGCGGCTCCAGGAACTGGTGGCCAGGATCAGGCAGCCGGTCCGCGGCGACTACCGCATCGCGGTGCTCTCGCTGAAGGGCGGCGTCGGGAAGACGACCACCACCGTGGGCCTGGGATCGATCTTCGCCTCCGTCCGCGGCGACCGGGTGATCGCGGTCGACGCCAACCCGGATTTCGGCACGCTCTCCCAGCGCGTGCCGCTGCAGACCCGGTCGACGGTGCGCGACCTGCTGCTCGATCCGTCGATCGAGCGCTACTCGGACGTGCGCAGGCACACCTCGCAGGCCACCAGCCGACTGGAAGTGCTTGCCAGCGAACGGGATCCGGCGGCGTCCGAGGCGTTCAACGACGATGAGTACCGGGCGGTCGCTCGAATCCTGCAGCGCTACTACAACATCATCCTCACCGACTGCGGCACCGGTCTGATGCACTCGGCGATGGCCGGTGTCCTGGACCTGGCGCATTCGCTGGTGCTGATTTCCTCGGCGGCGATCGACGGCGCCCGCAGCGCCGCGGCGACGCTGGACTGGCTGTCCCTGCACGGCCACGATCACTTGGTGCGCAACGCCGTCGTGGTGATCAACCTGCCACGCGAGGGTTCACCGAATGTCGGCGTGCAACAGCTGCGCGAATACTTCCTGTCCCGCTGCCGCGCGGTGCACATCATCCCTTATGACGCGCACCTTTCGGAGGGCGCCGAGATCGATCTGCACCGGCTCAGCAAGCAGGCCAAGCGCGCCTACGTGGAACTCGCCGCGACGGTCGCCGACGAGTTCAGCGTCGACCACCGTCGCTTCCACAGCTGAGCGCCGTGGTCGACCGAGAGGTTCGACCGAGCAGTTCGATCACGCGGTTCGAAAAACACTGCGTGCCACAGCATTTCGCCGGTCAGGTGCCCGAGGAGGGTGACGACACCGGACCGAACAAACCACCTCACCACTCGGGCAGCCGCCTCCGCCCCGCGACCACGTCACGGACCAGGTCGTCGTAGGCGTCCGCCAATTCGGCGAGGTGGTGCCAGGCACAGTGCAATAGCTCGTCCTGCGCGTCGAGTGTCATCAGTGCGTGGTGCGCACGCACCGAGGACTCCGCGATTCGATCGATCACCGCGCCAACTGTCTCGGTGTGCAAAGTAGCGCCGAGCCGATGCTGGGGCACGCTGCGTGTCACCCAGTCGTCGATAGCCATGACCAATTCGCTTCGGCGACGCTCGTTTTCGAGAATATGCGCGGGATCGGTGTTCACCGATCCACCACGACCGACAAGGCGCCGCTCGTGTAATACCGCCAGATCACGGGCGAACCAGAGCAGGGGGCCACCTACGACCCGATGCCCGCGACACGCCCGAACAAGTAGATCCGAAGTGGGCAGTAGCCCAGAAGACACGGACTGCACTGCCGAATCGACGCACCGGAGTGTGCCGGGAACTGCCATCACAATCGTTGATGAATCCGAACCTGCCACGTTGCCTCGCCGTTCATCGCCGCACAACACCGGATCAGGACGTTCATTACAATAAACCTCTGAAGGTACCTGTCAAGCGTTACCCGGCCGTAGGAACAAACGAAGAGTACACTTCGTTACCTGCACGACCAACCGACGAGCAAGATGGCGGGCGGTCCGACGTATCACCGGATCGCAGACCTTCTGCGCGAGGAGATCCGCACAGGCAAATGGAAGCCGGGCGATCGGCTTCCGAGTCACACCCAGCCGGCCGAGCAGATCCAGGTTTCGATCGCCACGGCCCGCAATGCCATTCATGTACTTGGCGCCGAAATCTTGTCCATACAGCGAATTCCCGCGGCACGGTCGTCCGAAACCAGGAAGTACTCGAGTCGGTGATGACCGATCACATCCGTCGCGACCGGCCCAAGTCGCCGCGCAACATCCCCGCGGCCACCACCGGCCGGATGGCCGACCGCGGCTATCCCGAGACCGCCCAGCGCGACACGCTGGTCGCGCGACCCGCCAGCGCCGGGGAGGCGACCGTGCTCGGCGTTGCGACCGGAACGATTCTGCTCGACCATCTGAGGACCGGGCGGACCGCAGCCGGATAACCCGGGCGACGCGACAGCGCTCCATCGCCACGCGCAACCGCCTGACGTACGAGCTCGGCGACGCCGCAAAGCGACGGAGCCGGACGCACTCCGCCCTCAGTCCGCGCAGGCCAGAGCGAAGGCGGAGTACGCACAAAGTCACAGAGCCGGACGAAGCGCGCGCACGGCCGGAGGTCGCCTACAGCGGCGGCAGGTACGCCACCTGGATCATCTCGTCGCCGCCGCGAGTAACCAGCGTGCCACGACCGGGCGGCAGCTTGGCGGCGCGGATGTCTCCGATGATCTTGCCCTCATCCTTGGGCGCGCTCATCAGCAGCGCGTCCACACCCATTTCCTTGAGCGTGCCGAGCACCTTGTCGTACATGGCCCGGCCGGCGCCGCCGGCGCGGCGGCTGATCACCACGTGCAAACCGATGTCGCGTGCCTGGGGCAGGAACTCGATCAGCGGCTCCAGCGGGTTGCGCCCACCGGAGACCACCATCTCGTAATCGTCGACGACGACATAGATCTCGGGCCCGGTCCACCAGCTGCGTTCGCGCAACTGCTGTGGCGTGATGTCATTGCCCGGTATCCGCTTTTGGAGGTAGTTCGCGACCTCCTTGATCATTCCGAAGGACGTCTGCGCGGAGGTCGAGTATCCGGCCAGCTGCTCTCCTTCCAGCACTCCGAGCATGGTGCGCCGGTAGTCGATCAGGATGACGCGGGCTTCCTCGGAGGTGGAGTTCTCAGTGACGCCCGCGACGATATTGCGCAGCAGCGTGGTCTTACCGCACTCCACATCGCAGAAGCTGTAGAAGTGCGGCTGCACCGCGAAATCCATGGCGATCGGCTGCAGGTCGGTCTCGCCGATGCCGATGACGGCAAGCGTCTTGCTCTGTTGGATGCCCCGCCGCGCCGCCTCCGCGAGCACGGCCTCGCGCGAGAGCTCCATCGGCAGCATCCGGACCTCGGGCGCGTTCCGGCCGGTGTAGAGCTCGTTGAGCTGCTGCTTGGCGCTGCCGATTCCCTCGGACAGGGTGCGCGGATCGGAGTCGGAGTCCAAGCGCGGCAAGGCGAGCAGCAGATGCAGCTTCTGCGCGGTGAGACCACGGCCCGGACGCCCAGTGGGCACGAGCACCGCGGTACGCCGGTCCATCTCGGAGTCGGACGGGTCACCGAGGCGGAGCTCGATTCGGGTACCGATGAGGTCCTTGATCTGCGGGCGGATCTCCGGCCACCGGGTAGCGGAGACGATCAGGTGGACACCATAGGAAAGACCCTGTGCGGCGATGGCATTGAGCTGCGGTTCCAGCGTGTCGTAATCGGCACGGATGGTGGGCCAGCCGTCGATGACGAGAAAGACGTCACCGTGCGGATCCCGAGCAAGCGGGTCGGCTTGCCGCTCGGCAGGCGACTTCTCCGCCAGCAGCGCTTTCCGCCTGCGGAATTCGACGATGGAGTCGATGCCCAGCTCGCGGAACAGCTCCTCACGGTGGCGCAGAATGCCGGTCACCTCCGCGATGGTGCGGCGGATCCGATCGACTTCCATGCGACCCGCGACGGAACCGACGTGCGGTATCCCCGCCAAACCGGAGAGTGTGCCGCCACCGAAGTCGAGACAGTAGAACTGCGCCTGCTCGGGTGTGTGAGTGGCGGCCGCGGCCATGATGATGGTGCGCAGGGTGGTCGACTTACCCGACTGCGGACCACCGACGACCGCGACATTGCCCTGCGCTGCGGACAGATCCACGATCAGCACGTCGCGCCGCTGCTCGTAGGGCTTGTCGATGACACCCAGCGGCAACCACAGCTGACCGTGCCGGTTGACCGGCGAGCGCCAGTCCGGGTCGGGCAGCAACATGTCGACCGACGGCGACTCGTCCAGCGGCGGCAGCCATACCTCGTGCGCCGGGCGGCCGTGGCCGCGCAGGCGATCGACGACGGTGGTCAACAGCGTCGCGGGAACGGCCTCGGCAACCGGCACCGGGGTACGCTCCTCGTCCTCCTCCACGAGTTGCCCAGGCGGCGGCGGCAATTCGGGCAAACGCATCCGGCCAGGCGGCGGCGGCAGCTCGGGCCGGCCCCTCGGCACGGCCTCCCGCTCGGCCTCGACGATCTCCGGCAGCGCCACCGGCGCCGCGGTGAACACCGCCGGCGACTGCCCGCCGACGGTCTTGCCGTCCACCTGCCGGGTACCGCGCGGCGAAACATACGGCCCGGACACGTAACTGGCGTTGAAGCGCAGCGGATCGTCGGCGTCGCTCTTGAGGTAGCCGGAGCCCGGCGCGCTGGGCAGGTGGTAGGCGTCGGTAATGCCCAGCACCGCCCGGGACTCGTTGGCGGAGAAAGTACGCAGGCCGATCCGGTAGGACAGATGCGAGTCCAGACCGCGCAGTTTGTTCTCCTCCAGGCGCTGCGAAGCCAGCAGAAGATGCACGCGCAGCGAACGGCCGAGGCGGCCGATCATCACGAACAGGTCCGCGAAATCCGGTTTCTGCGAAAGCAGTTCGGAGAATTCGTCGACCACCACGAACAGCGCGGGCAACGGATCCAGGTCGGCGCCTGCGGCGCGAGCCTTCTCGTACTCGGTGACATTGGCGAAGTTGCCTGCCGCGCGCAGCAACTCCTGGCGCCGGGTCATCTCACCGGAGAGGGCGTCCTTCATGCGGTCGACGAGGGCGAGTTCCTCCTCGAGGTTGGTGATGACCGCGGAGACGTGCGGCAGCGAGTCGAGGCCGAGGAAAGTCGCGCCACCCTTGAAGTCGACAAGGACCAGGTTCAGCAGATCGGGCGAGTGCGTGGTCACCATGGAAAGCACCAGCGTGCGCAGGAACTCCGACTTACCGGAACCCGTTGCGCCGATACACAATCCGTGCGGACCCATGCCGTTCTCGGCGGACTCCTTGATGTCGATCTCGACCGGCGTACCGTCGGGGGTGACGCCGATCGGCACCCGCAGCCGTTCCCGGTCGCTGCGCGGGCGCCACACCACCGCGGGATCGATCTGGGCGGCGTCGGAAACCTTCAGCAGCGCCATCAGGCCGGGATCGACCCTGGTCTCGGCACCCAGGCTCACCATCTGGGCGGCGGTCGCGATCCGGAAGCGCGCCAGATCCCGGGCCAACGCGGTCGCCTCGGCGCGGGTCACCTGGTCGGCAGTGGCGAATTTCTCCACGCCCGCAGCAGATTTCGCGGCCACCATGCCGTCGTCGGTGACGACCAGTTGCAGGCCGCGGCGCACCGCGAGGCCGCTCTGCGGTGCGGTCAGGTCGAGCACGGTCACCGAGTCCAAGCCCGCGTCGCTGACGACGCGTTCGGAACCGCTGACGTAGCCGTCGTCGATGATCACCAGCAGATGGATCCGGCCCGCTGTCGGCTGCGCGTTGCGCATGAAGCGACCGCGCTCGACCAGCTCGGCGGACATAGAGGTCTCCAGTTCGGCCAGCGAGCGGTACATCATCCTGGCCGAGCCCATGCCGTCGCGGTCCACCGGATGTTGGAGGTGCGGTAGCCATTTCGCCCAGGACCAAGCCGGGCCGTCGGGGTCGGCACAGATGATGGCGACCGCGGCGTGGTCGGGGCCGTGGAAGGTGGTGAACTCCATCAGCGTCGAGCGCACCAGCGTGAGCGCGGCCTCACGGTCGCCTTCGATATTGATGGCGGGGAACGCGCGCAGCGAGATTGCGGTGGGCAGGCCGTGCACCACCGAGTGGGTGCGCACGAACCGGCGCAAGGCGACGGTGGACACCGGTTCCAGGTCTTCCAGCGGACCGGTCTCGGGCCGGGCCAGCTTGGTGGCCAGGCGGTGGCTGCCAACGCCGACCCGCACGTGCCCGAAATCCGGATCGTTGGGCCTGCGTTCCCACATGCGGCGGCTGCCGATCACCGATTGCAGGTCGCTGGGTTCGGGATGACTCCACCGCAGCGCCGTCAGCTGCTGGATGCCGGTCTTGCGCACATCCTTGCGGACCTGATCGAGGTACCGGAAGTAGTCCTTGCGTTCCTCGTTGAGCTCGGCGGCCTTCTTCGGCCCGCCGCCGCCGCGCATGCCGGCCATCATGCCGAACATCGACATCAGCATCATCATCGGGAACATCATCATGAACGGGTTGGCCAGCAGGTTGCGGCCCATCATGACCATCATCGCGATCATGCCGACCACGGCGACCACCATCACCACCGGCATCAGCTTCATCAGCAGATTTCCGACGACGGGACGATCTAGTTCCGGCGGCGCGGACAACGCGACCTCACCGCCCGGCGGACGCGGCGGCGCGATCCGCGGGCGGCGCACGAAACCTTCGGTTGCCATGTCCTACAACCCCTCTGGTGTTAGATCGGCGCCGCTCACGACTGCGCCTCGCTGACGCTCAGCTCCGTCGTGCGCAGAGGCGCGCTGTGTCCATGGTTCACTCGCTGACGCTCGCTCACGACTGCGCCTCGCTGACGCTCAGCTCCGTCGTGCGCAGAGGCGCGCTGTGTCCATGGTTCACTCGCTGACGCTCGCTCACGACGCCCTCGGTGGTCACGCTGCGCTACCTCCTCCGGGCGTTGAGCTCGCGTCGCGAATTTGTTGCTCCGCAACCGGATCCACACTCACCCGTTTACCGCGCCGGAACGGGATCGAGGCGGCGTAGCCGAGCCCGAGCAGGGCGAGCAGCGTGAGCGAGCCGATCGTGGCGACCAGGCGCGGGGCCGGGTTGACGTACGGCGCCGGGGACGGCCCGGCGATCTTGCGCGGTATGTCGGAGCCGACGGTGACCGGCTGCTGCGGCAGTTGCGCGGTGAGCGCGGCCAGTGGATCGATCAGTCCGTGCCCGACCTTGTCGTTGCGTCCGTTGTCCGGTGCCTGCGCGGTCAGCTTGATCCGGTCGATCACCTCGGCGGCGGTCAGCCCCGGGAAGCGCGACCGGACGAGCGCGGCCAGTCCGGCGACATAGGCGCTGGAGAAGCTGGTGCCGTCGATGGTGGAGTAGCCCTCGTTGGTCTGGGTGGCGTTGACCAGGCCCGCGCCCCCCGGTTTGCTGTCCAGGGAGACGATTTCGCGCCCCGGCGCGGCGACGCCGACCCACGGGCCGTGCAGCGAGAACGGTGAGACCGCGCCCTCGGGATCCACCGAGGCGACCGACAGCACATAGGGCGTGAACCAGGCCGGAGTGACCACGGTGCCCACCGCCGACCAGCCCGAGCGGTCGTTCTGCTTCTCACAGGGAGTGCCCTGCATGATGTTTCCGGCCGCGGCGACTACGACCACATTGCGGTCGTAGGCGTATTTCACGGCGGCGCCCAAGGCGCCGTCGGCAGCGCCTGCGCTCGCGGCCATGCAGGCCACCTCGGAGATGTTGATCACCGTGGCGCCCATGTCGACCGCGCGAATGACACCGGCGGCCAGGGTATTGACCGTGCCGTAGCCTTCGCGCGTGATGACGCCCGGCTCCTCACGGCGATTGCGATCTTTGGCCTCATAGGCCGAGCTGAGCTGGCGGATGGTCAGGATCTCGGCTTCCGGTGCGACACCGGAGAATCCGTCCTCCAGGCTGGGCGCAGCGGCGATGATCCCGGCCACGAAGGTGCCGTGGCCGTCGCAGTCGACGGTGCCGTCGGTGGTGGAGACGAAGTCGCCGCCTGCCCGGAGCGCGGGCAGGCGCCAGTGCCGGTTCACCCCGGTATCGATGACGGCGACCTTCTGACCGGCGCCGCGACTGAACTGCCACACCTCGGGCAAATCGAGGATCCGCTGCGCCAGTGGCGGATCGCGGGGCACCCCGCCTTGGAGGGTGGGTTCGGCGCAGACCTTGGCCTGTTCGGTCTCGTCCGGCGGTCTACCGCTGGCGGCGAGGCCGAGCACGGCACCGAGTGCGCCGTCGTCGATCTTCGGCGGCGCGACCGCCAGTGCGGGCGTGGGTGTTCCGGTGGCGAGCGCGAGCACCGCCGCCACCGTCACCGCCCGCAGCGGCCGCCGTAGGAGCGGTGCCATGTCAGATGTTCCGGGCGGCCGAGTAGATGTCCATGATCCACAGCACCAGCGGAAGGATGGTGCAGATCAGAAGGTATTCGAAGATCTCACCGGCGCGGCGCATGGGTGGCGACATCTCGGTGTGCGGCCCGATCACCCCGAAGACCACCGCGGCCGTGGCCACGACGAGCAGCATGCAGGCGATCGGCAGCAGCCAGTTCTCCTCGCCGAGACCGGCGCCGATGCCGAGCGCGATCAACGCGATCGCGCCACCGGCGATCAGCGTGCACGCCTGCACCAGGTCGGCGAAGGCGCGCCCGCGCAGGCACAGGATGATCGAGACCACCACGCCGAGGGTGATGCCCTGCCAGCGGGCCGCGCCGAGCGGATCCGCGGCCAGCACCACGCCGATCGCCGCGGCGACGGTGCAGCCGATGATCATGCCGGACTGGTATTCGTTGGCCGCGCGGGCTCGATGCTCGAGACCGGCGGCCGAGGGTAGCGCGGTGGCGCCGATGGCGCCGATGTCCTTGACGGTGGGACGGGGTTCGTGGTCGGCGGGGTCGATGGCGGCGCCCGCGGTCGGCACCGGCGGCACCGGCAGGCGTGCGGCCGCCACGGCCAGTCGCGGCACCAGGGTGATCACGATGAGCACACCGACCAGCACGCCGGCGGCGATCTTGGACAGCGCGGGATCCCAGATCATCCGCACCATCGCGGCCACGCCGCCGAACAGCGCTAGGGTGATGACCGTGGTGAACATGGTCGCCCCGACCCGGACCAGGCTGTAGAGGACCGCGGCGGCGGTAAGCGTTGCGACACAGGCGAACATCGCGTGCGGGCTGCCGAAGGCGTTGGGCACGAACAGCGCGGTGCCCGCGAAGATCAGCAGCAGCGCGTACAGCGACAGCATGATCACCGGCAAGGACGCTTCGGCCTGATACCGGCGGGCGACGAGCACGGCCGCGCCACCGGCGATCAGTCCGGTGCCGAGGCCGATGACACCCACTGCGGCACCGGCACCGTCGAGCTTGGCCACTGCGAGCAGGTAGATCCCGGCCAGCACCGCGAGTAGGCCCATGGACAGACCGAGCCAGCGCGCCGACAGCGGCGACCAGTGCCGGAACGAGGTCGCGGTCAGCTTGGAGACGGCGTCGATCACGTCGTCGAACAGCGCCGGTGGCTCCTTGGCGGTCACCGAGCGCAATACCAGCAACTCACCGTCGAAAACCTCGGCCTCGGTGAGCGATTGGTTTGCCGGGATGGGGTCGCGGCCGATCCGGGCCAGCGTCCAGTGCTGCGTTTGCCGCGGTGCCCCGTCCTCGGGCTCGGTGAGATCGGGGTTGCGCGATTCGATCAGCTCGACCACATCGGTAATGAACGCCGCGATCGGAACTGTGGCAGGCAAACCCAAGTCCAACTGGGTATTGCCGCCGATCACCGAGACTCGGCACAACTCCGGATCAACGGCAACCACAGCGCTGCTAGACGGATCGGTCACAGCTCGGATGACTCCCTACCTAGAACACACTTCAATGCCACGCAAGGTACTCAACTTAACGGAGAAGTCCCTATATTGCAGCAGCTATGCTTGGCAAGGAACAGCACATCCGTTCGTTTTTAGGGGCAGACCCATATGACCGGCAACCGCCAGGCACAACGCGCATTCGACGCTGGTGTCTTGTCCTTGGGCATTGTGATCGACGGACAGGAATCTGCCCGCGATCTGGAATACGCTCAGCTAGCCTTCCAGCGCGCCACCGAATGGGATCCCGGTATGTGCGACGCTTGGCTCGGACGTGCGGCCGCCGGCGAGCACACCCGTGAGGTGATCTTCAATCTCTTCAAGACCAGCACCTCGACGCTCTTCCGGGAGCAGCGCAGGCTCGGCCTGCAACCGCGGGTGCTGGCGGGCCGCTTCACCGTCGGGCAGTACATCGACTACCCGCTGGCCAGCTATGCCGAGATCTGGCTCGCGCAGGCCGCGCAGCTGATCACCGAGGGCGACTACGACGAGGCCGAGAAGGTTCTCGACGACCTGGCCAAACACCGTTCCGCACAGGTCTCCTCGTCGGATCGCGAGATCGACGACCGGATCTGCGCCTACGTCCGCGGCGTGCTGCACTTCACCACGCAGCGCTGGCCCGATGTGATGACCGTGCTGGCCGGTTCGGCGGACTGGGAGGATCCCTACCTGGCCGCGGGCGCCCACGTGATGGTCGGCACCGCCTGTGCCCAGCTGGGTTTGTTCGGCGAGGCCATCCGCCGTATGGAAGCCGCTGAGAAAGGCCCGATTCCGGCCGCGGCGACCACTGCCCGCTTCTGCCGCGGACTCGCCCTTCGCGAGACCGGCGAGGAAGAGAAGGCGCAGGCGCTGTTCGAGAAGGTGTTCTCCGAGGCACCGGGTTTCGAGGCCAACACCATGGCCATGCGCGACCGCAAATACCGGATCACGGTGACCACCAAGGAACTCATCGATGCGCGCACCAACAAGTGGGATCCGGCCTCGGCGCCGACGCTGGAACAGATGGGCCAGGAGGAGCGCGACGACAAGGCCAAGCTGATCCTCGAGAAGGCGCGCGGCGAACTCGACGAGCAGATCGGTCTCGCCGGCGTGAAAATGCAAGTTGCGAAGTTGCAGGCAACCGCTCAGCTAGCGCGGATCCGGGCCGAAAAAGGAATGGCGAGCGGATCCCGCGGCCAACATCTTGCATTTACCGGACCGCCAGGTACCGGTAAGACAACCGTTGCCCGCGTGGTGGCAAAAATTTACTGTGGCTTAGGAATTCTCAAAACCGATAAGCTGATCGAAGCCAAACGTTCCGATTTCGTCGGCCAGCATTTGGGCAGCACCGCGATCAAGACGAACAAGTTGATCGATAGCGCGATGGACGGCGTGCTGTTCATCGACGAGGCCTACACGCTGATTCAAACCGGCCTGTCCGGCGGTGACGCGTTCGGTCGCGAAGCCGTCGATACGCTGCTCGCGCGAATGGAGAACGACCGCGATCGCCTGGTGGTGATCATCGCCGGATACGACGGCGAGATCGACCGATTCCTGGCCTCCAACGACGGTCTGGCGTCCCGCTTCGCCAAGCGGGTGAAGTTCGATTCCTACTCGCCGGAGGAGCTCGGCGATATCGGCTGTTTCATTGCGCGAAAACGGGATTCGGAACTGTCGGACGACGCGCAGACGCTGCTGGTCGCCGCCTGCGGTGAGCTCTACCGCAAGGAGGCCACGGATCAGAGCGGTGAGATCCGGCGCGGCATCGACATGGCCGGTAACGGCCGGTTCATCCGCAATGTGATCGAGGCGGCCGAGGAGGAGCGCGAGTTCCGGCTGGCCAATGACATCAACCTGGATCTGAGCGCCGTGGACGAATCGGTGCTGATGCGGATCGAGGCGGAAGATATGCAGAACGCGCTGGATAACGTGCTGGACACGCTGCGCTGATATCCGGACACAGCAGTACGGCCGTGAGTACTCGGAGCGTACCGCTGTGCGGGGCAGGTCAATTGGTGGTCGGCAGAATGTCGTAGCTGACGAGCGCTTCCTCGCGCGAGAGCGTCGGCCCCGGCACCAGCTGGCTGATGATCGGCCACGGCGCCGGCCGCGGTTTGTCGGCCAGGCCGAGCAGGGTGGCCGTCTCCTGATCCGGAATGCCGTAGCGAATCCCGTTGTCGGAGATGTAGAACAAGCTGCCCATGCGGACGCTGTCGGGCGACATGCCGGTCGTCTGGAGGTACTCCCCCGAGTTCGGCGGGATGTAGGCATGGTCGATCCGGTCGCCGGTGCCGTCGCCGCTGGCCAGGTTTACCACCTTGGCCGATTTCGGCAGCGGCAGTTCACGTCCGGCGAGCAGCGTGATCGTGGCGGCCGGATCGGAGACCTTCTTGGCCCACTGTATGCAGCTGACCTTGTTCTCCTCGGGAGTAAGGATGGTCGGGACCGGCCCTGGGAACCTGTCCACCGGTAGCGGGCTCACCACGGGCACGCCAACCACCCGGTCCGGCGGCACCGAGATGATCTCGTTCATCTCCTGGGAGTTCGCGTTGCGGATCACCTCGGCGGCGAACGGCGTCAGCCGCTGCACGCCGTCGGCGAGCACCACGTACAGCTCTTCGGAGTCGACCCGCTGCACTCGGATCACGCCGCCGATCGGCACCCCCTGCAAGCGACCAGGGCCGGGTTCGCCGAGCCGATCGATCTTCGGCGGGACGATCGCGGGGACCTGGGCGGCGGAATTGAGCATGCCCGCGCTGACCGGACGCGGGTTGTACTGCCGCATGCCCAGCGAGCGCGAGATCACCGAATCGTTCGGATCCACTTCGGCGCGTTTGCCGTCCCACATCAAAAAAGTCTTGCCGCCGCGGGTCACCAGCAGCGCCTCGTTGTCGCGCAGCGGGCGGGCGGTGTTCGGCTCGCTCGAGTCGAGCGCGCCTGCGATGACCGTGGACTTGGCGCCTGCGGAACGGGCGGCGCTGCCTGCCGCGGACAGTTCCACCGCATCGCACAGGCTCCAGACGGAGTCCGGCGAGGCCGCGCCGGGCAGGGTGGCCGGAACGCCGGAAATCCCCACCATCGGGCCGCGCGGCATCGTCAGCTTCGATTCCTTGACGGAGGTGGGATTTTCGTTGCTGGCGACGATCAGGCGGGCGGAAGCCAGGTTCAGCGCGGGATGCAGTGTGCCGTCGACGATCACGTAGAGCGCGCCGGTCTCCTTGCCCATCACGATGGTCGCGTCGCCGATCGCGCCCACCGGGCGCAGGAACGCCAGGATCGCCGCACCGGCGACCACCAGGATGCCGAGCACCGCGCCGACCACCAGCGACCGGAACTGCGAGCGCATCGGATCGTGCAGCATCCGGACATCGCGCCGAATCAGCGCGTGCTCGTACCTTTTCAGCAGAAACCGGTAACCGTTGACTTGCGCCTTCGTAGTCAACTGTGCGGGCACGAAACGCCTCCGAACTGACGCGGGTACAACGGACCGAGCATTTCACCCGGCACCGGCTTACAGTACCTACCCACCCCGCCGGCTACGCAAGCTCCGCCGACGGCCATTCCCGGTAGCGAAGCCGAACGAGTTCGGGCCATTATGTCCGCATGGGTTCCACCACAGCCGGCGGCGAAAATCGCGACACCGCGCCGCAGAGTTCACCTGCCCCGTCGGCAGAACCTGCCCCAACTCCCCTGCGCTCCCCGTACTTCTGGCTGTTCCGAATTCTGCCGCTACGCTGGGTGATTCCGGCGGCGCTCGTTGCGGTCGCGGCCTCGCTGGTCGCGGTGATCTTCGATGCCTCGGTGTGGATCGCGGCCGGAGTATGTGCCGGTGTGCTCGTGCTCGGGCTGACACCACTGCCGCGCCGCAAGTCGCCGGCAGGCTGGCTGGACGAGGAAATCACCTTCCGTTGGCGGGCGTTCCGCAATCGTTCCGCAACTGTTAATCAGGCGCCGTTCGACGTACCGCTGCCCGAGGGCGGCACCTATGGAATGCGCTGGGACGGCGCGCGATTGCTCATCATGCTGCGCGTGGAGGCGCATCCGCGCACGGTGACGTTGCTGAGCCCGCGGTCGCTGATCTCCGACGATATGATGCCACTGCCGGAGATCGCGCACTGCCTCAACCAGTTCGACATCGAACTGGCCTCCATCGACGTCATCAGCACCGGCGCGCGCACCGCAGGGCCCGGCCGGATCTCGCACCTCTACGAGCAGATCTTGGGCCCGCTGCCCGCAGTGGCGCACCGCACGGTGTGGGTGGTGCTGCGGCTCGACCCGCTGGCCAACGCAGCCGCGGTGGCGCGGCGCGGCGGCGGCGCCACCGGCACACTGCGCTCGGCCATCGTCGCGACCCGACGTGTTGCGAATCGACTCGCCGCCCAAGGTATCTCCACGGCGGTGCTGTCGGCCGCCGAGGTCACCGCAGCGGTCAACCAGCTCACCCGGCACACGCCGCTGGAAGAGTTCACCGAGACCGCGCACAGCGTGGAACGCGATGGCATCCACTACACCACTTACGGGATGGCGCCGGAGGCGCTTGGACCCCGCGGATTCGCGGCGGTGTGGTCGACGCCGACGCTGGCGACCACCGTCACCATGCGTCTTCGGCGCGCCGCGGCACAGACACCGCGCGACCAGGCCGCCACACCCGGCGCCGCGGGCATCGAAGTGACCGCGGTGGTGCGCTTCGATACCCCGGACAAGCCCGCTGTGGTCAAGGCCGAGGGCCTGGTTCCTTTGCCTGGCAAGCAGTTCCGCGCCCTGCTGTATACGCTGCCGATCGCCCAGCGTGGTCGTCAATTCGCCCCGGAAACCTATCTGGGCAAGCCGGATTCGCTGCGCACACTGCCGATGCCGATCGCAGGCTGCGGGCAACTGATCGGTGCCGACACCTCAGGACAGGGCGTGGCCCTGCCCCTGGTCGGGCACCAGGTGCGGCGCGTGGAGGTGATCGGATCGTTGCTGGTCGCCCAGCAGATGATCCTGCGCTCCATCGCGCTCGGCGCCTCGGTCGTGGTACACACCAACCGCCACGACGCGTGGCGGCAGATGGCCGCCGACGTTGGCGTGCCCCAGTCTCTGACCATCGCGGCCTGGTCCGCGGCCGGACAGCAGGCCAGCGCGCACCGCTCCGCCAATGTGATCGTCTACGACGGCATTCAGCCGACGGGGCACCATTCCGACGCCACCACCGTGCTGCTCCGCAATGCCCCGGCGATCATGGAGGACCACTTCGACCCCGACGTCACCCTCGCCGAGGACCCGGAGACCGCCAACCTCGTCACCGTCCGCACCGCAGGTGTGACCACCCGCGTGCACATGGTGGCGACTCCGGACGAAATGCAGTACCTGCACACGGCTTTGGCCGCCGCCCGATAGCCGAGCGCACGGAAAGCTCCGGTTACCCGCGCGGGTGACCGGAGCTTTCTCGTTGCGAACCCGGATCAGAAGGAGTTGTAGACCTTCTTGTCAGCGGCGAACGCGTTGTTGAACGCGCCGTCGATGGCGTTGCGCAGGGCCTGCATCTTGGTGTGGGTGTCGCTGAGCTCCTCGAGCAGGGAGTTGGCCTGCACGGTGAAGGACTCCAGCGCCTCGTTCTCTTCCCAGCCCTTGGTGACCAGCCTGTCCTTGGCGGCGACGAAGGCGTCCTTATAGCCGTCGAGGTCCTTGTAGTACTGATCCATTTCGCTGATCAGCTGGTCGTGGACCTGTTTGGTGTACTTCATGGCGGTCTCTCCTTTCGAGTGGTGTGGTGTCAGATCAGGTTGGTCAGGGCGTCCACGTTTTCAGGATCGACATTCCCGAGGGTCGTGTTGCCCTCGGAGATGGTCTGGTTCATCGTGTCGATCTTGGTGTTGATACGGGTGGTTTCTTCCTGCCAAGCCGTGGAAGCCTTCTGGCCCGCTACCGCGGCGTCACCCTCCCAGCCCGAGCGGGCCGCGTCGAAGGTTTCCTGCACGGCCGAGATGGTCCTCTTGATGCCCGCGACGGCCTCCATGTATTCATTGACGACCGCAGCAGCTTCGGCCTCTGTAAAACTTGTCTGTCCGGACATTGTTCACCTCATCATGTCGGTGTGTATTTCATGTTCCGCTGCGCTGGGGCCGCGGTGGTTCGGTCGGTTCGTGAGTTCCGATGCGTTAACTAGGGCATCCACCTTCCTCCGGGCAAGGTTTCGATCAGCGCCGAGATCGCCTGGGCGATCCGGTGATCGGTTCCCGGGGTGAAGGTCGACCAGACCCGCAGGTCCGGCGCAGCGCCGGGGCTGGCGGCGATCCGACCACGCGAGGTGTCGTAAACCACTACCGCTCCGGGCGTTCTGGTGGTGACGCCGTCGTCGTAGGCATAGGCGACGATCTCGGCGTGCGCGTGGCAGCTGGACATGGCCAGCCCGAACTCGATGGCATCGCGTTCAGCCACGCCACGGGCGTAGAAGATATCGGAGTAATCGCTGGATCGCGTTGCCTCGTCGAGTCTTTCGCGCAGTTCGTCGACGGGCACGCTGATGCTCGGGAGATCGGCGGCCGGTGCGCGGCCCAGCGCTTCGAGCACCGGCCGGGCCAGCGCTCGACCGCCGCCGTCGCACCAGATGGTGCCCACGTCGAAGGCGTCGCCGGTGCGGGTGGCCAGCGCGTGCTGAGCTCCCTTGCGCGCCACGCAGACCTGGCGGACCCCCGACTCCGTGTAGATCCGGGCCGCGAGCTCACGCTCCGGGTTGGCCAGGATGAACAGCGCGTCGGTCAGGTCGGCGTCGACATCGTCGTAGGTGTTGACCAGCCCGGCCGCGCGCAGGTCGGCGATCGCCCGGTCGCGTGCGGCCCGCCAGGCATCGACCGAATCCTGCTGCGGTCCGACCCCCAGCACCAGCGGCAGGGTCTGCACGCCGATCAGGTCGGACACCGCCAGGAGCCCATCGTTGGTCATCGTCGTCATGCCGCCCCCGGTGCCGTGGCCTTCGGTGCGGGTTCGGCGGCGCCGAGCACCGCTGGGCTAGCGGCGAATCCGGCTTCGATCTCGAACGGCTTGTCCGGCTGCGCGGACGCGGCGCCTGCCCGCAGGGTGCGATCGTCGTCCTGCATGGCCGCGGCGGGCGCCATCGCGGCCGGAGTGCCCATGCGGCTCGCCGACGACGAATCTCCGGCCACCGGAGCCGTTTCCACCGGCAGCGGAGTCGGTTCGGCGGTCGCGGAGGCGGCCACGGCCCGCGTGGTGAACGCCGTCTTCGCGCGCGGCGGCGGTGTGGCCCTGGCGAACGCCGCGGCGAACGAGGTCGGCAAGGCGGTCGTGGGCATGGCCGTGGGACGCACCTCGGACGCGGCCCGCTCGGCTTCCAACGCAGCGCTATTGGCGATGACCGGTGGCGCGGTCTGCGTCCACGGCGTCTCCAGCGGCTTGGTCGCCTCTTCGTAGACGCGCATGACCCGGGCCGCGTTGACCTTGGCCAGATCCTGTTCGGCGTCGATATCGGCGGCCGCGCCCACCAGGGGCGCACCCAACCCGGCGCCGATCGCCTCCACCGCCTTCTTCGCCTCTTCCAAGGCGGCGATCTCGGCGACGTGCGGCATGGCCAGCCTGGCCACCTCGTAGGCCAGCGCTTGCGAGCCGGTCTTGGTGGCGTTCTGGGCCGCGGAACCGGCCGCCTCCAGCAGCCACTCCCGCAGTTTGGTGATCCGGTCCAGGATCTCCGGGCTCGTCTCCGAACGCCACGATTCGCCGATGGCCTTGACGATCTGGTCGTATTCGGGCACGGCCGCACCGAAACTCACGCCGAGCCGAGTCCAGGCCTGAGCCGCTTCGGCCATCGGCGCCGCGCCGCGACCGGTAGTCAGATCCTGGGCGAGTTTCTCCGTGGGCCTGGCTTCCCAGACCACGCCGGTGAAACCAGGAATCGGCGGTTCGACCATATGTCCCCCGCTTCGCGCTAGGCCGACGCCCCGAGACCAGCGGCGTTCTCGGTATCCATGCCCACCAGCGACTGCGACTGCGAGCGCAGCGCGGCGGCCAGTTTGCGTAGTTCGAGAACGCCGGCGGTCGCGGCTTCGTCGTAGGAGGCGGCTACGCCGCGCAGGGTCTGCGCGGCGCGCTGGGAAACTTCGTCCAGCCCAGCGGCTTCCACGGCCAGGGCGGGCGTGTTGGCCTTCAGATCGGCTTCCAGCCGGTCCGCGAGGGCGTCCAGTGCGGTGGCGGACTTGATTGCCCCGGCGCGATCGAATTCCATGACGTCCTCCTGTCAGAGGGTGAGTGCCTGGTCCGGCGGTTCGTTGAGTCCATCGGTGTTGGCCGCGCCGACCACCGGCAGCGAGGCGCCTTCGATGTCGCCCACGACCTCGTTGCCGTGCGAGGCGGACACCAGTTCGCCGCGCAAGCCGTTCGCGGCGTCCTCCGCGCCGCGGCCCATGCCCGCGGCCGCCATCGGCGACATCGGCATCATGCCGCCCGGTGAGCTCGTCGCCGTGGTGCTGCTGCTGCGGGCCGCCGAACTGGCGCCTGCCTGTATCGCCAAGGCCGGGTTGCCGACGCCGTTCACGCCGGCCGCGCCCAGATTGCCGACCGTGCGGCCACCGGCCCAGGGGCTGAGCTGGCGCGCCGCGGCGGCCGCAGCGCCACCACCACCACCACCGATACCACCGATACCGCCGGACTTGGCGGCGTTCTTGTTCAGCTCCGCCGGCTCGGCCTTGTCCTTATCCAGCGCCGGGTTGGTGGAGGCCACCGGGTTCAATGTCTTGTGCAGCGAGACGGCCGATTCCATGCCGGACTTCACCGCGCCGGTCAGCGTGGGGATCATCTGCATCAGCATGCTCAGCATCTGCATCTGGTCCATGCCCTTGGGGGCATCGGTGACGGGCACCTTCTGGCCCGTGGCCGTCATCTCGGCGCTGTGCACGGTCATTTCGGCGCGCGTCTTCGCCACCGTCGCCGTGGCCTCGGCCATCGTCTCGATGGTGGAGGCGACCAGGAAGGCCTGGCCACCGGGGGTCGAGAGGAACGGCGCGGAGGCCGCGACCTGTGCCATGTACTTCGCGATGATGGCCGCCATCGTCGCGCCGCCGATGGCGACCGAGGTCGCGGCGGAGGCGACGCCGACCGACTCCTGCGCGGCCTGGGTCGCGATCTTGCCGCCGTCCTTCTGTGCCTCTTTGCCTTTTTCCTCGGCGGCGGCCGCGGCCTGACTCTGCCACAGCTGCATCGCCATCGTGAGCGCCGTGCTGCCCAGCTGCACCACCGTCGAGACGACGCTGGAGACCTGACTCAGCACCTCGGTCGGATCGACGGCGGGCGCGGCGGCCGGATTCGCGGCCGGATCACCATTGGCCGCGGGCGCGGCGGCCGGCGCGGAAGCGGGGAATTGGCCGGTGCCGAAGGTGGCGGCCAGATCGGTAAGCGGCTTGGCCAGCAAGGACAGGTCGATCACCGGCAGCGGCGGCAGGCCAGGAATCGGTGGCATCAGCGGAATTTCGGGCAGCTGCGGCAGGCCCATGTCCGCGAGGACACTGTTCACCGGCCGGTCCAACATCGGACCCACCGCGCTCTGGCGCAGCAAGTCCAATACCGACTGATCGACCAGCTCCGACATCAGGCTCGACCGACCGCGTCGATGTCGGAGCCCGAGAGTCCGTCCGTCACTTGGTATTCGGCGGCGGCCTGCTGGCAGGTCAGCGCCGTCATGCCGTGCACGTAAGCCAGCTCGGCGACCGAGGTGAGGTGATTGGCCTGCGCCACCGCGAAGGAGGCGAGGAAATCCTGGCCGATCAAACCGAACACCGGGATGGCCGCGGCCATGGTGGCCGCCTGGTTCACCGAACCAGCGCTCGCCACGCTGGCCGCACACGCCGCAGCCGTGTCCGCGTAGGCCCGAATCGCGTCAGGTTCGGCGACCACATGGGGCCAGGGATTGATGTCAAAACCGTTAGGCATCGGAAACACCCTCTGCGCGAATATGATTGGAACTTCCAGTGGAAATATACCGGATTACAGGATGGCTCTTGCAGTAGATATTCGGGTGAAAAACCTTAAGGGAGGGTAAATATTTGATGTTGAGGCTAGGTCTGACCCGCGGATTCCGCATTGAACTCGGTGATGAGCTCACCCATCCGGGCCAAGGCTCGGGCCGCCGCGCGATGGGCCGTGGAAACCACCGCCCGCTCGAATTCACCGGATGACATTCGCGACACCGCACTGGTGAATCGCAAGTCCCGCAAAGCTCCGCTGCCATCGACCTCGACGGTGACCGCACCGTCCTCCGACGACTCCTGCTCGCGCACCTTCGCCATCTCGTCGCCGAGATCGCGCAGCCGGTTCAGCGCCCGCTGCGCCCGCGCCTCGATCTCGTCCATCACGGGGTTGGTACTCATGCCTCCGCCTCGCTGACGCTCGGCTCCGGCATGCGTACCGCACACTGGCACATGATTCGCTCTCCGCGTTCGCTCATGTCAAGCTTCCCTCAACCAGCTCTGCGGCTCTTCTTCGTACTCTTCTTCCTCGACCCACTCCTGCGCCGCGACATCCTCCGGCTTCGGCAACCCGGTCAGCGCGAGCTGCTGGTTGGTCAACCCCGCCGCCTGCAACTCCTCCCGCCGCGCCAGCCCGGCCCGGTTCGCCGCCTGCCTGCACAACCGCATGATCTGATTCGCCAGCTCGGCCGGATCCCGCCGCAGCTCGGCCGCTTCCACCGAAATCGCCAGCGGCAAGCCCTGTTCGGTGGTCCGCACCGAAATCGTGCCACTGATGTTCGCCGCTGTGGACATCGCATCAACCCCTCATCGCTTGTTGCTCAGTGTATGTTCCCGCCCAGGGGTTCATACCCGCTCGTCCTCGATCGCACGGACCACCTCGGCGATCTCGGCGTTGCCGTGCCGGCGGCCTCGCGCGCATCGCCCTGACATTTTCGAAGTGCACACCCCGCTAGCACCTTTCGGCATCACAACCTTGTTGAGGTCGTCCGCCGACGGCCTGCCCACGGCGTGATCGTTGGCCTTGACCGCCGCCACGAAGGTATCGGCCATTTCGGACAGGTGCACGGGAGAATTTTCAGGCCCCTCGCAGCGAACTTCGCTCGTCCTTGATCATCTGGACAACCTTGGCAATCTCTTTGTTGATCACGGCGGTGAACTTCTTGTCATCGGCGGCTTGCGCGACCGGCGGGAGCTCTGGACCGATGACGTAGCGGCCGTCGTCCAGCAGGTCTCGCCAGCGCAACAGACTCCGCATCCGCCCACGCGGACCGAAGGCCGACCTGCCCTGGCTTACCAGGATGTATCCGAAGGTGATCGGCTCCATCTGCTCGAACTGTTCGGCCCGCGTGGAGTTGCTGTCCTCGAACGAATCCCACAGGCTGGATTCGCCGAAGCTGTGGTCCATCTCGTCCTCAGTCCTGCTGCTGTCCGGCAGCGGTAGCGTGACGTTCTTGCGAGTGCCCGCTTCGACTTTCGGGAGTGCGGCCACCACCACAGCAGCCAAGGCCAGCGGATCACACTCGGTGATCGTGAATCCACCTGAGGCGTCATAAGTCTTACCCGGTAACTGCGTTGCGAGGTAACCACGGCTATCCCGACGGACCGCACGCAGGCGGATGGTGTGTTTCGCATCGGTCCACTTCGACCCGCTGCCGCCGCGGACCTCCAGGCTCAGATCCGGGTTGAGCAGGTCATCGCACAGCTGATCGAAATCTGGGTCCGCATTCGCCTTCAATTGTTCCCGGTGTGCACGCAATTCCCGCTGGAAGTCGTCGTAGTCCGGGATATCGGTAACAAAAGTGAACGGCCGGGGCAACGTGTCAGCTCGAGTCCGCGACCAGAGGGCCACGAACTCGATATCGGTGAATTTCCACGTGCGGCTCACTGTTCGACCACCGGACGCACCACCTTCGGCGCCTCACCGAGCAGCTCGTCCAGATGGGAGTCGGACTCGAGGTAGGCGGGGCGCTTGTAGTTCTGCTGGCCTTGACCGGCACCCTGTCCGGCCGCACCGGCGGGGCCGGGGGAACCGGGCGTCGCCTGCGCGGCTGCCCCGGCCCGGCCGAGCGCGCCGAGACCCGTTCCGGCAGCGGTCGCTGCCGTGGCGGCGCCCGCGCGGGGGAACAGCTTCGCGGCTTCGGTCAGACCCAATCCCTTTGCCAGGGAGCCGGGACCAGGCCCGGGGCCGCCGAGTTTCGACGCCAAGTCGCCTACCTTCGGCATGCCGTTGGCCAACGCGTTCTGCGCGGCTTGCTGCGCGGCCGCCAGCGCCTCGCTCGCACCCTTCTGCCCACCCTGGAGGGCTTCCTGCACAGCCTGCTGCGCGGCCTGCAAACCTTGCTGGGCGGCCTGCTGTACCGACGACGCGGCTTCCCTCGCAGCGGCTTGCGCCCGCTGCTGCTGCTGGTCGGCCTCTTGCCGCGCGGCCGCGTCCTTGGCGCGCTGCTCGGCCTCGGCCTGCCGACGCTCGTTGTCGGCCCTCATCTTCTTCTCGTAGGCCTCTTGTTCCTTCGCGCGCCGGGCCGCGTCCCTGCGCTGTTGCTCAGCGAACTCCGCGGCCTTCTTCTGCTCCTCCTCGGAGCGCCCCGCCGCTTTCGCCTGCGCCTTCTTCTGTTCCGCCGTCAGGCCGGGACCGGGGCCGGGGCCCGCCTTGGCTTTCGCCGGACCAGGGCCAGGACCGGGACCAGGACCAGGACCCGCGAGCTTCTGCTCGTTCTCGTCGACCTTGCCGTCACGGTTGAGATCCTTGGGATCGAAGTCCTTTTCGTCGACCTTGCCGTCCTGGTTCTTGTCCCTGGGGTCGAAATCGTTCTTGTCGACCTTGCCGTCCCCATTGGTGTCACCGGGAAGTTTCGGCAGCGGCTGCAAGCCTTTGAACGACGTCGTCGGGTCGGCGAGGACCGGAACATGCTGGGCCGCCCACTCGATGCCCTCGCCATAGGTTTGATCGAACCAATTCTGGAAATCCCCGAGCGTATCCTGCTGGTACTCATCGCCTGACGGCTCTTCCCGCACGGTCGGCGCGGCATCTTTGGTCCACGACAAGAAGGTTGCGGCGTACTCCATCACGCTCTTGTAGTAGCCAGCGGTCTGCTGAAGAGGTTTCACGGACTCGTTGTACTTACGAATTGCTTCCTTGACGTACTCCGCTCCTTCCCCCTCCCACCGCGCGTTCATCGCATGCGTGACCTGGTCACCGAAATTGGTGTAATACTCCTGGAGCTTCGACTCGATGTGGCCCCATTGCCCAGCCTTGTCGGCCAGAATGGAGACAACGTAGTTCTTCCCGATATGATCACCGTTGTCGTAAAGCGTTTTCCACTCCTGCTCCTTGGAAGGCCGAGAGATGGAAACGCTCTTGTCGAAATCGGCACCTTTGAGTTCGGGCTTGTTGACGTCTCGATAGGAGTCCCGGTTGGAACTCCAGTCGTCTACGCCGTGCATTTCTATGTCAGGCTTGGGAACAGAATATGGTTTGTTGCCGTAGTCTGCGGCCTTGAATTCGGGATAAGCACTTTTCTCGATGCTCTCGAGATCCTGCTCATTGTTCTTCTCGGCGTTGTCATAGTTCTTGGCGGCCGCGACAATGATATCCAACATGTCGTTGAGAATTTTTACGTGCGCATTGAGGATCTGATACAGCTTCTCACCCCCTTCGGCGTACGTCGACGCCAACGCCGTTCCCGAATAGAAATTCGAGATCGCGAACGGCGACAAAGGGAAGAGCCCCTCCGCACCCCAGGCCAGCGTCCGCACATTGGTGATGATCTTCGAGATCGCGCCTGCGAGCATGGAGGCGACCTCCGGGTCGAACTTCACCCAGTCGGGATTACCCTCGATGCGCGTCTTGAAATCAGGCCAAGGACTACCGGTGAGCGGCAGCTCCGCTGGCATCGGCTTCGTGGGCTGCCCATCATCTTCCCTGGGTGGCATGCTCGTACTCCTCGACTATCTCCGAAACTCCGGGACTGTCACGTGCGCCCGTGTGCCGTCTTACGTCCATCTTGTCACGGGATCAGGGTCCGAACATCTACGGACGACCCGTAAGCCCGAGCAGCGCAAGAGGTCCGAGCATTCGGACATTATCGCTCGTTCGTTGCTATCCGAACATGGTGGCCGCCAAGGAAAGTCTTAAGGAACGGTTAGGAAATATGCGGGTAGTGGATGCGGTCGTCGTCGGACAATTCGGTGATGCGGAGTTCGCCCGCTCCCCCGCAGATCGGGCACACCCGTGACCCCTGGCAGGTGCGGCAGCGGTGGCGGCCGGTGGCGGTGGGCGCCTTGGTCCGGCCGGTGCCGTGGCAGGTCGGGCACAGCCCCTGGCCGTCGCATTCGTAGCAGAGGACGGCGCCGTCGCTGACGGTGTCGGGGGTGATGGCCGGGGCGGGACGGGCAGCAGGTGGATCCGGTTGGTAGAGCTGGATGTTGGGGGTTTCACCGAGCAGGACGATGCCGCCGTAGCCGTCCTCGATGCGGGCTTGCAAACAGTAGCCCTCGCGATCGCCGCGGACGACGACGACCGTCGGCGCCTGCGGATCACGATGCACCTGGACGGCCCAGCCTGCGGTGTGCAGCACCTGGGCGGCGCGGTCGGCGCGAGACGGATCCGGCGGGCCGGACAGGTTGGCGAGGGCCTCGAACCGGTGGCGGGGCGGATCGGCCCAGTCCACCTGGCTGGGATGCTTCGGGATGACCACGTACGGCGCCGACCCCGGCACGAGCTGGGCGGCGAACCAGCGCATCTGGCCACGGAGGAACTCAGCGGAGCGGTTCAGCCACTCGCGCACGCCCTCGATCTCCGCCATTACCGTGCACCACCTTCGAGATCAGCCGTTGCCGGACGGTAACCGGCGGGCTTGTACACGATCACCATACGGTCGGTGGGCTGCGGCGGCGAGTATCTGGCCATGGCCTCCTGGTTGAGCACATTGCTGGCGCCGGTGTCGATGGTGAACAGGTATTCGTCGCTGCCGTCGCCCTCGAACTCGGTGTGCTCGATCACCTCGAAGGCGGCCGCGAGCGAGGGCGGCAGCACGCGGCTGATGGCGAGCATGAGCTTATCGCCCTGGATATGCCCGCGGTCGCCGGGTTCGCCACCCTCCACCAGTTCCGACTTCATGTCCCACTGGATCTCGATGTGCGCTCCGGACACCAGTGTGTGCGGCAATTGCCGGGCCAGGGTGTCATAGTCGGCGTCGCCGTAGTGGGCGCTGACATTGTTGATGTAGTAGCGCGCCACGCCACCGTTGCCGCCGACATTGAGCACCGCGCCGTGCAGCAGGAAGTCGGCCCACACCATGAGCGAACCCGGGCGGGTCAGCGGACCGGCGTCGAGGATGCCGAGGTTGCGGCGGCGCTGGCCGGCGTCGGCGTAGTCCATGGGCAGTTCGGTTTGCAGGACGAGGCCGCGGCCGGAGGTGTCCTGTACGGGCGTCAATTCGACCGCGAACCCACCGCGCCCGACACCCACGTCCACGGTGTGGCCACCCTCGACCGCCGCGGGCACCGACGGGCGCGGTACGAACCGCACGGGATGGCTGTGCTGGGCGGGCAGTCGATACTGCGCGCGCGGACGCGAGAGCACGTCGACCAAGGACCGGCCGTTGGCCTCGTCATGGATCACCACGACGTATTCGATGTCCAGGCCGGCCATTTCGGTGCCGCGGTTGGCCCGGTCCATCGCGTGGAAGAACTCGAGCATAGACATGGTCTGCCCGCCCGGATGGGTGGCGGTGGTCGGGAAGTACACCTGACCGGTGGACCGATCGAGCATGCCGCCGACCCGGTCGGGCATCTGGGTGTAGGCACGGGCCGCCTGCCGCATCCGGTCGAAATCGATGAACCGGTTGATCTGCTGCATGTGGCCCGCGGTGTTCTGCACCTCGGTGATCGCGGACTCCAGCGCGGACCGCCGCCACTCCGGGGGCATCGGATCGTTGAAAGCGCGTTTGATCGGAGCCAGCGCGGCGACCAGGTCGTCGCCGGTGAACAGTTTCGCCGCTTCGAGCTGTTTGCGGATGGTGCTGACGTCGCGGTTGGCGAAGATCGGCTCGAACAGGCGGCGGCACTGCTCCTCGCGCATCCGGGCATTGAGCGAAAGTCCTTCCGCCATCAGCACGTCGGAGGCGTGCTCGCCGGTCAGGAAGCGAGACAGCTGGCCGAAGTGGGTGAGCGCGGCCTCTTGGAACGCCGGGTCGGTCAGTGTCTTCCCGAAGACGGGCCGGAAGGCGACGGCGCCACCATATTCCAGTCCGATTCGGCGCGAGAGCTCCGGATCGTGGGCGGCCAGCGCTTCCGCCGCCGGACCGACCGGGTCGACGTCCATGCCCAGGTGCGCGATCAGGTCATCGAAATCCGCCCGGATCTCGGGGGTCAGCTTGCTACGGGCGGGGTCGAAGATCGACTGATCGAGCTGGGTGGCAAGCACTTTCAATTCCGCGAAGCGCGGACCGGGGTGCTGGAATTCGAGGTCGGTCAGCTGCCGGATCCGGGTGAGCATGTGCGCGACGGCCCGCGGCACGTCCCGGGTGCGCAGTCGGTCGTACAGGATGATGTCGAACGCGGCACCGCCGGGATGCAGCTGAACGCTTCCGACCTCGTCGCCGATGGTGCTGTCGACCTGCACGTGGACGGTGCGGCCGTCGGGGAGCACGAAGTGGCCGTCACGATGCCAGTCGGTCACAGGGGGCATGATCGCGCGGAGCATGTTCTGCACCGTGTGCCGGGCCACGTTGGTGGTCAGCACGCCGTCGTCGGCGGTGCGGCCGTTCCCGTCGAAGTTGCCTACGCCCTCGATGATTTCACCGAAGTCATCCGGCAGGACGACGGTCTGCGGTTGCGACGGCTCCAGGTACTCCGGTCCTTCGGTGTCCGGTTCGCGCCCGAGATTCTCCGGTTCATCGAGCTTCCCGCTCGGCACGACTGCTTCCGGCAACGACGGATCCACACCGAGGTACTCCGGACCCCCTACCTCTCCGCCCGGCACGACCGCTTCCGGCAACGACGGATCCTCACCGAAATACTCCGTTCCCTCGGTACTCGGCGCGTTGGGCAGGATCTGGGTCGGCGGCACCGGGTTCGATCCGCCGAGACTCGATTCGCTCGCCTCGTCCGTTCCCTCGGTACTCGGCGCGTTGGGCAGGATCTGGGTCGGCGGCACCGGGTTCGATCCGCCGAGACTCGATTCGCTCGCCTCGGTGGACGGGCCGGACATCAGCTGAGTGGAGGTTCCGGGCTCGACGGTGCCCGGCAGCCCGACACCGGGCATGGTCTGCGCCTGATCGCGCTGCTCGGCGGAGGCGACGCCGGTGTCGATCATGGTTGGTGCGTGCGGCACCGCGGGCGTGGCCGGGGTGGGAATCGCGGTGATCGTCTCGGCGCTCGCCACCAGCTCGGCGGCCGAGTCGATGCCGAGCTTGTGCGCGATCCGCGCCACATAGGTGGCCACGGTGTGCTCGGAAATCCCCAGCGCCTCGGCGATTTCGGCGTTCGACCGGCCAGCGAGGCGCCGGGTGCGCACCTCGGTTTCCCGGGGGCTCAACTCGCTGTGCCCTGCACCGGACGACGGCCGGAGAGCGACCTCGGCATCCATCGGCAGGATCCCCGCCCGCAGCGCCGTCGCCACCATGCCCGCCCGGCTGTTGATACCCAGGATGCGGCCGATCCGGACCAGGTGGTTCTTCACCACGGACTCGGTGGTGTCCATGGCCAGCCCGATCTCCTTGTTCGACCAGCCGTCGGCGACCAGCGCCAGCACCTCGAGCTGGATGACATCCAGCGCGTCCGCCCCAAGCCCGCCTTCGATCTTCGCGGCGACATCCGGCTCGGAGAACGGCACCAGGCCTCGGCGCACGCCGATGGCCGCCAGCGCGGCCCGATCGCCGGTGCCGAGCTTGTTGGCGACGCCGGTCAGGTGGGTGTGCACGGTGGCCTCGGCCATCGTCAGCCGCTGCGCGATCTGCTTGTTGGTCAGACCCTCGGCCACCAGCTCCAGCACTTCGGTTTCCCGGGCGGTGAGGTCGGTATGGGTGATCAGCTGATCCGGGTGGGCCGCCGGGTCGGCGACGTGCTCGGTGCTCGGCAGCAGCGCTTTTCCATCGGCGCCGTATGCGATTGCGGAGAGCTTGCGAGAGCCGGGAGTCACGGTCCCTGGCACGTAATCGTGCCACGCGCCGTTGTCGACATTGGGATCGCTGACCATGACCTTGCCGTTGTCCAGCCGCATCATGGACAGGTGCGCGACCGCCATGTCGCCGATCGAGTACTCCTCGACCAGCAGCATCGCGGTCGCCGGATCGTCGGAGTCGGTCAGCCGGGCATCGGCCGCGTCCCTGGAATCGATCTGCCGCATCCGGCCGTGCGCGTAGTTCTCCTCCACCTCGAGCGGTGTCCGGCCGGACAGCTTCGACTCGGTGGGGACGGTGACATCGAGCCCGGCCTCGTCGGCGGTGCGCATGGTCTGGCGGACGCAATCCTCGGCCGGGGCTTCCGGCCCCGTTTGTGGCGCAACCGGTTGCGGGCTGGTGAAGGCCAAGCCACCGTCGGTGCTGTCCGAGGCCGTGCGGGGCCCGCTCTCCAATGGCTGCGCCGACAGCGGCGGGGTGCCTGGGCCGCTCGACTCCCGCCCGAGAACACGATCGGTGAAGCGCCGCAGCAGACCCTTTTTCGGGGCCTCGCCCTCGGATTCCACTGCGCGGCTTCCAGTCTCGGCCTGCGGCTTTACGGCCGCCCCGGACTCGGCCGCGGTGTCCACGGCCGACGCAGGCGCAGGAGTGCGCGCGGCGATCAGCGACGGCGGGACCAGCGGCGCGATCCGGGCCGACCCGTCCTGGAGCAACTGGGCGAGGTACTCGGTGAGCTGCAGCGGGCTGGCCCCGGGCAAGCCCTGGAACCACCGGGACAGCACATCCGCCGGATGACCGGAATGGGTCGGCGGCGCGACCCGCCAGCCGCCCGCGCCATCGGCTTGCAGCCGGACCTCGAAGTGCGCGGCCGGGATCGGCAGCACCTTCGCGACAACCTTGCCCGCGGGACGGGCGGATTCGCTGTGATCGCGGATCGGGAGCGGAATCTGGCGGGTGACCAGCTGGTGAGCGACTGCGGCAGGATGCGGCTCGGTGATCGACGGATCCGCTTGCACCACGCGGAAACCCACGTGCTCGTAGCCGTGTGCCAGCGTGCCGGTTCCGTCGTCACGGGCTCCGTCGTCACGGGCGACAATGAAGGCCTCCGGCCCGAGCAGCTCCAGCCACTGCTGGACGGAGAGATCGAAGGTGAACGACGGATCCAGCTCGGCCCGCAGCCGGTAACGCAGATAGCGATTCAGCATCTGCGGCGCGACCTCGTCGTACCCCGGCGCGCGGAACATGCCTTCGGCCTCGTTCGGCAGCATCTCCGCCACCACGACCTCGCCATCGGGTCCGAGGGTGACCGACAGGTATTCGAGCGCGTGCGAGCCCCGCCACAGCACGCCATCCCAGTCCGGGTGCTCCAGCTCCAGGTCGCGCAGCAGGTCGACGTGCTCCCCTGGTTCGGCGAGGACCAGCAGGCGTGCCTTGTCGCTGCCCGGATGCGGTGGGAGCAGCGCGAGCCGGTCCGCGAGCGGGCCCGCGTCCACTACCAGTTGCGCGCCAGGGGTCTCGGCCAGTACGCGAGCCATTTCCCGGCCGAAGACCGCGGCGTCGATCCTGGGTGCGGCCGACTCCAGCTCGACGGCGATGGCCGCTTCGATCGCGGCATCCAGTGCGTCGAGCGTGAGGTGGGTGCCCGGAGTCTCCTCGGTATCCCACGGCAGGCGTCGGTTCAGGTCCTCGCTGGCGAAGCGGGCCAGGTCCAGCGCGATCTGCGCATCGGCCAGACCGGTCTCGACCAGGTACGCCTTCATCGCCGCGAGTCGCCGCGCGGTGATGTCCTCGGCGGCCAGATACGTCTGCTCGGCGGGACCGCGCGGTACGAACACGCCCGCGGCGCGCTGCCGCATGAGCTCTTCGACAGCCTCGACGAAGCGGGCGGCCTGTTTGTCCAGCTGGGCGTCCGTGAGCTCTGCGGCAGCCTCGCGCCCCGCGACAGCCTCGCGCCCCGCGACAGCCTCAGAGGCCGCCGCGACAGCCGGAATACCGTGTGCGCGATCCCATTCCGAGCCGAAGAATTCCGCCAGATCGACGCCGTCGATCAACGGGCCGTTGGCGGACAGCTGCTCACGGATCGTGCGGGCCGCGAACCGGTAGGCCACCGCCTGCATCGCCGCTCTCGGCACCTGGCTGTCGTCGCGGAGATTCGAGTAGTTCGACTCCACCGTGTAGACGTTGCGCAGCACATTTTGGGCGCGGTCGTGGGCGGCGTTGAAGGCCTGCGCCAGCGGACTACTGGTGTAGCGGCCGTGCCCGCTCAACTCGCGCCGGTGCTGAAAACGGCGGGCTTCGGCTTCGGCGCGCAGATCCTGCATCGCCGCCACATAGTCGTCGCGGCTCTCGGTCAGCAGAACCAGTGGGTCACCGCTGGCCGAACGCGCCGCATCCGCCAGGTAGGCGGCGATGACCAACTGGTCACCGTTGGATATCGCGCCACGGCCGAAGGGCAGCACGAGAGTATTGGTCGTGGCGTCATAGCCCGCTTCGCGCGCCAAGTTCTCGCGATCCACGGACGATCCGGTCGATCCGGTCGACTCGAAACCGAACCGGATCCGGACATTCAGGCGCTCCAGCGTCCGCATTGCCCACCGGCCGGTCTCCGTTGCCTGCAATTCGGCCCGGACGATGCTCATTTCGCTGTTCGCCGTCTGATCCAGCGACGGCAGCATCGACCGATGGGCGATATCCAGGCCGTCCGCCGAAACCTCGACCCGGTTGTCCGGGCGTCCGTTGATGGCGGCTATCCCGTTCTCGATCCCCGCGTAACGCGCCCGCGCCCGCTGCCACAGCTCGGTGAGTTCGACCAGAGCACCAACCTGCTGCCGGGAATGCGCGGCCCACATGTAGATCTCGGCGCCCCGGAAGCGGTCGTACATGGTGTCGATCACGAAGCGCAGCCGCGCCACCCGGTCGGTGGTGTCGGGCATCGCGTCGCCGCGGGCGGGCGTCATCGCGCTCATCTGGCTCTGGACCCGATCCAAGGCGGTCTCGAGAGCGTCGATCTCCCGCTGCACCGCCGCACCTTCGCGCATCAGACGCTGCCGGGCCCGCACCTGCTCCACCGAAAGGTCGAGGCCGCGGCTCATGCCCTGCCTGCTCTGCCACTGCTCCTCGAGGGTTGCGGGCAGATCCGTTGCCCTGAACTCCGCGCTCTCCAGCAGCGCGTCGACTCCGGCCACCCGCCGCACCCGGCTCGCCAGCGCGTCGTCGGTGCCCGGGGCAACCGGAGCCTCCGCGTAGGCGGCGAGGTAACGGGCGAACAAGCCCTGCCGGAACGCCAGATCGGCCGGGTCGGCGCCGGACAGATCGGTCCGGGCGAAACCGGCTTCCTGGACCTGCAAATCGAATTCGGCCTGCCAGGCGATCGCCGTGGCTTCCGCGCGCAGCCACGGCCGCACGAACGCGTCCCGATCCATCTCGGGGATCAGCATCGGCTCGGTCTCCACCGCGGCGGCGGCGACAGCTTGCATGCGCGCCGCGTGCGCGAGTACCTCCTCGGCCACTGCGATCAAACCGCGTCCGGTGGTGTCGATCGTGATCGCGCGGACCCGGCCGTGGAAATGATCCCGGTCGCCGAACTCCACGTGGGCCTCGGCGTTGTGCAGGACCGCCATGGCTTCCTGGCCGATGGCGGTGCGGAACAACAACTCCCACACCGGGTGGGTGGTGCCGTCGGGCTGACCGGCGACCGGCGGTCCCAGCAGCGGGTCCGGTGGTTGCGACCGGAGCTGCACCCGTGTGGTCCGCGGCTCATCCGCGAATGGGTCGTCCGGATCCGGTTGCGCAGGCCCTTGATCCGCCGGGCTCTTGCCGATTCGCAGGTCGCCGTCGGGCAGCGGGGCGGTGCGGTCGCCGACATTCTGGACGACCTGGCCGTCGCGCCACACGACCGCCCGCGTGTGGGCGGTCTCCGCGCGGGAGCTACCGGTCAGCTCGGCCAGCGAAACCCGGTTGCCCGCGGCGGTCCGGAACCAGGCCAGGCCATCGGCGTCCGGGCTGCCCTCGTAGGTGACGCGCTGTCCGTCGACCTCGAAAACGTTGTCGCCCAGGTATTTCACCGCGTACGCGTGCGCACCGATTCCGGTCTGCTGATCGGCGGTGTGGCGCTGGTCGAGCACCCAGGCCATCGCCCCCGGCCCCGCCCGGTGGATCAGGCCCTCGACCAGGTTCGCGTGCGCTTCGTGCGCCCCGGCGGTATCGAACCCTTCCGGCCGAGCCCCCCGAAGCAGCCCCTGCACGTCCCGCCACCGCCGCCCGAACGGACTCCGCGTCTGCTCATCCGGCAGGCGGGCCACATCCCCCTGATCCGCGACGACTCGGCCGAGCGACCGATCGACACAATTGGCAAACGGCAGCTCCTCCGCGGCCGGCTCCAACGGAACTGACTGCGAAGCAACGATATCCGGCTCACCGAACGCGTGCCCGCCATCGGACAGCGGCCCGCGGGCCGAAACCGCCGCGGGGTCGATCGGCTGCGCGGTCACCCGCGGATCGTGTGCGGCGCCATCCCAGCCGCGAAGCCCTTTGGCGGCCTGCGCGATTCCCTCGCCCGTGAAAGCCGCCGCCGCGGTGGCACCGATGACGCCGCCTGTCCCGGCGGCGGCCGCGGCCTTCCAGGCAACGGCACCGGCGATCCCGGAACCCGGGGCTGTGGCGGCACCGGCGGCATCCCAATTGACCTCAGCGGGAAGATTCGCAGCCATGCCTGCACCGGCAACCGCGCCGATTCCAGCAGCGGCTGCGGCATCCCAATCGACCTTGTCGGTGCTCTCCTGACCAGGGATGTTCGCGGTCATGCCTGCACCGGCCACCGCGCCGACCCCAGCGGCAGCCGCCGCATCCCAATCGACGGTGCCGGCGGTGCGCGCGAGGTCAAGGCGGATCGGTGGCGCGTTGCTGGCGCCCTTCACCAGGTTGTCGTCGTGGTGGACAGTCGGTTCGGACAGCGCGTCGAGCCCGGTAGGTGTGTGCCCCGGTACCGGGCCGGTCTCGTAGGCGCGGTTCTTGCTGGCGTCGACGCCGAGGTCGGCGGCATCGAAGATGTTCTTCGGGGTGAGGCCGGGCAGGATCTCGGTGACGCCGACGTGCAGGCCCATGCCGCAGTAGGCCGCGTCACCCGGGTGCTTCGGGTGCTCGATCAGGTCCAGCCCGTGCTCGGCGGTGTAGGCGGCGACCCGGGCTTCGATTTCGGCGAGGATGCCGGTCAGTGTTTCCTGATCGATGCCGATGACGACGGCGGACAGTTCGTCACCGCCGGTGCGCATCGGCACGACGACCCCGCCCGCCGCGTCGAGGGCGTAACGGAACGCCTCGGCAATGCCGCGGAAGTGCACGTTGGCGGCCGCGGCCCGGTTGTTCATCGCCGCGTTGAGGCCGCTGAGGTTGGCGATATCGGCGGACAGGTAGAACGCAGGCGCCCCAGTTTCGGCGACGAACTGCTGCGCGCGCACCACCTCGGCGGTCTTCACGCCGGAGAGCCGGGCGTCGTAGAAATCGGTGACCTCGTCCCTCGCGACCGGGCGATACATCGCCTCCGCCACGAGCTCGGGGGTCAACTCACCCAGGGCGTGCAAACCCTCCGCGAAGGCGAAGCGGCGCACTTCGTCCGGCGACGGGTATCCAGCGAGCGCGGCGAGGTTGCGGTTCAGTCCGTCGAGGGCGAGTCCTCGCGGCGCCGCTTCCGGTCCGCTCGCAGTTCGGCTTTGGCCGCCGCTCGCTTCTGCGCCAGTTCGCGCTCCAGTTCCTGGATCCGTCGCGCCCGCTGTTCCGGTGTCAGCCCGGTCAGCCCCAGTCGCTCGTCGCGGGTCTCCTGCGACATCGGTCCTCCCGTTCTTGCTGTCGTCGACGCCGAGGTCGGCGGCATCGAAGATGTCCTTGGGGGTCAAGCCGGGCACGATCTCGGTGAACCCGACATGCAGGCCGACACCGCGATAGGCCGCCTCGCCCGGATGCTTCGGGTGCTCGATCTCGCTGAGGCCCTCCTGCCGAGCATAGGCAGTGACGCGCCGATTCACCTCGGCGACGATCTCGGTCAAGGTGTGCTCGTCGATGCCGAGCACGATCGCGCCGACCTCGTCACCGCCGGTGCGCATCGGGATCACCACGCCGCCGGAGTCCTCCAGCGCAGTGCGGAACGCGGTGGCGATGCCGTGATAGTGCGCGTTCGCCGCCTCGGCCTGGTTGTTGCAGAACGCGTTGAGGCCGCTCAAGTTGGCCACGTCCGCCGAGACGAAGAACGCGGAAGCGCCGGTGTACGCGACGAAGTTCTGCGCCCGCAGCACCTCCGCCGTCTTCAGCCCGGACACCCGCGCGTCGTAGAACTCGGTGACCGCGTCCCGCCCGACCCGCTCGTACAGCGCATCGGCCACCGCACCCGGCGAGGAGAGGTCCGTTTCGCGAACCTTCTGTTCGAATTCGGCGCGGTGCACGTCGTCCGGGGACGGGTAGTCCGGGGCGGGGTCGGTGTATGCGGCGACGGACTCCCCCAGCCACGGGACCACGACCGAATTGTGCAGCTGCCGCCAGGCTTTGGTAACCCGATCCGCGTCCGGGCCCAGGTCGACATCGGTGTAGCGCAGGGTGACGCCGTCGCCGTCACGGGTCAGTTCCAGGGTGACCCGGCCGGGTTCGCCACCGACCGGGTGCAGCGACACGGTCACCGTGGCGCGGTCGCCGGTGGTGGCGATATCGGGGACGTCCAGCCAGAAGTCCGCGCCCCAGCCTCGGAACACCATGGCCGCGAGCTGATCACCGCGAGCCATCAGCTCCGTGACGGTGGCGAAAGGCAATGCCGGGCGCCAGATCCCGTTCTGCTGCTGCACGCCGTCGACGACCGTGTCCGAGGTGTCCACCCCGGCTTCGCTGAGCACCGAGCGCAGCTGCGCGGTGAACAGCGCTTGCCGGTTCGGGTCAAGGAAGGCGCCGCTCATCGGAATGAGCTCGGTGAGCTTGCCGTTCTCGATCACCCAGTGGCCGAAGGCGATCGGGCCGTCCGAGGGGTCGGCGTAGCTGCTGTAGAGCAGCTGGTGCAGTTGCACGTCCCGCCGATCCAGCTTGCCTTCGACATCGGCGACGGCGACGGCGACACAGCGGATATCGCCCGGGTCGGCGCCGACGAGGAAGGACACGCCCTTCGGGCCCGAACTGTAGGGCTGGTTGTTCTCGTCGTAGAAGACACCGTCGCGCAGCTGGAGCTTGCCGATATCGATGCCGTCGGTGAGCTCGGGCCGGTAGGAGTTCGCCGACTTCGGCTCGGCGACCTGGTAGCCGGTGCCAGGCCCCGGAGTGGCGGCGTCGGAATCCGGAGGAGCGGGCGTATCACCTTGCGGCGCAGTGGGATCGGTCGGTTCGGCCGGGTCGGTGCCGGGATCGGGGTCGGTGCCGGGATCCGGGTCGCTGTCGGCCATCGAGCGGATGAACCAGATCGACTTGCCGCGGCCGTTCGCGAGCGGCGCATAGTCCCAGGCGTCGGTCTGCGTGTGCAGGATCTGGATTCCGCGACCGCGTTCGTCGTAGGCCGCGGCGTCCTGCTTCTCGGCTTCGGTCCGCTCGGGTGCCGCCGGTGCTTCGTTGTCGCCGGCCAGCGCGTCCAGATCCAGATTCGCGATGGCGCCCTCGTCCACACCACCCAAGAACGCATCGAGATCATCACCCTGCAACAGCTCCGGCTTCGCGTCGCCATCGGCATCGGCATCCGCGGCCGCCAGCGCCTCCAAATCCAGATTCGCGATGGCGCCCTCGTCCACACCACCCAAGAACGCATCGAGATCATCACCCTGCAACAGCTCCGGCTCGGCGGCCTGCTTCGCGGCGGCCTCTTCCGCCAGGCGGCGCTTCTCCGCCGCCGCCACCCGTTCCTCCATCAGGTTGGCGTTCTCGCGGATCGGGCCGCTCGGCGGGTGGCTCGCGACATTGTCGATGCTTTGCACTACGAGTTGACCGGCACCGGGCAGCACGCGCAGCGTGACCCGGACCGGGCCGGTGCTGTGCTCCAGGGAGTTCGCGACCGCCTCGCTGGTCGCCACCCACACCATTTGAAGGTGCACGGGTGCGTTGGCGCTCCAGCCGATGGCCGCGAGCTGATCCCGCAGCCAGCGACGCGCGATTCCGGCAGGACGGACGCGCTCGCTCTTGGCGTGGTCGTGCTCGTAGAGGTCGTCGGGACGTTCGGTATCCGTAACCTCCTCGCCAACGGTCGTTTCCGCATAGTGGCCGGGGTTCCCCTCGAATGCCGCACCGGACTGGGCGAGCCACGGCAGGATCACCGATCCGTGCATTTCGACGAACGCGTCCGCGAGCCGGATCGGGTGCGAACCCGGCTGGAAGGCCGGATCCTTCGTGTCGACGCCGGCGTAACCCAGATCGAGGTCCCGGTACCGCATCGCGGTGCCGTTCGCGTCGCGGGTGAATTCCAGCGTGACCCGGCCCGAGCCGCCGCGCGCGAGGTCGAGCGCCAACGTCACCGACAGCGTGTCGACCGGCCCGTCGGCGGTCTCCAGCTGCTGCGTGTCCACGGTCTCAACCCGCCTCGCGAAATGCGTTCCGGGGCCAGCTAACTGGAATGCCTGCGCGCCGCTGCTGTCGAGCAGATTGCCGACCGAGATCGTCGGGGTGCCGTCCATCCACAGGCTCGCAGGCTCGGGATCTACTGCGGCGGGAGCGTTCTCGTCGAACTCGAACCACACGGTCTTTGCGTTACCGTCGTCCGGCGCGGCATCGCCGTCCTCGATCGATGCCGGATGCTGTGGTGGCGCGGGCGAGTCCGGGCCGAGATCGTCGGAGTCCGCCGGCGGACGGCCGTCACCAACCATGTTGTCGACCAGGTCCGGCAGTCCGTCACGGTACGGCCAGGCGTCGCCGGTGATCTTGCCGTTGTCCTTGACCTCGGTGAACCTGTCCACCGCGCCCTGAATGGCTTCCGGTTCGAGGCCGTCCAGGATCGCGCGCACGTCCGCCTCGGTCGCCGACGCGACCAGCGCCATCGCGGCGGGGTGGAGGTCTCGGCCCAGCGCGTCGGCCACGAAGACCGACTGGGTCTCGAACTGGGCGAAGGAGTTCTCGTCCACCGGGAAGGTGGCTTCGTCGTCGGTCGATACGACACGACCGGACGGGGTGGTGATGATGTCGCCCACGTGGCGGTCGCGGTTGCCCGCGATGTAGTCGACAATCGCGATCATGTCGCGGATCAGCCGGTCGTGGCCGCGGACCGCACGTCCGCTCTCCGCGCCCGGCATGTACTCCTGGAGGATGCCCGTGCCCTTGCTGCCTTCCCACAGATAGGTGGGCGGCTTGAGGTGGAACTTCAGCAGCCGGTCGAGCAGATAGGTCTTGACCTCGCGCAGCGCGCGGCCCGAAGGCGGGATGCCCGCGGTGTCGGCGTCGCCGTGGAACGGCTTGTACACCCAGACGGTGTCGCTGCCCTCGAACGTGACCCGGATGAGCCCGTGCGAGCTGAGTGCGGTGTCGGTGAAAACGGATTCGCGAGCCGGCCCGAGGGTGCGCGGGTCGACCGGATCGAAACTCGCCTGATCAGAATCGGTTTCGGCCTCCGCGTCCATTTCGGAGTCGGCGTCGCCGACGTGATCGCCGTGAATGCGTCCGTTGGTGCGAATCTCGTCGAGCCGGTTCAGCACTCCCTCGATCTGGGTCGCGCTGAGTCCACCCTGTTCGAGCAGCTGACGCAGCCCCTGCGGCTCGATCGCCGCGACCTGATCCAACACCGCCGCGTCGATGGGCCGGAACAGCGAGGACGCGACGAAATCCGAGCTCTCCCAGAAGCCCGCGAGGTAGTCCACCACGCCGTGCGCGGCGCGTTGGGTTCGGGTGGCGGCGTCGAAGTCGCGGCCCGGTTCGAAGTCCGGGACGAACGCGCGCAGCACCTCGCGCACGACATTGCCCGCACCCCTGGGCTTTCCGCCGCCGCCCGGCGCGCGGTGCGCATGCGTATCTGGGCCGCTCTCGGGGTCGGTGCTCGGCGCCGCCGGATCAGTAGCGCCCGTCCTCGATACTCCCCCATCCGACTGCACCGGCGTGACAGTGGTCGGACCGGACGAGCCCTCGCCCACTGAGGGATCCACGGCCTGCGGGCCGACGTCTGAACCGCCGGGACCGGTGCCGGGATCGACCGGAGACCCGCCCTCGGCTCCGTCGTCGCCGTCGGTATCGGACTCGGGACCGTTCTGCTCCGCCCACGCGACACGACGCTGTTCCAGTCGACCGACGATCGCTTCGGTCAGTTCATCGAGCTGGACGGTGCGGTCACCACGGCCGGTCAAGCCCAGTTCACGCATTCCGTCACGGAAGTCCTGGTCCCAGAGCGCGTACACGGCCAACTCCACGGTGCTGTCACCGAATCGGCACAGCACATAGGACGGCTCGACATTCGTGCGGAGGCCGTGCAGCCTCCCGCGGTTGCGCCTGGCCGCGTGCAACAAGCCCGCTTCGATGTTGTTCTGCGCGACGTCGAGCACGCGGCCGTGCGCGCTGTGCGGGGCAAGCGCCTTCGCCAGTTGTGGAATGCGGCGACCGTCGACCGCTACGGCGAGCTCGCCCGGCACGTGCACACGGACATGACGCACGTCGGCGATGGCCGTGTGCAGTGCTGCCACAACCTCGTCGGACACGTCGTGATTCGACTCGTTCAGTTCGAAACGGTTGTCACCGAATGTGAATCGCACCCGACGATCACCGTGCTCACCGCTCTGTTCCATGACGACACGAACTTCGCCGCGGCTCTGACGCAATGCGTCCTCGACCATGTGAGCGAGCTCGAACCCCGCGTCATCGACCTTGCCGGAAGGCCAGTCCGCGAGTTGTCGCGCGGCCCAGTCCCATGCTCTGGATGCGTGCGTCGCAGTGTCAGCGTCGGTGTCGGTTATGTCGGCCGCACGCAGCACTAGGACCGCGTCCGGATCGGCCGGCGCATCCGCTTCCGCGGCGTTCACCTCGGCGGCGGTCGGGGCGGGCGCGGCGTTCGCAAGCAAACTGTTGTAGTGCTCCGCGGCCTCCAGAGCCCCGGCGTGGGTCAGCCAGTCGGTGTACCGGCCGAGCATTTCGGGATCGGTATCCGGCTCGCCGGACAGATCCCTCTGCTCCAGCACGGTTTCCAGGTCCGCGACCGAGGTTCGCAGTGCCTGAGCCAACTCGCGGGCGAGGCCGTCGCACTTGGCGCGCAGTCGGGCCAGTTGCGATGACCCAGTGGCCAGCGAGTCCGGATCCACGCGGAGCATACCGGCCATGTCGACCAGGTTTTGGCGGGCCGCCGCCAGCTGGGAGTTCGGGTCCCGTTCCGCCGCCGGAATCGGCGGGAGCGCGTCGGCACACAGGTCGACGAACGCGGCCAGTTCGGGCGATCCGGTCGCCGCCGCGGCGCGCCGCAGCTCGACCACGGAATCGCCGGAGCTCTGCGCTGAGAAGTCGACCAGCTCGGCGATCGCGAGCAGCTCCGCCAGTTCCTGCTGCGAATGGGTATTGGTGTCCTGCAGGCGCTGCACGGCCACCGGGTCGAGCACCCCGGTCCGCAGCGAATCAACCTGAAGTTCCTGAGTCGCGTTGTCCCACTGCATGCGCAGGCCGATCCACCGCCGCAGCTCCGGCAGCCGCCCGGCCTCCACCGCCCGCTGCCACGCCGCCGCATCCATGGCCCGCAGCTGTCCCTGCACCACATCCACGGCCTGGCGCAGCAGCCCGGGGCGCTGCATCAGCTCCGGGACCACCCCGAGCATTGCAGCCAGCTCCGCGGTCGGTGCTGCGGTTGCCGAATCTGCGTGCTGGTCCGACGGATTCGTGTCCAGTGGCTGCTGGCTATCCGTCAGCGCGACCGGTGGCGCACCCTTCATGCCGTCCCAGTAGACGCCATCCAGGACAAGCTCACCGAGGTACGGGTTGTCACCGGCGATGCGCACCAGCCGACTCGGCGTCGGATAACCGGTGGGCGTGCCCGCGAGGTCGCGCTGAAGTTGTCGCAGCAGCAACTGATCACGCGCCGACGCGGTTTCGAGCAGCACCTCGATGCGGGCGGTCAGGATGTCCACGGCCTCGTGTACCAGCAGCGGGTTCCACTCGTAACCGACACGCGCCCAAAAGATTCCGCCGTCCGGCTCGCCTGCCGTCACCAGGATGCGGTCGGCCCCGTTGCGCAGGTATGCGGCATCCACCGCCTCGACGAAGGCCCGGCCGAACCCTCGACCCTGATGCGCCTCATCGAGATGCAGGTCGACGTGGTGCACGGTCACGGAGCCGTCGGACTCGAATCTGTAGGCCTCGGTCAACCCGCCGACCTTGCCGCCGGACTCATCTACGACAGTTGCATGCACTTGAATGCCGTCGGCCAGGCGCCGCACCTGAAGATTCGCCAGACTGTACGGGCCGTACTGCCGGACGAGGCCGCTCAGCATGCCCTCCAGCTCCACAGCGCTTGCCCCGTTGGTGACTGCGTCGAGCACATCGTGCAACGAGGGCAGTAGCGGCTCCTCCGGGTTCGCTGACAGCGCCAGCGAATCACCATGTGCCGCAGCGGCTTCCCCCGCCAAGGTCAGCGCGGCGGCGGCCAGGTTCGGCGCCATGGGGTGGGCGTCGGCGAGTTCTTGCGCCAGCCCGGCCAGTCCCGCGATATCGGCGGGAAGCGGATCGGGTCGGCCGATCGCGTCCATAACCCGCGACAGTCCCTCTCGCACCGTCGCTTCCAGTTCCTGCGCCGGACCGATCGACTCGGCGGTCGGCAAACCCGGTTCTGCGAGCAGGGCGGTGACGGCCTCGTGCTGCTGCGCGAGGAAGTACTGCAGCTGCGGGTTGTCGTAGGAACTCGCCCACGCTCGCAGGTCGGCCATATCGGCCGTGGCCGTGTCCGGCGGATCGGCGAGACCGGCGTCGAGTGGCGCCGCGGCCTCGGAGGTAACCGCCTGGAGCAACTGCTCGTACTTGGCCCGATTGCGCGGCTGGTCAGGAGCGAAAGGTGCTGTATCGCCTCCCATTTCACGGTAGCGATGCTGCTCTGCCTGGAGCCCGAACAGATCCACCGGGTTGATATCGGGTCCGCGTTCGGCGAGATTCACCAGCCATTCGGCATACCGAGCGCTGCCCTCCCGGACCGCTGCCACCCAATCCGCAGCAGGGATGTGCAGGGCGTCGAATTCGCGGACTGCGCTGGGGAATTGCCCGTTCTGCTCCAACGACCAGTTCATCAAGATGCGCGACGCGCGGCCGTTGAAGTCGAGTGGGTGCAGCGACACGAACCTGCGCTGTAGCTCCGCGGCGAGTTCGAAGGGGTCGTACTCGGATCCACGCCGGGCCGCGTTGTACCAGTCACACAATTCCTGTAAAGCCTGGTCGACCTCCTCCTGCGACGCGTAGTTCGGGTAAACGATCACGCCGTGTTCGCCCGGCCCGGCAGGCGGCGGCATGTAGGACAGCAGCGGGTTCGCCTCGATGGTGGCGATCTGGTCCGCGGTCAGCGGCGTCGCCAGCACACCCATCCGCGGTGTCGGAGCACCGAACTCCATTTCCGGCGGTGCCGACATCGTCAACTGGTCGTGCATCGCGCGAATGAAATCGACGGTCAGCTCGTGGTCCCCGTGCTGCCGGGCGACCAGCCTGGCACCCAGGTGCCCCGCCCACCTGTGCTCGCCGAGCGCGGTTTCCGGCTGTGGCTGCTCGGCGATCACGGCAATGGCGAGATACCGCTCCTCGAGCAGCAGCGCCGCCTCGAGCAGCCGCCCTGCCTCTGTGTCGATACCGAGCGCGGACAGGTTGGCCGCGATCACGGCGTCGACCGAGGAACTCGTGCCGAAGTAGACGTGGTCGGCCGGCGGTGCCGCGTTCGGGTCGGCGAACTGCGGGGACAGCAGGATGGCCCGGCCGTCTTTGTACACCGTGGCCCACAGGGCGGTGGTTTGGTCGGTGCTGCTGCCGGTGAGGTGGGCCAGCGACACTTCAGTCGTGGTGGTGGTGGTGCCGCTGGCGAGTTGGGGGGTACCGGCGGGGGCCGGGGCCTGGAACCATTCGCGGCCGTCGGGGTCGACCCGGTTCAGGATGACCCTCTGCCCGTTGAGATCGAAAGTGTGAGTGCCGTCGGCGTTTTCGCCGATGTAGGTGAGGGCGGTGGCGTGGCCCATGGCGCCGTGGCGGTCGGCGGTGGTGCGCTGTTCGAAGAGGTAGGCGGTGGTGCCGGGGCCGGAGTCGAGCAGGCCGCGCACAAGGCGGGCGTGGGCGGTGGAGTCTGCGTCGGCGACGAAACCCTGCACCGGTGCGCCGTTGAGCTCGGGCACGATATCGCTCCACAGCACGCCCGCCAGCGAGGGCTCGAGCAGGTCGGCGTCGGTGACGGTGGTGCCCTGCGCCTGGTTGACGAACCGCGCGGCGACCGGCACGCAGTCGTTGTCGTGCTGATCGAGGTAGTACCGGGTGCGCGGAAAGGCGCCGTCACCGTCCACCTCGACGGTGACCGCCAGCACCTGCTCGCCAGGCCTCCCGGTGACACGCGCCGAGACGTGCACGCCGCCGCGGGCCAGATCGTGGTCGTTGGTCGTGAAGGACCGGGTGGCCCGGTGGACGATGTCCTTCACCTCGGCGAGCGCCTGGTCGACCTTGGCCGCGGGCCAACCGCCCATGACCGCGCGCAACCTGCTGTCCACCCCGTCCAGGCCCTGCACGCCGTAATACAGCGGGAGCGCGAACTGGCGGGTGCGCGCCGGATCGTTGACGTTCGGGTCCAGCCCGGAGGTGAAGTCGAGCGGGTCTGCGCGGCGGCCGGTCAGCCGCTGCCACAGCGTGCGCTTGCCGGGCAGATGCGGGCGGTTGGCGTCCCAGTCGTAACCTGCGGCCTTGGCGGCCGCATGCGCCTGATGCCCGGTCGCCTTCGGATTGCGCGCCTGGAACTCCGCTTCGAACAGCGCGCTCTCGAGCGCGATGATGTCCTCACGCACCGGGTGTCCGGCGATCAACCGGTTCCACATCGCGACGACGTCGGCGATCTGGTTGACCTCGGAATTGCGCAGCAGGTAGTCGCGCGCCCGGTTCAGGTTCCGCACCACCTCGTCGGGGGTGCGGATGTTGCCCGCGTGATCACGCAGCCAGGTCGAGCCGTCGGACCGCTTGGGCATGTGCGTGCCCTTGGGGTCGCGCAACCAGGCTTTACCCGGGCCACGCACCCAGCGCTTGGGGTCGCCGCCGGAGTAGGTGTCGGGGTCTGCGAGCGCGTTGTCGACGATCTGGGCGAGCAGGCTGTCGTGCTCGTGCACGCGATTGTGTTCGAACTCCGCGTAGGCGGCGTCGGTTTCCAGCTGAATCCGCTGGCGCGCAGAATCATTGGCGCGCCACTCGGCGGCGAGCGACTCCGGGATGTCGATGCTCTCGCCGGTGTACGGGTATGCGGTCGTGCCGTCCAGACGCGCCTGCTCGGAGTTCAGCGCGAGCGGCGCCAGCTCCTCGCGGTGCAGCGCCTGCGGGTCGGGCTGACCGTCGTTGAACCAGGCGTAGGTGCGGGTGCCGCGCAGCACCGGGATCAAATGGATCCACTTGCCGTCGCGCACGGCCGGAATCCATTGCGTCACATCGGCCATAGCCTGGGCCACATGCGGATGCCGGTTCACGAAGCCCACCGACAGCGGCAGTGGAATCGACTGCCCGTGTGCGGTGTTCGCGGGCAGCCACTGGGTGGTCCGCAGGATGGTCCGGCCGATCCAAGGACGGTTCTGGATCAGATTCTTCACCCACGGATGGGTCGGTATCCGCTGGAGGATGCCGATGACCAAGATGCGGGCGTGGAACAGGTTGAGGCCGACGTCCGAGCTCCAGGCGTTCACGCCATCGGGGACGTTGTAGATCGTCTTCGAGAACGGCAGGTTCTGCGGAAACAGGAATGCCGGAACCTCACCCGGACCGAATTCGTGCAACCCCGCCATGATCTTGTCGAAGGTCGGAATCATCGACACCTTGAACAGGAACGGCGGCTGCGGGTCGGTCCACTTCTCCTTCTCCCACTTGCGTGGGTGCTTGCCCGGATCCCAGGCGCCCGCGCGCTGGGTGGGTTCCGCATCGGTGGACGGCAGATCGACGGTGCTCTGGTAGTGGCCCTGCGCGTCGAGCTGTACCTGCGTGAACCGCACGGTGAGCGGCGTGGTGTCCGACTTCGCCATGCCCAGCAACAGATTCAGGTCGGTTCGCGCCGATAGCGTGGCTCGCAGCGCCTGCCGGTAGGCGTTGACGTCGGTATCGGTGCCGACGACCACGATCTCGCTGTCCCCGAACAGCCCGGTGGGCTCCGCGGCCGGCCGCACACCGACCCGCTCCGAGATCGGCAGCAGGCCGAGGTCGTTCATCGCGTCCAGCGCGGCCTGCCGCTCGGCGAGTTCGCTCCGTTGCGTTTGCGCGTCCTTCAGCTGCTTGGCGACCTCGCGCAACTGCTGCACCAGCTCGGCACCGGGTTCCCGCGGGCCCTGGTACCGCGGGTTCAGGTGGTCCGTATCGCTGATCTGGAAGACCTGGGCGAGCGCGGCCCGCGCATTGGTGGCGGAGATGATCTCCGTGGTCAGCGCGGACTTCAGCAGGGTCAGATCGCCCGGCGGCAGCTTCTGCCGCAGCAGTTCCAGCGAGCGCTCCACCTCGCTGAGTGCGTGCGTGGCCTGGCGGAGTTTGGCGCGGGCGGCGGCCAGATCCTGGTTCCGCGCCCTTTCCGCCTCCGGGGTGTCGACCGTGTCGGCTTCGAGCAACCGGATGCCCGCGCGCAGCTTGTCTTGCAACGCCTTTCCGCGTTCGATCTGCGCTTCCAGCGTCTGCTGGACCTGCTCGGCGGTCTCGATGCGGTCGCGCAGCTGGAACGCGGCCTCGAGGTTGTCCACGAGGTCGATATCGGAGCGGAACTGCGCGATCTCGGTGTCGCCGCCCAGCTGAGCAGCCAGCTGCGCCTCGAGCGCGTCGATGCGGGCTTGCAGGTCGCTGCCCTGCTGCGTGATCGAGGTCTGCCACACCTCGATCGCCGCGGCGCGCGCGGCCTCCGCCGCACCGGTTGCCGCAACGCGCTGCTCGATGTCGGCCGCCAAGCTACTGGCCAGCTCGCGATCCCCGGCGTTCTGCGCGGCCATGGCCTGCTGCCGCAGATCCGCAATCTCGGCGCGCAGGTCGGCTTCGCCCGCCACCGCGGCGGCCATCTCGGCGCGCAACCGAGCCACCTCGGCCGCCGGGCTGGGTGGCGCGTTGGCCGGCGGCTGCCGATGCGCGGGAATCGGGGCGTTCGGGTCCGGCGTCTGGCCGATGGCGAGATCGGCGGCGGGCTGCGCGGCGTTGAAGTCGCCGAAGTTCGCCACCCGCTGTCCACCCTTCCAGGCGACCGCCCAGGTGGCGGCGGTCTCGTAGCGGTTGCCGCCGGTCAGCTCGGCCAGCGAGACGCGGGTCCCGTCCGGGGCGACGAACCATTCCAGGTTGCTGCGCTTGGAGCCGATCTCGTCGTAGGTCACCCGTCGGCCGTCGATCTCGAACTGGTTGCCGCCCAAGTACTTCACGGTGTAAGAGTGCGCGCCGACACCTTGCTGATCGACGGTCCAGCGCTGGTCGAGCACCCAGGCGATCGCCCCGGGGCCACCCTGCTCACGCAGCGCTTGGATCAGCCGCACGTGGCCGCGGGCGTCACCGTTGTCGAACGCGCCCGGCTCGGCGCCGCGCAGCATCGGCCGCACGTCCTGCCACTCTAGGCCCGACAGGTTGCCCGACAGCGGAATCGGGACACCGACAATATCGCCTTGATCGGCCAAGACGCGGCTGAGCGAGTCGGAGACACAGGTGTTGATCGCCGCCGGGCCCGCGGGATCGATCTCGCTGGTGTAGTAGGTCACCAACGCCGAAAGGGCCACGATCTCGGCGGCGGTCCGGCGGACCTCGGCGCGCAGTTGCTGGTGCAGTGCGGTCAATGTGTCCGGGTCGCGGACGAACAGGTCAGCGAACTTCTCGGTCTTGAACTTGCCGAAGGCCGCCTTGTACTGCGCGTCGGTGGCGTTGTAGATGTCGGCGCCGTGCAGGCGCACCCAATCCTGGTCCGGCACCGGCACCCCCGGCACGGTGGTGGAACCGGCCAGTTGCAGTTGGACGAGCAGCAGATCGACGTCGGCGATCATGGCGTCCAGATGTGCGGGGGCGTCGGCCAGGTTGATCGGGGCGATGTCGTCGGCCACCCGCGGGTCTCGGGTGAACAGTTCCGGGTCGGCTTCCAGCTTCGCCAGGAGGGCATCGACCTGCTCGGCCAGCTTGGGTTTCGCGGTCTTCAGTGCCTCCAGCGTGGCCTGGGGGTCGGTCGCGAGGTCGGCCCGGGACAGCTCCAGTTTGTTCAGCGCGGTGTCGAGCTGGTGGTAGGCGTCGAGGGCGTGCAGGGTGCGCGCGTACTCGACCAGCGCCTCGATCTGCGCGGCGCGCACCTCGTTGCCGAAACGCAGCCGCTCCAGGGTGGCGTTGATCTGACTCGGACTCAGATCGACCCGGCCGATCGGCAGGCGACCCACCAATTCCGTGATCGCGGCCTCGATTTCGCCGGGTGACATCCGGGCCAGGTCCAGCGCCGGGCCGCTCGGCTCCGCCTGCGCCGAATCGGTGACCGTCTGCCAGGGGCCACCCTCGTAGCGCACCGTGGTGACGGTCAGGTTCCGGCCGCCGAAATCTTCGGAGATATGGCGCACCGCAGGGGAATCCACCGCCGCGGTTGCCACCCGCCACGTACCGCCGACCTCGCGCGGCCACGCCACGCGGTACTCGACCTCGAGGCTGCCGTTGTCGATCAGCTCCACCAGCTCGGAATTCGCCGGATCGGCCAGCGCCTTCGCCAATGCCGCATCATGATTCATCGCGTTGTCGATGACGACCAGCTTCATCGGCGACCCGGCCAGCCCGATGCCAGGGTGGTTGACCGGATCGATCAGGAACCCGCCGCTGACCCGGATCCATTCGCTGCCCGCGATATTCGCCATCACCTCGGCGTGCTGGCCGAAATTGTCGTCGGCGTCGAGGAACTGCTGCGCCTGCCGCTGGAAAGCGGTGACGGCGTCTTGCAGGTCGGTGAGCCGCGTCTGCAACTGCGCAAGAACATTCGGGTTCTCGGGGTCGACACCTAGGAGGTGCGCGCGCTGATCCAGCTCGGTGCGGATGTGGTGGCGGCGCAGCGCCTCCTCGAAGAACCTGCGGCCCTCCGGCGTATCGCGGTGCGACAGATCCCACCACATGCGCCCGCCCTGCATGTTGTTGTTGACGCCCGTCCAGCGCAGGGTGCCGGTGCGTCCACTCGTCGCCGCGGCGGCCTCGGCCGCGTACCGCTCCAGCGGGCTCGGGCGGTTGATGACCGCGGCGGGCAGCAGATGCGACAGATCGATATCGGTCCGGAACGGGATATCCGCGTTCTCGGCGTCGTATCGGGCGAGCGCGGCCTCGAACGCCTTCGTCGAAACACTCTCGCGAGTCAGCAGATACCGCGCCTGCGCGACGGCGGTACGGACCGATTCCGAGCTCAGATCCGGTATCTCGATGCCGAGCGGGCCCGCCAGCACCAGCAGCGCCCGCGCCTGTGCGTACAGCTCCTGCGCGGCCTGCGCGACCTCACGGCCCCATTCGGCGAGATCGTCGTGGGCCGGCACCGACGGGGTGTGCTCGGCGTCGGCGGAGACCGGCGGCTCCAGCGAGGCGTCGATGCCTGGCGCGGGCTGCGCCGACGGCAGTGCCTGCGGCACCGGCAGCCCCGCGAGGAAGCGGCCGGCCAGTCCGAGACGGCGGAGTTCGGCCTCGTGCTCGCTGATCCGCTGCGGGTCGGCGTCCTCGCGGGCGTAGTCGTAGACATCGCCGGTGCGCGAGACGGGCCCGTGCGATTCCGCGGAGGTGACCTGACCGAGCAGGAATGCCTTGATCTTCGGCCAGTTGCGCTTGAGGTTGACCACCTCGCGCGCGGTGACCGCGGGGTTGGCCTCGAAGTTCCCCCAGAAGTCGCTGTCGGCCAGGTGACCGACAGTCTGGACCGTGAACGACTGGCCCGCCGACACGAGCTCCGACGGCGGATGCTGCGGGTTGACCACACCCGGCAGGTCCCGCAGGGTCCGGAGCACACCCGGGGCGGCCCCCGGCGCCTTGACGATCGCGGCGATGGGCACCTCCGGTGCCGCCAGGCGGGTGGCCGGTTCGACCCGCCAGCCGCCGGAACCGTCCGGGGTCAGCTGAACCGGGATTCGTTCGCCACCGACCTCCAGGTCGATCCGTACCGGGCCGCCCGGTGTCCGACCCGCTTGCAGCACCTGGGTGACATCGGCCAGATCCGCGACCGCCTGGGCGCGGGCCAGCGTTTCCGACCGCAGCCGCTCCATGGTCTCGGTGAGGTTCGCCGGCGCCAGGCCGTTGTTCGGTATCGCGAGCAGGTCGGCCCAGACTTCGACGATCTTGCCGATCTCGGTCCGCTGATCCGGGTCCAGCGCGAGATCGCGTCTGCCCACGGCGGTCGCCAATGCTTCGATCGCGCCCGCGCGCAACAGGATTCGATAGCGCTCCTGCGCGACGGTGCTCGCGAGATTCGCCGGATCCCGCTGCTGCGCAGGGAGATTCAGCTGGTCCGCGAGCGAATGCTGAGCCTGCGCCATAGTGAGCGGGCGTGGCGGGTCGGCTGGATCGGGCGGCGAGACCAGCGGGCCCGCGACGGCATCCGGGTGCGCGAGCGGGATCGGCGGCGCCGGTTGAGTTTCCGGCGGCTGTCCGATCGACCGCTGGAACGCCTCGGCCGCGTCGCGCTGGGCGAGGAACTCGGCGTCGGACGGATCGGACGGGTAGCGCCAGTAGCGCTCCCCGGGGAACTGCTCGTCCGCTGTGAGCGTGTCGAAGTTCGTCGGGAACAGCATGTGCTGGTCGGCCAGGCCATCCGGCGAAGCGTCCAGGAAGCGGCGCGCCAGCGCCATCTGCGCCAGGTCCTGCAGCGCGGACTGCGGATCCGGCAGTGCACCGAGAGTTTCCGCGAGACCGAGGCGCTCGGCGAGGATCTGCGCGTACGTCAGATGCGCAGCGGAAGGCTCGGCACCGGATTCCGGTTCGGTGCGCAGGCTCAGTGTTTCGTCGAAGAACCGTGCCGCCTGATGCACCGGGTCCTCGGGTCGGCGCGGCGCGGGCGGATCCTGGCCGATACGCAGGTCGGCGTCCGGCATCGGACCCTCGCCGCCGAGACCCGGGACATGCGCGTCGTTCTGGAAGACGCTCGCCCAGGTGGCGGCGGTCTCCGCCGGTGTGCCACCGGTCAATTCGGCCAGCGACAGCAAATCGGTGCCGCCATTGGGGCCGAGGTCGAACAGCTGCTCCTGGCCCTCGGCATCGATATCGGCGAGCAAAACCCGCTGGCCGTCCACGTCGAAGACGTCGCGCCCCAGGTAGGTCACGGTGTAGGCGTGGCCGCCGACCCCGTAGTCGTCGACGGTGGTCCGCTGGTCGATCACCACGGCCGACGCGCCCTGGCCCTGCGCGCGCAAGGTGGTCAGCAGGCGGGCGTGTGCGCCGCCCTCCTCCCCCGGCAGGAACGGCTCGGGCTGCGCGGTGCCGAAGTGGTTCGACAGATCCGCCCATGGCACGCCGCTGATCCGGCCGGGATCGACGGCGAACCCGCCGAGCACGTTCGGGTGCCGCACGACCAGCTGGTCGAAAGCTCTTGGCACACAGTGGTTGATGGGGGTGCCGCCGGTGGGCAGGCAATAGTACGTCTCGGCCAGCGCGGCCAAGGCGGCGAGATCGGTGGCGTCCTGGCGGACATCGGCCCGCAGTTCCGCCAGCGCCGCAGCGATCTGCTCCGGCGTGCGCAGCGTGGCCACGTCGAGCCGGCCCGCCCGGAAGTTTTTGTAGATCGACTCCAGCTCGGACGGTGTCGCGGTGTCCACATCGATGCCGAGCAGGTGCACCCAGTCGGCGTCCGGGTCCGGGATGCCGGGCTCCGGCCCGGGCCGGGTCTGGCCGTGCCTGGCCAGCGCCAGGAAGTCCGCGAGATCGTCGACGAGCAACCCCACCTGAGCGTGGGTGTCGTGATGCATCGGCAGGCCGCCGGGCCGCAACTGATCCTGCGTGTCGTAGAGGTTCGGATCGAAATCGACCAGGTCGGGGTCCTGGCTCAGCAGCCTGGCCAGCGCATCGAGCTTCACCGCCCGTTCGGGATGCCGCTGCTTCAGCTCCTCGACCGCCGCCAGCGGGCGTCCGCGCAGCTCTGACCGGTTCACCTCGGCTTCGTGCAGCGCCCGTTCGAAGGCGTTGAAGCGGGCTACATTCACGTGCAGGCGGGCCAGATCGGCCATGGCCTCGATCCGCACCGCGCGCAACCGGTTCGCGGCGCGCGCGGCGTCGAGGGTGTCCGCGACGCGGTCCGGGGCCAGATCGGCCAGCTGCACACCCTGTCCGGCCGCCGCGTCCTCGACGCGGGCCACCAGCTCCGCGGTCGACAGCGTGGCGGGGTCGGGCACTGGAATCCCGTTGTCCGGCAGCGTGAGCGCGCTTTCGCTGGGGATGACCCGCCATGGGCTGTCGTCGTCGTCGCGGACCATGGTGAGCTCGAGCCCGCGACCGTCAACGGCACCGGAGAAATGCCGGACCTGCGGCGCGTCCACCTCGGCCACATGGATGACGCCGGTGCGGTCGGCCCAGGCGACCCGGTATTCGAGCTCCAGCTCGCCCTGGGTCAGCATCTGCGCGATATCGGTATTGCGCGGGTCGGCGAGCGCGTTGGCCAGCTGCTGGTCGTGATCGCCGCCGTCGTTGATCACCACCAGGCGCTGCGGATCGCCGTCCAGCAGGCCGATACCCGGCGCATTGTCCGGATCCAGCAGGTCGCCGCCCTGGTCGAGCAACCATCGGTGCCCCGCCGCGGCCGCCATCTCCTCGGCGATCCGGGCGAACTCGGTGTCGGCATCGGTGTAGGCGGTTGCCAGCTGCGCGAATTCGGTTGCCTGTCGTGCCAATTCGGCAGCGCGGTCATGCAGCGCGGTCAGCGCGCGGGCGACATCGGCCGGGCTGTGCTCGGCCGGATCGACATCGAGCAGGTTGGCCCAGGTGCCCAGTTCGGCGCGCACCTGTTCGCGCTGCATCGCCTCGAGGAACGCCTCGCGGGCCTCCGGGCTCGGGTTGCCCTCCGGATCCCACCAGAGCTTCAGCCGCGTCGGATTGTTGTTGACGCCACTGGCTTCGGAGTCCGCACCGGGCAGACCGGCCGCAACGGACTGCTCGCGCATATAGCGCTCGAGCGGATCGGGACGCATGTCGTTGGTCGGCAGATAGCCAAGGCGCTCGTTCTCGTTGTGGAACCGCGTGGCGGCCTCCGCGTAGGCCGCTGCCGCCGCGGCCTGCCGCATCGCACGGTAGTTCGCCTCACCGACCGCGGTGCGGACCGCGTCGGGGCCGAGATCGGCCAGCGACAGCGACAGCACGTCCGCACCCTCGTAGAGCGCGATACCGGCGGCATTGCGGGCGGCGATGGCGTCGCCGAGTTCCGCGCCTCGGCGCGCCAGATCCGGATCGGGCGCCGGGCCTTGCGGTTCCGCGTCCGGAACCGGCGGCACCACGTCCTCATCGATACCGGCGCGCTCGCCGGGCGCAACCGGATCCGGCGCCTGCGGATCACCGATCCGGGGACCGGCCGAGTAGTTGCCGGTGACCATGGCCCAGAACGCCTCGCGGCCCTTCCACAGCTTCGATGCCTGCAACGCGAAGAACGCCGGATCCCAGTCGAATCCACTGACATCGGCCGCCGGGTCACCGGAGAACAACTCGATATCCGCGCCGAACGCGTTGTAGAGATCGGTGTTGTTCCCCGAACCGAGCGCGTACTGGATCGGCCGGCCGGTGCCGTGGCTGCCGAGGTGGGTGCGCAGGAACTTCATCGCCCGCTTCCACCGGCGCTGCGGTTGCGCGTCGGGGTCGCTCGACGAGTCCGGCACCGGCGGCGGCGCCAGCGGCTCGGCGGGCCGCACCCGCCACCCTCCGGCACCGTCGGCGGTCAGCAGCACCGGCACCCGTTGACCGTCCATTACCACCGTGTACCGGCGGGTCTCGTCCTCGGCCACCTGGGCGGCCCGGCCCTTGACCGCGTGCACCGCCTGGGCGACATCGGCCAGATCGTTCAGGGCGACGGCGCGGGCCAGCACGTTGTCGCGCAACCGCTCCAGCGTCGTGTCGACCTGGCCCTCAGCCAGGTCGCTTTCCGAGAGCTGGAGCAGATCTGCCCACTGGTTGACGATCTTGGTGAGATCCGCTCGCTGGTTCGGGTCGACGGCGGCATCCAGCCGGGCCTTGGCGTACGCGAGCGACTCGATCGCGCCCGCCCGCAGCATGGTCCGATACCGCTGCTCCGCGATGGTTTCCGCGAGATTCGCCTGGGTCACCTGGTCGGCGATCAGGCTCAGCTGACGCAGCAGCTGCGCCTGCGCCGACTCCGGCGCGAGCGGTTGCGGGGCTCGGGAATCGGGCCGGGCCTGCGCTGGCCCCAGCACGGGTGCGATCGCATCCGGCACGGCGATCGGCATGGCGGGCGCCGGGGAATCGGGATCGACAACTGGCAGGGCGTGGGCTTCGTCGCGCTGCAGGGCGAAATCTGGATCGCTCGGATCCGGCGAGTAGTTCCAGTACCGCTCGCCCAGATGCTGCTCGTCGATGCTCAATGGAGCGAAATCGGCCGGGCGCATGATCTCGTTCATGCGCCCGGTCGAATCGAGGAATCCGCGCGCCCACGCCATTTGGGCCAGATCCGCAAGGATCGGGCGCGGGTCCGCGAAGCTCGACAGCGCGTCGCCGAGGCCGAGTGCCCGCGAGAGACGGGTCAGGCGGTCGCGGTCGGTGTCGGTCAGCGGGGACGGGTCGCCCGTCGGCGTCGTCTGGCGAGCCGGGATCGGCTGCGGACCGGACGCCGATTCGGCATCATGGTCCGGAGTTTGCTGCGCCTCGGGATCGGGCTGCGCTGCCGGGTCCGGGGTCTGCTGCGTATCCGGGTCCGGCGTGGGCTGAGCTGCAGGCTCCGGGTTTTGCTGCGAATCCGGGTCCGGCGCAGGCTGATTGGCGCCGTGCTCTTCGTCGCGCCTGCGCTGCTCCTCCTCCTGTCGCTGTTCATCCATGAAGCGCCGGAGGTCGCGCATCGGATCCCGCCGACCCTGATCGTCGCCGACCCGCGGCAGGTCCCGATCGTCATCGTCGTGGCCCTGGGTGGCGGCACCAACCGCGAGCGGGCGCACCGCGAGCGGGCGCACGGAGTTGCCGTTCGCGTCGTAGACCATGACCCAGGTCTTCTTCGCGTCCGGCAGATTGCCGGGGTCGAACTCGACCGGGCCGCCCGGATGCTTGTACGGGTCGTCGACCATGATCTTGCCGGTCGCGGCGTCGTAGTACATGACGTACGCGTGCGCACCGACGCCGTGTTCATCGACCGTTGGGTTCTCATCGACGACGATGACCGTCGCCTTGCCTTTCATGAAGTCCAGCGCCTCGGCGACCGCCTTGTGCGGCGACTTACGCTTGCCGACCTTGACCTCGGTCGCCTGGGAATCGGCGCGCTCTTCGAGCCGGCGCATGGACACACCGTCCGTGCCGACATCGGTCGGCACGGTGATGTCCGGGTTACCGGTGCGCTGGCGTGCCCGGTACAGCGCCTGCTCGGAACACCCGTTCTTCCGCACCGGGGGCCGATCGGTGTCCAGGAACGACTCGTTGTCGGGCGCTTGGAATTCGGTGGTGCCTGCGGCGATGTTCTCCAGCCGGTACATGCGATCGACCGGCACGCCGTTGTCCGGCGGCTTCGGGCCGGTGGTCTCCGGGGCGTTGAACTGGTGGAACAGGCCGTTGGCGTGATCCTGGATGTGCACGCGGACGTCGTCGCCGAAGTGCTTCCCCCGGATCAGCGGTTTGTCTTCCTCGCCGGAGAAACCGATGAGCACGACATCGTCGACCAGGCGCTCCAAACGCCCCTTGTGGCCGGACGATTCGACCACGTCGACGCCGTAGCCGCGCGCGATGATCTTGTTCGAGATTGCGATCTCGGGTTGCCCCTGCGCCACCCGCCCTTCGTTGAGCGCTGCCCGAGTCGCGCTGAAGGCGGCGAGATCCCGGGCGAGCAGCTTGCCGCCTTGACGGGCATGCCAGGTGGTAATGGACTGAGCCTTGTTCGGCGTGCCATAGCCGACCCACGCGATCGACGCCGCCGACTCGCCCTGGCGTAGTCGACCGGCGGTCACCTGATACTGGCTGGCCATCTCGCTCACGGTGCTGCCGATATTGGCCAGCGACGCGTCCCGGCCCGGGACGTGCCAGGACACCAGGGTCGCGGTATCGATGTCGCCCATGGCGATGGCCGCCCGGCCGCTGCCGTTGAACGCGGTGGAGTCGAAGGCCATCACGTACACCGGCGTATTCGGTGCGACGGTTCGAGCCACGCCCTCCGCCATGGCGATCGCCTCTCGGGTACGCAGCAGGTTCACCAACTGCTTGTGCGAGGCGGAGTCCAGCTTGCTCTGCCGAATCAGACTCCTGAGCTCGTTCTCGACGCGCTTGACCGTCTTCGCGGTTTCTGTGCGAGCTTCGTTGATCCGCTGTTTGGCTTCGGCTCGTTCTTGGGCGGCCTGACGGCGTGCCGCCGCCTTCTCCGCCCGGCTGCTGTCCGGATCGACCTGTGTCCGTGCCCGCGGCTGCTCGGCTTTCGCCTGCGCCGAGGCGGCCGCCGCCTGCTGTTGCTCGGCCAGCAGACGCACCATTTGCGCCTGTTGGGCTTCGGTCAACCCGCTGCGGGCAATCAGACTCTGCGACTCCCGGACGATCTGTATCCGGTTGGCGATATCGACATCCGGAGTGGGGATGCCCGGCGCATTGATGCCGAAGCCGGCCGGATGCACTTGAAGCAGGACCAGCTGCTGCTCCGGCGTGATCGAGTTCCACCGCTCGGAGTTTTTGCGCGCCAAGGCATCCGCCTCGGCCTGTGTGGCCTTGGGGTCGAGCTGGAAATCGGCGGGCTTCGGCTTGCCCTCCATGCTGTCGAGGATTTCGGCGGCCTCCTGCTTTTCCGCGTCGGTCGGCGGTCTGGCGTCGGGGCGGCGCGGGCGAGCGGTCTCGTCGGTGTCGGAATCCTGGCCCGCCGAATCGTCCGGCTGGTTCCGGGTTTCCGGATCGCTGTCGGTATCCGTGTCGGTATCGGTATCGGTGTCCGTGTCGGGGTCGGGGTCGGTGCTTGTATCCGGATCGGTACTGGGGCGTGCCGGAGCGGGGGCCGCCGGGGTGGGCGACGGAGGCGGCGGAACCAGCGCGGAATCCTCATCGACATCCGGACGCGCCGCCGGATCCTCGTCGCCGTCCGGGCGCGCGGGCGCACCCTCGTCACTGTCGGGACGCGCCGGAGCATCCTCGGCGCTGTCCGGCCGCGCCGCCGGGTCCTGATCGCTCCGGGGACGCGCGGGCGCACCCTCGTCGCTGTCGCTCTGTGTCGCCGGATCCGAAGTGCTGTCGGTCCGCGCCTGGACGGCCTGCGGATCGCTCTCCGGTGTGACCTGCACCTGACTGTCGGCGTCGCTTGTCGCGTTCACGGTGGTATCCCGTTGCAGCGCTTCACTATCCGAGACCTGCGTCTGCACCGGACTGGCCGGGGTGGCACCGGGGGTCGCGGCCCGAGCGGACGAGCCCGCGCGCGACGCGGGTGCCGACTCGGCGTCGGCACTCGGGGCGACGTCGGACGTGCCGTCGTTGAAACCGGCGACGGAGGTGTCCCCGGCGCGGGGCACACCCGGCAGGTTGGGCGTCGACGGCCGCCCGGCGCCCGGCTGTCCGGTGGCGGTGCTCGACTGGCCCGTTGTCGGAGACGTGGAGGTGGACGCCGGCGCGGACGACGAGCTGCCCGGCGCGACATTGGACGCGCCCGTGCTCATGGACGCCCCTGGCGCCGACATGCTCGCACCGGGCGCCGTCGACCCCGGCGCGGCCGCTCCCGGCGCTGTCGTTCCGGCCCCGTTGGTGGCAGTGTTCGCGCTCGAGTTGGGGTCGCCCGAAATACCTGCGCCAGTGCCTATTTGGGAATCGGCCAGCGGTGTACCGGCAAGGTTGTCGACCGCGCCTGGATCGGTGACCGGGCTGACCTGCGCGGGCCCCGCACCGGGATCCGTAACACCCGCGCCCGGGTCGGAAACACCCGCGCCCGGGTCCGAAGTACCCGCGCCCGGGTCCGAAACAACCGCGCCCGGTGCCGCACCCGCTCCAGCACCGGAATCCGACACCACCGAGCTGGGATTGTCGGCCGCCGAACTCGAATCGCCTGCCTGGGGAGCCGAACTGCTCTGGTTTCCAACAGAATTCGACGAATTGCTTTCGTCCGCACCTGCTTCCGAGCCCTGCTGACCAGCCTGTTGACCCGCCTGCGGTGCGGCCCCGGTCTGCTGCTGGTTGCCCGCGCCCGAGTCTGCGGCCTCGGCCCGCGGCGCGTTCGTGTCCTGCCCGGCCTGCGGTGCGGAGGTATCGCCGGCACTGGCGGTGTTCGTGCCAGGACTGCTGTCCCCGGCCCCATTCTGGTTTCCGGCACCGTTCTGGCTTCCGGCACCGTTCTGATTTCCCCCGCCCGAATTATTCGCGGCACCAGCGGGATTGGACGGATCGGTCCCGTTGGCCGACCCGCTCGGCGGCGACGCGGTACCGTCCGGCAGGGTCACGTTGAAGTTGCCGCCGTTGAAGTTCCCGCCGCCGACGTTGGGCGCACCCGCGTACTGCCGATGTCCCCGGAAACTCGACGCACCGGATGGAATCGCGCCCGACAGGCCGCCACCGACGAACGACTCCGGAGTCCACTGGCCGGTCAGCAGGCCTGCGGCCGTCGCACCGACCACACCCGCGCCGATACCGACCAGCCCACCGCCCATGGCGCGGGTCCACCGGTTGTCGCTCATCATCATCCGGTTGAGCGCCGGAATATGGCCCATACCATGACCGGCGCCGCCGCCCGCCGCACCCGCCGCGAACGAGACACCAACGTCTTTCAGGTAGTCGCCCAAGTTGAAGGGCTGCGACTTCAGGCCCTCCGCCTTGAGGATGTAGTGGGTAGCGGCTTCCTCGATAGTGCTCTGGACGACCTCGACGAAACCCTCTTGAAGCATCTCGTAGACAATTTTGGGCAGGACGTCGCGCGCCGCCTCGGACAGGAAGCGCTGACCGATTATTCGGGCGATCCCGCTCTCCAGCATCTCGCCGATCCACCGGAAGGCGGCGCGGGTGGCAGCGATCGCACCGGCCTCGGCGGCGGGCGCGGCCGGGCCAGCGGCCAGCGCCCAGGCCAGCTCGATGACCAGCCAGCCGAGCGCGAAGATCGCGCTCAAATGGTTGCTGTGGACCTCGCCGGTGAAGTCGTCGACCGCGGTGGCCAGCTGGTCGAAGGACTTGCCCATCAGCTCGATGGAGCCGTGCTTCGGGTCTTCTCCGTGGATTACGCTCTGGAGCGACTCGAATATCTTCTCGCCGCCGCTGCCCTGCGGGTAGGACACGCGGACCGATTGGCTGGCGGTATCGGCCTCGCCGATGGCCTGCTCGAGGATCTCCCGGCCGACCTCACGCAGCACATCCGAGATCCCGTCCAGGTCGTTGGGATCGATGTGGGTGATCTCCGCACCCGCCACCCACCCGACCCAGGCGAACTCGTCGGGAATATGCCAGTAACCCATCTAAACCGCGCGCACGTCACCAAACCGAGTCGGTGACGCCCTTCCCGGTTTCGGGCTTGTTCTCGAGGGTCTCCACATCGGTGAACACCAGTTCCGCGTCCTCGCGCTCGGCGTCACCCGGTGGCGCGACGGAAATTGGCGGCTCCGTGGGGATCTCGCTCTGGAAGTCGGGCATTCCCGGAATCACGTCGGAGAGTTTGGGCAGCCGCGCCCGCTCCTGCGCCAAGGGCGCCATGACTCGCTTGCTCTGATCGAACACATCCTCGGCGGCCTGCTGGGCCAGCCGAGTGATGGATTTGGCGATGTCCTCGTAGCTGTATTCGTCGATGCCGCTGCCGAACTTGGTTTGGATGACCACCCCGTTGGCGTTCACCGTTACCGAGATCTGCCGGTCCCTTGTGCTCGCAGTGGCGGTGAGCTTGACCCGCTGCTGCTGCATCTCGGCAATCTCGCGGATGCGAGTGCGGAATTCCTCCATCACACCGGCGATCTCGGCATCGCGTCCGGCCATCTAGTTCTCACCCACTCCACAAACTTTCATGGCGGTCCGAGTGGACCGCCCGCCAACTACCAGCAAGCGGTCCGGCTCAGATGTTCTCGAACTGCTCCCGGCGCTTCTGCTCCTCGCGTTCGGCGTTGGTCGCGTTCTGGAACTGGCCATCGGAGAGCTTGCCCCAGGACTTGGCCATGGTCCGCGTGCCCTCGACAGCGCCTTCGAGCTGGTATTTGAGACCCTTCGGGTCATCCATGAACTTCTTGCCAAAGACCGGGTCGGAGCTGACGATCGAGATCAGCGAATCCAGCTGCGCCTGCACTCGATCGGCGAGTTCGTCCATGCGGTCGCGCACCTTGCCGGTGTCGGTACCCGCGATGCGCTGCTTTTCCACGAAACTCTCGACGTCCACAGTGCACCTCTCATCTCACAGGCTTGTACCAGCCGCCAAAGTTGCTGGTAAGCAGAGCTTTCCGACCATTTTGGCACCTCGGCCGACGATGCGGGCCGATTCACCGGTCCGAAAAGCTTAAGAACCCGTAAGGAAATTCGCCATCGATCCGTTCCCTGATGTTAACCCGCAACGGGTGGGTAGCCCGGGTCAGGCGTCGACCATCCCGTTGCGCTCCTGGAAGCGCTGCTCGAACTCCGCGATGTAGCGCGAGGGCGCGATCGAGGACGAGGACTGCTCCAGCACACCGTCATCGGCGATGTAGAACAGCGCGCGGCCGATGGCGATCTCGCCCGGCGCGGTAGGCACGTAGACCATCCAGCCGCAGCTGATCCGGTCTGCCCGCAGCTGATCCAGCGGATAGCCGGTGGTGTCGAGATCGCGCTCGAGAATGTAGCGGCGCACCTGATCGATGGCCTCGTCCTCGGGCATCGGATCCGGCAGCGTGGTGGCCACGCCGGCCATGGTGAGCTGGTAGAAAGCGCTGTCGATATCGTAGTCGCCCTCGTCACCGAAGACGCTGATCAGCGTATCCCTGGTCACCACACCGGCTTCCGCGGCCGAGACCAGCGTGGCCACGGCGGCGACCTGGCCGTCGGTCGGCTCGGCGGCGACCAGGCCGGCGATCACATTGGTCACCGTCTGCGCGGTCCAGATGCCGGGCACGGCCTCGGCGAGCTGATCGGCCGTCGGCGACTCGGCGCGGTACCAGCGACCGCCCTCCCACCAGTAGCAGAACGACAGCAAACCGCTGGCGGCCCGAGGATTGAGCACCGGGTTCGCCACCCATGCCGGAGCACCGGCGTAGTACGCGGGCAGCTGCGCGCCCTCGTTGTACGCCGCGTCCAAGGCGGGCGCGTTCCAGACACCACCGGAGAGCACGGCCCGGCCACCGGGCAGCATGTACAGCGTCGAGCCGCCCCGCTTGGCGCCTTCGAACCAGCCGAGCGCGGGCAGGATACGCGGCCCCCACTCGGAACCGACGGCGACGAACGCGGCCGCCAGAACCGCCCAGCGGGCCCACAGCGTGGGCAGCGCCGGGAAATCGCGTTCCGAGATCGTTCCGCGCACACCGGCTTCCCGATCCGCGCGCGACCATGCGGCAGCCTCGGCCGGTGTCCGGGACTGACGGTTGCCGTGGCTCACGTACGCGGCCAGCCACACCGGCAGCCGCTCCCGCGGATTGGCTTCCAGGTCGGCCTGATACACCTCGGCCGGGAACAGGTGATCGTCCGGGAACGGCTCGTCACCGTAGTCATAGTCGATCTCCAGCTGACCGGCTGGCGTCAGCTGCAACAGCAGCCGCCACCACGGGCCGTCGCCCATGGCGGCCGACACCTCGCGGTGCCTGCGCACCAGCCCGAGCACCGCCTCCGACGGCTGGATGCGGACCGACCGCTCCTGATCATCGCTGAATACGATCTGCGCGACCTCGGCGACCGCGGTGAAAGCGAACACCACGTCCAGCCTGGACCAGCCCTGCGGGGCGCCGGTGGCCAGTTCGCGGGCCAGATTGTGGCCGATCTCGCGGGCCTGCTCAGCCGCGTCCACGGTTTCGGGCTCCGGCTCCGGCTCGGGATCACCCAGCGAGAACTCCACGTCGGGTTTGTCGCTGCTCTCCTCGAACGCCTGCTGGAACTCCTGACGGAACTCCTCATCGGCGCGCTGCTCGGGTGTGAGATTCGGCTGCTGATCGCCGGGGACCTGGTTGTCGCGCGCCTCGTCGTTCGGGCGTTCTGGGCTGGTCACGGTGCAGCTATCTCCTCATCCACGCACCCGGATCCGAAATCCCGACGGGGCGTCCGGTTACAGGCTAGAGCCGACTTGCCATCCTTCATCCTCACACAGGATGTCGACAAGCGACCCGGCAGCCGAAACCCGCATCCCTCAGCAGGATTTGTGGATCGGCCGTGGCGGACCTCGGCCGGCCTTCGTAGGGCAGGACAAGGCCGCGGTGCTGCTGGCGGACCGGGGTGCTGGTCATCGGCTCCTTCGAAGGAAGCAGCTGGGAAGGAATTCTCTCGCACCCGGCAGCTCGAGTCTCGCCCATGAGCGGTGACTTCCCTAAGAACGTGTCAAGGTCTCGAGCCTGCCGGTCCCCGCCACCCAATACCCCTGCGGACGGAACCCCGATTTGCGAGTATCTGTGCGTGAGACTTGCGATAGTCGAAGATGACCTCGGAGTCGGCGACGCCCTGGTCGCGGCGCTGCGCGCCAAGGACTATCAGGCCGACCATCTGCGGCGCGGCGCCGACCTGCTGCTCACCCACGACCGCTACGACGCCGTCATCCTGGACCTCGGCCTGCCCGATATGGACGGCCTGGCAGTTTTGCGCAATCTCCGCGAGGTGAGCTCGGTGCCGGTGCTGATCCTCACCGCGCGCAGCGGCGAACGCGCCGTCATCCGCGCTCTGCGCGCCGGAGCCGATGACTACCTGACGAAGCCGCCGCGCGTCGGCGAGCTGGTGGCGCGCCTGGAAACCGTCACCCGCCGCGCCCGTACCCGTACCGCCCCCGCTCAGCTGGTGGTGGTGACCGGAGACGTCCGCGTCGACCTGCAAGCCCGCACCGTCGAAGTCGCGGGCACCCCGATCACGCTCACCCACAAGGAATTCGAACTGGTGCGCGTCCTCCTGGAACGCCCGGGCTCCGCCGTCAGCCGCCAGCAACTCATGGACCGCATCTGGGGCGACGCCTTCGCCGCCGTCTCCCGCGCCCTCGACGTCCACATGGCCGCGTTGCGCGCCAAACTCCAACGCCCCGACCTCATCACCACCATCCGCGGCTACGGGTACCGATGGGAAACGGAGTCTCCGTATCCCTGACGGCTACTGCGATCCACGTACCAGGAACAGGCGCCAGGCGGGCGCTTTCCGGGCGCCGATGTCGGTGCCGCCGAGTCGACCGGCGAATGCGGTGCGGGCAGCGGTGGCCACAGGGTCGGGGACAACTCTTGACTAAGGGACGGTTAGGTATTTCACGAACCGCGGTTATGCCCCAGGTGACCGGCGGCACAGTAGGAGTGCCCGATATGTGTGCGGAGTCTGAAGGAGGACAACATGACTGCGACACAAGCCGCCGGTGAACGCAGGGTCGTCGGCAACGTGATCCGAGGATCGCTAGGCAACCTGATCGAGTGGTACGACTGGTATGTCTACGCGGCGTTCAGCATCTACTTCGCGAAGACGTTCTTCCCTTCGGGCGATTCCACCGCCCAACTCCTGCAATCGGCACTTATTTTCGCGCTCGGCTTCCTGATGCGACCGATCGGCGGCTGGCTCCTGGGCAAGTACGCCGATCGGGCCGGTCGCCGGACCGCGTTGACGCTCTCGGTGACGATAATGGCCGCGGGTTCGCTGATCATCGCGGTCACACCGAGCTACCACGCCATCGGCATCGCTGCGCCGGTCATTCTGTTGATCGCGCGCCTGCTTCAGGGGTTGTCGCTCGGCGCCGAATACGCGACCAGCGCAACCTATCTGTCGGAGGTGGCGACCCCGGGCAAGCGCGGGTTCTACTCGAGTTTCCAGTACGTGACCCTGGTCGCCGGTCAGCTCACCGCGCTCGGCGTGCAGATCATCCTGCAGCACATCCTCACCTCGGAGCAGATGAACAGCTGGGGCTGGCGCATTCCGTTCGTGATCGGCGCGGCGGGCGCGGTGGCGATCATGTGGTTGCGCCGTGGGATGGACGAGTCGTCGCACTACGAAGCCGCCGCCTCTGACACCTCGGCGCCAGAGAAGAAGCGCGGCTCACTGCGCGTGCTGCTGGAATACCCGCGTGAATGCCTGGTCGTGGTCGGCCTGACCCTCGGCGGCACGGTGGCCTTCTACACCTACACCACCTACATGCAGAAGTTCATGATCAACACAGCCGGTATCTCCAAGGGCACGGTGGCCTGGATCAACTTCGTCGCGCTGCTGGTGTTCGTGGTGATCCAGCCGCTGGCAGGCGCCCTGTCCGACAAGATCGGCCGACGCAAGCTGCTGCTGTTCTTCGGAATCACCGGCACGGTGTGCACCGTCCCGATCATGACCGTGCTCGCGCGCACCTCGAACCCGGTCGCCGCCTGGGGCCTGATGATGCTCACGCTGCTGATCATCACCGGCTACACCTCGATCAACGCCATCGTCAAAGCCGAGTTGTTTCCCACCAGGATCCGGGCGCTCGGCGTCGGCCTGCCCTACGCACTGACGGTGTCGATCGCCGGCGGCACGGCCGAACCCATCGCGCTCGCGCTGAAGAAGGCGGGGCACGAATCGGTGTTCTTCTACTACGTCGCCGCATGCATCGCGATCTCGCTGTGCATCTACTACTTCATGCGGGAGACCTCGGCGACCTCGGTCCTCGAGGCCGAGCGCGCCGACAACGCCACGCAGGAGGACACGGCCGAAGTCCCGGTGGCGTGACGCGGAACCGAAACGCCTACGCACCGATCCTTCGATTTCCGAAGATCGGTGCGTACGGCTTGCCCAGTCGAAGACTGGTGATAGCGCCCGCACTGGTCAGCGTGAGCCACGCCGACGACTCGGCAACCAGCGACCTTCACCGACGCCTGAGCCGGTCAGGCCCCGAGAAGATTACGGAGCGTGGCGGATACAGCAGACACGGATCCCGCCGACGGGCCGGTGATCACGCGGAGAAGATGCGTTCGCGGCGAGCCGGGTCGGACAGCACGTCGCGGATCAGCATCCCGAGATCGAGATCGGGCGCCACAGCGGGGTAACGCACGTCGCACAGCACGGAGCCGGCGATCGACAGGGCGAAACGTGTTGTGCGCTCGTTGATTCGATCCCACCCGACGGTGACATGCCCGTCCTCGAGGTCGATCGTTCGCCCGGCGACGCGCAGCAGGAGCCGACCGCGGTCACGGTAGAACACCAACCGTGTCTCACCCACGGTGCCGTAGACGCCACCCACTGGACCGAGTCCCGTGTTCATGGCGCGCAGATCACCGGTACCCAAATCCAGTTCGGAGAACTCACCGAACCCGGTGTGCGACCGGACGACGATCGTGTTCCCCCGCGGTTGTGCGCTCTCGCCACCGGGACCGCGCCCGTTGCCGAACACCGAGGCACGTGGCACCGCCCGGGAAGGACGCACATGCGCACTCGGTGCCGCTGTACCCGGCATCCCGGGCGCGCCCATCGCACCTGCCTCCGAACCATTCGAGGCCGGGAAACCGTTACCGGAGTGACCGTTCACGCCATTCGGCTGGGCATGACCGTTCGACGACCACGGCACCCGCTGATCGCCGGTCTGCCCGGCGGATTCGCCACCGTAGAAGCCGTTCGACTGCGAGTCGTACTGCGGCGCGGGCGAATCCTGCCGATCCGGTGCGGGCGCGTCGTAGTACCCGGTCCCAGGCGAACCCGGGAGACCGAATCCATTGCCCGACCCCGGCTGCCCCGGCGGTAGCGGCAATTCCGGACGCTCCGGGAGTTCCGGTAGCGGAGCCTGCGGCTGCGAAGCGGGCGGCAGTGGAACTGCCGGAACCTCCGGGATCGGAGGCGCCTGCCACTGCGGCGGCGGTGCCAGCGGCACCTGTTGCCCAGGCGGGAACGGCTGCGGCAACGGAGACTCCGGCGCAGGCGAAACCGGGAACTGCGGCGGCACAGGCGGAACCGAAGGCACCGGAAGTTCCGGCAACGGCGACGCGGGCCACGGCGAGATCGGTGGTACCGGTGGCTGAGCAGGCGGGAACGGCTGCGACGACGGCGGCTCCGGCAATGGCGAAAGCGGCGGGACCGGTCGCTCCGGTGACACGGGTGGTACCGGAGGCACAGGCAGCGACGGGACCTCCGGAAGCGGAGGTTGCGGCAGCGGAAGAATCTCCGGGAGCGGAGGCACCGGCGGTTGCGGAGGCACCGGCGGCACCGGCCGTTGCGGAGGCAACGGCGGCTGCGGCAAAGGAGGCACGGGCGGGTTCGGCGGTACCGGCGGTGGCGTCCGAGGGTCGCGATCGTCCTCCGCGCCACTTCCGGCCGCGAGACCCGCCCGCGCACCACCGTCGGGCCGCGAACGCCGCTCGCCTCCCTCCGAACGCTGCTCCCCCTCGGTCCGCCGCCGACCTTCGCCGCCCTCCGACCGCTCGCCACCTTCGGCCTGCGCCCCACCCTCGGACCGCGACTGCGCCCGCGGATCGACCGACCCGACCGCCGACGACGCAACGGCTTCCGGCATCGACCCGTCGCTACTCTGATCGGACTCCACCGCACCACCACCAGGCCAATGCACCGTCCGCGGATCGACTGCCGGGTCGCCCGGACGCAGAATCGGTTGTTGATCCACTCCATCCGGAAACAGCAGTGCGACGGTCTGGCCGCTCGGGTGCGGAATTGTCTGAGAATCAACGTTATCCGGCGACGATGGCTCTACGGTCCGATTGTCTGGACGCGGAATCGGTTGGGTGGGTGCGTTTGCCGGGAGTTCCGGGGTGTGGTGTACCGGGCCCTGGGGGTTGGTCGGGAGTCGGTGGCGGGGGCCGGGTGGGAGGGGGTCGGGGTCGTCGGGGTCGATTTCGGGGCGTGGCGGGAGGAGGTTGTCGGGGCCGAGGGCGGCGGGGGCGTATTTGATGCCCTTGCGCCAGTCGGTGAGGGGTGGGCGGGCGGCATCCCAGTCGAAGCCGATGCGGATGGCGTACTGGTTGGCGTCGCGCCAGGCGGCGCCGTACGGGTGGGCGCGCAGGTAGTTGGATTCGGCCAGAGCGTCCTGGAGCAGGAGGATATCGGCGGGCAGGATGTTGTCGCCACCCGCGATGAGCCGGTTCCAGGCTTCGGCGACATCGGCGACCGGGTCCAGCGGAAGGCGGCGCGGCACGCCGTCGCGCGGGTCGATGCGCAGATGCTGATCGCGCATCAGATGGTTCTTGATCTGGGCGATCTCCTCGTGGGAGAACGCCGGAACGGCGTGGTCGAGCCGTTCGGCGACCGCACGCGCGATTGCCGCGCGATCGGGACGGATGCCCGTCAGGGCATCACGAATGTCGTCGACCAATCGTGCTGCGTCACCGGGCCTTTCGTGATCCAGATGCCCGGCAATCGCCTCGACGGCGCGGATCAGGTCGGGGGCCGGATCGTCGGGGCTGCGGTGCGTTACCTCGACGAGTCCGGCGGCGTAGTCGTCGATGACATTCGCGATCACATCCACGAGCACGGCGGCCCGCACCGCACGCGCCGCGCCCTGGGCCGCCGGATGGCCGTGGAGGTTGTTGGTGATGGCGTCTATATCGCCGTCGTCATCGACATACCGCCGGTATTCTGCGTCGGCCCAGTCCTGCACCCGCTGCCAGGCTTCTTGTTCCGCCAGTTGGCGCTGCTTGAACAGTTCGCCCCGTTCACCGTTGTCCGGGACACGTTCGGGCAGCTGGTATTCCCGCGCCATCGGCTGCACGTCGCGTTTCGGCGCCCGGAACCACGGGTGCCCCTTGAAGCCCGGTGTGATCCGGCCCGGATGCTCTTTATCGCTGAACCAGGTGAAGCCGAACAGTTTCGCCGGTTCCAGGGTGAGCCGCAGGATGTTGTAGGCCAGGTCGGCGAACGGCAGTTCGTACGTGGGCATGCCGTTGTCGACCGGTGAGCCACCGGGGATGGCAGGCAGGAACGCTTCGTTCACACCAGGGCCGTTGCCGACGAACGGGTCGACGATCGCCGCTTCGACCGGCGCCATACCCCACCCACTGACGCCTTCGGGCAGCAGGCGTTCCTCATAGGCTTTCGGCACGGTCGGGCCGCCGGTGCCGGCGTCGCCGCTGCGCGGCTCCAGCAAATGCCAGCTGCCTTCGCCGTTCTGCCAGCGCACCATGTGCAGCGGCGGGCGCCCAGCCATCGCCGGGAGCGTGGTGAACTCGCGGCTCGGCGCCGGCATCCGCGCGATCCGCACCGGTGCATCGTGCCCGGCGACGATCCAGCAAAACTCGATGCGGGTTTCGCGGCGCGCCATCGCTTGGGCCACAGCGGGCTCCGAGCGAATCGCGGCGGCGAGCGCGGCATCGTGATCGACGCGCGGATGGACGTCCGGCCCGATCGGCGCGACCACGATGATGCGCGGATTCTCGCCCTCGATGAGTCCGACGCGCGGATGTCCTTCGCCGGGATTGATCGGGCGCACACCCAGCGCGTCGAGGATGTCGCGGCCCGCACCCGCCAATTCGGCCATCTGGCCCTGGATTCGGTGCACGAGCTGTTCACCCTGGCTGACGCGGGTGGCGGCCTCCCGCAGCAGGGCGATATTGCGGACGTGCTCGTCCGCCTTGTCGGCGCGGATCGTCCGGTTCGCCACCTCGTCCAGGATAAGGTCCAAATCTTGTGGACCAAGACGGCTTTCGTCGACTCGGAGCCGGTGCGCAAGGTCGGTCCGCATCAACCGCCACGGCTTGCACGCGAGCACGGCTTGCGCGCGTTCGCGGGCGAGGCGATCGAGCTCGGCCTGAACCTGTTGCGAAAGTTCGGGCTCCGCGACGCCGACCCGGCCGAGTGCGCCAATCTGCCGATCCAGTTCGGCCAGTTCAGAATCCGCCTCGTTGAAGCGTTGCGCCGCGTCCTGCAGGTTGAAGATCTGCTCACGACGGCGGGCGATCTCATCGGGCCCGACCAATTCCTCTGCTCGCGTGGCACTTTCCTCACCGGTACCGGCGACATCGCGGGTACGAACGATCCCGTTCTCCAGGTGTTGCAGCGTATTTGCCAGATTCGCTTGGTTCAGCGCCTCGTTCGGGTTCCGGACCGGCAGTGGGATATCCCGGAATCGGGAAAACCGATCATCTCGCTTGGCCCGCCAGAATGCCCGTTCGGCCGCCAACTGCGCACGCTTGCGCATCAACTCCTGGAGGACGGCCTCAGGCGTACCGGCGAGCTCCTGCTCGGCGATCTCCGCATCGAGCCGCGCCACCTCGGCTTCCGCCGCCTCGAGCCGCTCGGTCGCCCGCGCCGGCGCCGCCGCCTCGGGACCTCCGGGATCCGCTTCGGCCAGCAGTTCGGCCAGCACCCGGCGGATATCCCGCAATTCCTCCCGCCGCGCCACCGTCTCGGCGCGCGCACCCCACAACCGCTCCAGCTCGGCCCGCGCCTCCGGAGTCGGCACGTCCGCCCCAACCAGCGGCGCCGCCGAAACAACACCCTCATCGGCTATCGGCTGCGCCCACGCCACACGTGGGTCGACCGGCGGCCCCTGCCGCGGTACTCCACCGACAGGTGACACACCCGATCGACGCTGCGGCGATATCCCTCCCATCGTTGGCATATTCGGCCGAGTTGCCGGTTGGGTCGCGGCCAGTTCGGCGTCCACCAGGCTGACGTCGGCTTCGGCGTCGGTGTACCGCTTGGCTGCCGCGCCGAGTTTCGCGGCCGCGGCTTCGCCGGGGCTGTGGCGGAAGTTGGCGGTGGCGGCGTCGAGGGCGGCACGGGCGGCGTCGCGTTCGGCGATCGCGGCGTTGCGTTCGGCCAGGAGCTGGGCGATGCGGGCGGGGCGCTGCGCTTCGGCCTCGAGTTCGTCGGCGCGGCGGTTCAGAGCCTCCAGCAGCTCGAGAGCGTTTGCGCGGCTTTGGATTTCGTCACGCAATTCTGTCTGAACGGCAACCAGCTGTTCGGGGGTGAGGCGTTCCTTCTGATCGATCTTGCCGTCGCGGTAGACCTCGTAGACCTTCGCCCACCGTGCGGCTTTCGCGGCCACCTCTTCCGGGGTATCGCCGGGCCGCGCCGGTTCGGGCAATTCGACACCGACCGTCCGGGTGAAGTCGGGGTTGGCGCGGGGTTCGGGTGCGGGTCCAGTGTGCGCGCCGAGAATGCCGAATCGGTCGAGGATGTCGGCGCCTTCGAGCGCATCGGTGAGGATGTCGAGATCGCCGACGACCTCGAGCAGGTGGGCGATCGCCTTGTCGTGCACCGGGAATTCACCGTCGGTGACGCGCGGATCCACGGCGTCCTCGCCGTAGCGGACCAGGTCGAAACGGTCCAGCCCGTTGATGGTCCGGAAGTATTCGGCGACCGCGTCGATCAGGTTCTCGCGCTCGCTTTCTTTGCGGGCGAGCTCGGCAATCGCCTTGTTCAACCGCTTCGGGTCGGTGCCGGACGTGTTCGGCAGGTACTTCATCTCGGAGTTCTTGTAGCTGCGCGGGAACAGGTCTTTCGGGAACCGGCCCCGGCGACGCCCGACACCGAGCCGCTCGGCAAGCCGATCCCGGGCACCGTCCACCACACCGGAATCGGCGCCGCGCAGTAGTTTCGCGTAGTCGACCAGATCCTCGACGGCCTGCAGACGGCGTGCCCTACCCAGATCGCCCTCGACCAGCGCCCGGGCTACTTGCTCGGGCGTCAGCTGATCGGTTGCCAACCCGAGGCGGTGCGTTAGCTGGGAGCGCGCATCGCTGAGCGCGTGGAAATCGTCGATATCCCAAGCGGTGCGGCCGTAATCGATAATCGCTTCGATCTGGGAAGCGCGGAGCGCGTTCTCGGCACGCAGCTGCCCGATGCATTGCCTGAGCGCCTCGGGGTTGTCGAGCTCCCCTTCCGGAATGCCCAGGCGGTTCGCCAGTTCCTGCCTCGCCATCTCGACTTCGCCGCGGGACCATCCTTCTGGGAATAGTTGCGGCCGCTGATCGGTTTCCGCCGGCGCGTTGTAATAGAGCGGACGCCACGCACCGTCATCGTCGCGCACCACGGTGGCGTCCAGGACGCGCCCGTCGATCTCCTGCCGAATGTGCCGCACCGCAATAAGTTCACTGTCCAACAGGCGCGTGAACTCGTCCGGCTCGGCATGTGCGATCCGGAACACGACATCGACCAGCCCGTCGTTGACCGCCTGCGCGAGCTCGGGATGCTTCCGCAGGGCATCGGCCAGCACCATTTCGTGGTCCAGGCCTCCGTCGAACACCAGCAGCCTGGGCTTCTGCCCGGCCTCCCCGGGCAGGATTCCGATGCCGTCCACGCCGGTCAGCAGGAACCCACCGTCCGATTCGACCGACGCGCGCAGCCCCGAATCGGCGAGCTGACGCGTGAAGTCGGCGACCTCGCCGTCCACCCGCAGATAGTTCCGCATCTGCTGGTCGATATCCGCGAGACCGCGGGCCTGCGCGCCGATGTGATCGATCGCCGCCGCGAGCGCGCGCCGGGGATGCGTGTCCAGCTGCCCGAGATCGGTGCCGAGCAGCTGCGCCCAGACGGCGCGTTCGTCGCGAATCTGGTCGCGCCGCAGCGCGTTCTCGAAGTAGGTCGGGTTGCCCTCGTCGGTTCCTGGCTGATCGGTGTAGTTGAGATCGCCCCAGTCCCGGCCGGGCTCACCACCGTTGTTGACACCCTTCCAATCGAGCAGGGTGGTGGAACGGTCGTTGGCGTGGATGACCTCATGCAGGAACCGAGTCATCGGATCGGAGTCGAAGAAGCTGACTTCGGTGCTATAGGGGATGCGGCGGTTCTCGGCGTCGTAGCGGGCGGCGGCCTCGGCGAGCCCGGCCAGCGCCCCGATGCGGCGGGCCTGGTGGTAGCGCAGCACCTCGAAGGCCTGCCGGACCGATTCCGGCGTCACTTCCGGCCCCAGGTCGGCGCCCAGGTCGCGGACGGCGGCGATCAGGTCGGCGGCCAAGTCCTCGCGCAGGTTGGCGGCATCGGCCAGGTCACGGGACAGGTCGGCGAACCGGCCGGTGGCATTCGGGTTCGGCTCGTACCGCACCCGTTCCGGGGCGGGCGCCTGCTCTTGCTTCGGCTGTTCGGCGTCGGCCTGCCTGCGCAGCTCCTCGACATCTTCGCCGGTTTCCTGGCGGACCTGTTCCGGGTCCGCCTCGTCCAGCCACGGGCGGTATTCCTCGCCGTTGCGGGAGCGGGCAGGCGGCGGGTCGCCCGCATGGTCCGGGATGCGGCTGGTCAGCTTGTTCAGGAACGGGATGAGCTCCCGGTTCTGCCACATCGTCGCACCCTCTTTGAGGATGCGCGCGGGGTTGAATTTCGTCTGCAACACATCGCCTTCCGGCGTGTGCTTGATCAGCGGCACGTTCGCTTCGTGCGCGACCACCGACTGTCCGGCGCTGTCCACACCGGACCCGGACGGATATTTCGGTGCGTGCCCGGCGAATCCGTTCGTTAGCTGAGTCCACTTGCGGCGCACCAGGTTCGGACGTCGCTCAGGCGTAGCGGGCGGTTTCGAGGTGGGCAGGGGTGCCGCTTCGGGAGCGGGCGCCTCCGGACGGACGACGGGTGGTTCGACCCGCCAGTCACCCGAGCCTTCGTCGACCAGACGCACCGGCACCTGCTCACCGTCGACCTCGATGGTGTGCGGGCGGGTTTCGCCGGTCGCGGATTTCGACCCCGACCCTCCTGGATTGTGCGGATCCGGCGGTTCGGCCGCGGTGCCCTGCTGGACGGGCGGAGCAGACGGCTCGGTGGGCACCCGGCGGGCAGCGCCCGAGGAGTCGGAATCCGGTGTCGGCTCCGGCCGCGCCGACCTGCCCGCGCCATCACCGTCCTCGTCCGGACCCGATTCGTTGTCGGCATTCGGATCAGGCTGCGGCGCGGACCCTTCCGCGCCGTCACCGGGCGGCTCACCGGGATCCGGCACCGGCGGCTCCTGCGGCGGCTTCTTCCCACCCCCATCGGCGGCGGACTCCGGCACCGCCACGGCATCGCCGTCCTCCGCCCTTCCTCTGCCGAACCGTTCCCTGATCCGCTGTCGCATCGGCTTCTTGGGCTGCGGCTGCTCGTCCGATTCCGGTCGCGGGGTCACCTCGGCCGGCCTGTCCGCGGGCGAGGAACCCGCCAGCTGATCGCGTGCCGCGGCGACGAAATCGGGATCGAAGGTGCCCGAATTCAGGTCGACGTGCGGCGCGGGGTCGAGATATTGCGGCGGCATACCGATGCGAGCTCGCGCCTCCTCGACCAGGATCCGATGCAGCACGCGCGCGGGCTCGCTTGCACGTACGCCATTGCGTTCCACGTCGAGGAAGGCATCGCCGAGCGCTTCGGCGGGATCGAAACGGCCGTCCTCGTCGAAGCTGTAGCCGCTGAGTTGGTGGAGCCAGCTACGGAATCCGTCGGCGTCGGCCTGCGGTCGAGTGGCCGCGTAGTGCTGGCGCAGCGCGTCCATCGCGCGATGCTGGGCGCGCCGCTCACCAGCGTTGTCCAGCGCATGGCCGAGTTCGTGGACAATTGCCGAGTACACGACGCGGTCGGCCCCGACGGGCCATTCACCATTGCGCAGTGCCTTTTCGGCGAATCTCGCCAGCTCCGACGCATCCGTCGCATAGCGCTGGTTGATCGTGATCCACTCCGAGTTGAGGTAGAACCCGCGCCGTCGTGCTTCCGGCGAGAAGTCCCTGCCGATGCCAGGAACCGTCTCCCCGACAATTTTCGCGTCGGACCTCGGACCCCGCAACGGGCCGAAAGCGAAATTCCTCAGGTCGATCTCGGGATACATCGACAGCATCTCGTCCAGCGCCCGCGCCGCCTCCCTGGCGGTCTCGATATCGAGTCCGTCCAGGTCGAAGCCCTCGATCCCGAGCCCGTGACGTGCACGCAGCACCGCCGCGATCCGATCACGGTCACCGATACGCGACCATTCGTCATCGATTCGAACCGGGCCCGGCTCGAAGGCCGACGGTACGGCGTGGTCGGAGTCCGGCGATTCGGAGCGGGGTAGCCCGGTGCGTCCGGTCGCCGAATCAGACTGGGGTACGGCAGCTTCGGAGGATTCATTGCCGGTCGTCGGCGCATCTCCCGGCGCACGGCGGCCTCCGACCTCGACGGGCGAGCCCGCGTCGGGGACCACGGTGGCTCGGATCAACCAGTGACCGTCGTTGCCGAGGCTGTGCACCGAGTCGACGCGCCAGTTCAGGCCGCGGCCGAGCATCACGACCGGCACCGGCATGCCGGACGGCAGGAAGCGGTTCATGAACAGGGCGGGCGTGCCCGCGGGGACGGTCAGCTCGAGGTGGAAGCGGCCGCCGTCGACCGGCGGGGTCTCGCCGAGCGCAACCTGCGGGAACTCCGCGATCCGGTGCAGCGAACCGACCACGTCGCCGGTCATATCCAGCGGATTCTCCGGCCGGACGTAGGTCATCACCGCGGTATCGGGAAGGCGGAGGCGGGTGAGGACGTCGTCGAGAATGTCGACGGCCGCGGCCAGTTCGAGTGTAAGTTCCGCATCACCGCGCAAGGCGGCGTCGATCGCGGCCCGGAATCGGTTGCCGTCGGCGTTCAACGAAGCGATGCGTTCCAGCACCGCACGCTCGTCCGGGGCGAGCGCGTCGACCACCGCGTCCCAGTTCTCGAAGCCGTACCGCAGTCGTGCACCGAACTGCGGGTTGTCGATCTCGTAGCGGTCCTCGGAGGTTTCGGCGCTGCCGTCCTGTTCGGGGTTGTCCGCCTCGTCCCGCTGCTCGTCGCGGCGGATCGGCCGTGTGGTTTCGTCCTGCTGTGCAGGCGGTTCACCCTGCGAATCCACCGGTCGCCCGTGTGCGTCGCGCTCGACGTTCTCGGCGCCGCGGCGCAGATCGATGGTCGGGTCGTCACCGATGGCATCGGCCGGACCCTGGTTCGTGTCACCGCCGTCAGGCGGCACACCGTTGTCCGAGGGGTCGCCGTCGGGATCACCGGGCGCGGTGTTCCGCGATCGAACCGGCTGCGTCCGTTCGGCATCCGGACCACCGCGCCAATTCGACACCCGCGGATCGGCAGGGTCCTGCGGACCGGCCGCCCGAGACGCACCGATTTCCGGACCGGGGCGACCCAGGTCGACGGTCGGCCCGTCGGCGCCGACGGGCCTCGGGAGGTGCACCGTCGGATCAGCGGCGCCGACCGGACTCGGAAGCTCCACCGTCGGATCGTCAGCGTCAACCGGACTCGGGAGGGACACGGTCGGATCATCCGCACCAACCGGACTCGGCAGCTCCACCGTCGCGACATCGTCCGGTGACAGCCCTGGCGGCAGCTGGCCAGAGCTGTGGGATGGCAGGGGTGGACGGTTCGGCCCAGAATCGGGTCCGGGGCCCGGCGGCAACGGAGCGGGACCGTCGTCATCGGTATCCGGCCGCGGCGGCAACGGAGCGTCCGTGGGCAGCGGGGCGGGCGCGTACCTGATGCCCTTGCGCCAGCCGGTCAGCGGCGGCCGCACCGAATCCCAGTCGAAGCCGATGCGGATGGCGTACTGGTTGGCATCGCGCCAGGACGCATAGTCGCTGGTGCGCAGGAAGTTCGACTCCGCCAAGGCGTCCTGCAGCATGAGCACGTCTTCGGCCGTCGCCTCGTCGCCGATCAACCGGAGCCAGGCCTCGGCCACGTCGGCAACGGCGTCCAGGCGCATGCGCGCGGGCGACCCGTCGATGGGCAGCGCCCGCCGGTACTCGGCCTCCATGTAGTGGTGCTTGATCTGCGCGATCTGTTCGCGGCTGAACGCCGGGACGGAGTTGTCCAAGCGCACCGCGACCTCGGCGGCGATCGCGGCCCGGTCCGGCTCGAGACCGAGCAGCGCCTCGCGGATGTCGTCGACCAATCTGGCCGCGTCACCGGGCTGTTCACTGCGCAGTGTTCCGGTCAGGTCCGCGACGATGGCGCTGAGGTCCGGGTCGGGGTCGTCGGGGTTGCGCGTCGTCACCTCGCTGCGCGCCGACATGTAGTCCTCGACGACGCTCGCGATCCGATCCACGGTCTCCGCCGCACGCACCTCGCGCGCAGCGCCCTCGAACTCGGGGCGGGCGGCAAGATTGGCGGTGATGCGGTCGATGTCGCCATCGGAAGAACGGAACAGCCGATACTGCGCGGTGGCCCAGTCCTGCACCCGCTGCCACGCGCGCTGCTCGTCGGCCTGTTTCCTGTCGTAGCCCGCCAACTCCCCGGGGGCGTGCGCCCGCTCGGCGCGCTCGGGCTCGCGCGCCATCGGCTGGACGTCGGCGCTCTTCTTCCGGAACCAGGGGTGTCCTTTGAAGCCGGGCGAGATCCGTCCCGGGTGCGCGGAGTCGTTGTACCAGGTGAAACCGAACAGCTTCGCCGGTTCCAAGCTCAACCGCATGAAGTGGTAGAAGACGTCGGCGAAGGGCAGCTCGTAGGTCTGGCCCGGGTAGATCGGATCGCCGCCCGGGATGGTCGGCAGCAGGCTCTTGTCGACGCCGGGTCCGTTGTCCACGAACGGATCCACCACCGCCGCCTGGAACGGATTGGTCGCCCAACCGCTCACGCCTTCGGGCAGATCCCGCTCCTTGAACTCCTTCGGCGTGGTCGGGCCCTTGCGGTTGGTCGTCCACTCCGGACGCTCCGGGTTGACCTCGTGCCAGGTCGTCGAATCCGGCTCGCCGGATTGCCAGCGCACCCGGCGCAGGATCGGAGCGTCGTCGGGGCCGAGCGTCATGAATTCCCGCGAGGGCGAACGCAGTCGCCTGGTCGTCACGGGCTGATCGAGTTCGGCCACGAGTTCGCGGTACTCGATCCGCGTCTCCCGCGACAGCATCGCGCGCGCCACCCGCGAATCGCGATGGGTGGCCTCGAGCAGGGCGGCGTCATGGTCGGCTCGTGGCGCGGCGAGCGTGCCGCGCGGTGCGATCACGATGATCCGCTGCGGGTCGCCATCGACGAACCCGACCCGGTCGGTGACCTGACGCGCGCTCTCGGCAGCAAGAAAATCGCGTCCCGCTCCGGCCAATTCGGCGATCCTGCCCTGAATGCGGGCGATGCGATTGTCGGCCTCGTTCACGCGCGTCGCGGCCTCGCGCAGCAAATCGAGGTTGCGGTCGAGCTCGTCCATCTGGTCCACCCGGATGGTCCGACCGGCCACCTCCGCCAGCGCCTCGTCCAGCGCCTCCTCGGGCGACTTCTGCTGCGCCACGGCATCCGGGCCGAGATCGGCCTCGTTCACCCGCAAGCGTGCGGCGATATCGGCGCGCATCTGCCGCCACGGCTTGGACTCCAGCACCTCGCGGGCGCGCTCCCCTGCCAGGCGGTCGACTTCGGCGCGCACCTGCCGCGACAGCGGTTGCGGCTCCCCGATGCCGACCCGGCCGAGCGCGGCGATCCGGCGATCCACTTCCGCCAGCGCCGCCTGCACGCGGTTGTACCGCAATGCGGCATCGTGCAGCTTGAAAATCTGCTCGCGGCGACGGGCGATCTCGCCGGGATCGAGCTGCTCGCGGGCCACATACCCGGCCTCTTCGCCGGTGCCCGCGATGTTCCTGGTTCCGGCGACACTCGCTTCCAGGTGTTCCAGGGTGCGCGCCAGATTGGACTGGTTCAGCGCCTGCGCGGCATCGCCGAACGGCAGCGAAAGATCGCTGAAACGCGAATACCTGTCATCGCGCTTGGCGCGCCAGAATTCGCGTTCCCGGGCCAGCACGGCGCGTTCGCGCATCAGCTGCCGGTACACGCCCTCCGGTGTGTTCGACAGTTCGAGCTCGGCGATCTCCGCGTCGAGCTCGGCCACCGCCGCATCCGCTTCGTCGAATTCCCACGCGGCCCGCGCCATGGCGTCGACGGACGACGCATCCGATGCGTCGAGGGCCTCCGCACACGTCCGCCGGATGTCATCCCATTCCGCACGCCGCGCCACAGCCTCGGCGCGCTCCGCGCGCAGCCGATCAAGGGCGTCCTGGATCTCCGGCGGCAACGGAGCGGCCTCGGGCTGCCCGACCTGCGCCTGTTCACTCGGTTGCGCAGGCCGCGGCTGCTCGCCCGGTTGCGCGGACTGCGGCTGCTCGCCCGACTCTTCTACCTTCGACTGCTCGCCGGGCTGCTGTGATTCGGGCGCACGTGCGCCATGGTTCGCCTGCTCCCCCTCGGCCTGTGTCCCTTCGGCAGGATCCCTGCGGTGCTTCACCTCGTAGGCGGGCTCCGCACCCGACTCGTCCGCAGGCTCACCACGATGCCGCCCCGCGCCCTCGCTCTGATCCAGCGTCCGAGACTCCGCATCCTCGGACTCCGCTACATCGGACTGCGGCGCGCGGTGCTTGGGCTCGTAATCCTGCTTCTGCGACTCGTCCGCAGGAAGACCACGGTGCTTCGGCTGGTACGCGTCGGGTTCGGCATCGGACTCGTCCGCCGGGCGGCCGCGGTGCTTCGGCTCGGCCGTTTCGGGCTGCGGAACTCCTTGCTGCGGAGCAGCGTGCTTCGGCTCGTAGGGTTCCGCCGGAGGCTGTGATTCGTCCGCCGGGCGGCCGCGGTGCTTCGGCCGGTAGGCGGCAACGTCCGGCTGGCGCAAATCGACGGTCGGATCACCGCTGTCGGCTGCTGGACCCGACGACGACCCCTGCTCCGGCTGCGGACCGCCCGGCCACACCCAGGTCCGCGGATTTTCCCGCCGACCGCGATCGACCGCCGGATCATCGTTCTCAGCAACAGAACTCGATGCAGATTCCGGCTCCGGCTGCGGACCACCCGGCCACACCCTGGTCCGTGGATCCTCCCGCCGACCGAGATCGAGCGTCGAATCATCTGCTTCGGCAACAGGACCCGACGACGACTGCTCACCACCCGGCCACACGATGGTCCGCGGATCCTCCTGCTGCGGCTGCCCGAGCTGACGGTGAGCATCGCGCAGCGCCCGCTGGTATCGCTCCTCGGCGCGCTCGCGCGGCGACTGGCGGCCCGTTCCATGCTGCTCCGGCGTGGCACCGGCAGACTGATCCGTGCCGAAGTCCGTGCGCCGGTGCGCGATTCGACCGTCGTCGAGGGTGGCGATCTCGATGTGGGTGACCACAACTCCCGGCCGCGCGAGCAGCGGGCGCAGCAGCGGGTACTCGGCCTCGAGCTGGGCGCGCACCTTCCCGGGCGTATGCCAGCCCACCATGACGATGCGCGGCGGCTCACCGGCCACGACACCGACGGTGTCGTCGATGCGGCCCGCGCCCTCCTCTGCCAGCGCTTCGCGCTGCATGGCGCGGGCAAGTGCCTCGTCGAGTACCTCCACCTCGGACTCGGCGGCGAGGTAGCGCAACGCGGCTTCGCTCAGTTCCTCGAGGCGCGCGGCCTGCTCGGGATGCGCGCTCGTCAACCGGTCGATGGTGTTCGCCACCTGACTCGGGCCCGGACCCAGCTCGTCGCGGGTGACCGGCAGACCGGCCATCGCCGCGTCCCTTGCCGCGTCCGCCGCATTCAATTCCCTGACGGCGGCGGCATTCTCCGCCGCGAGCCGCTGGGTCACCCGGCGGGCGATCTCGACATCGGTCCTGCGCGGGGGTTCATCGGGATCGAGGGTCGGCGACGGGGGCGGCCCCTGCGGGGGTATCCGTCCACCGCCTGCGGACGGTTCCGGCCGCGTGGGTGCGCCCGAGCCCTCATCCCCGTGTGCAACCGCACCGTCGGCGCCCGAAGGCAGCGCGGCGGGCGGTTCGGTGGACCGGGTCGCGGCCAGCGCCGCGTCCACCCGCGCCAGCTCGGCGTCGGCGGCCTGCTGCCTGCGCGCGGCGGCGGCCAGATCGTCGAGCGCGGCGGTGCGCTCGTGCGATTCGGTGGTGTGGTAGCGAGCCGTGGCTGCCTCGACCTCGGCACGGGCCGCGTCGAGCTGGGCGAGCGCGGCGCCGCGCTCGCCGAGCAGCCGCGCGATCTCCAGCGGTCGGCGCGCCTGCCGATCCAGTTCCGCGGCCCGATCGTTGAGCGCGGCCAGCATGTCGAGATCGGCGGCCCGCCCGTGCACCTCGGCGCGCAGTTCAGCCTGCACCTTCGCCAGTTGCCGCGGGGTGAGCCGTTCTTTCTGGTCTATCTTCCCATCGCGATAGATCTCGTAGACCTTCTCGAAACGCTTGGCTTTGGCCGCCTTTTCCGCATCGGTATCGGTCGGCTGAATCGGTTCGGGCAGATCGACGCCGACGGTCCTGGTGAAATCCGGGTTCGGCGTCGGCCGCGGATCGGGCGCGGAGTTGTTCGCGCCGAGCATGCCGAATCCGTCGAGCACCCGGGCGCCGCGCAGCGCCTCGGCCAGCGACTCGAGATCGCCGGCCATGTCGAGCAGATGCGCGACGGCCTTGTTGTGTACCGGGAATTCGACATCGGCCAGGCGGGGGTCCACCGCGTCCGCGCCGCGCGACACCGGATCGAACGGGTCGAGTCGATTGACGGTGCGGTAGTACTCGGTGAGCGCATCGATCAGGTTCTCGCGCTCGGCCGGTCTGCGCGCGAGCTTGGCGATCGCCTTGTTCAGCCGCTTCGGATCGGTGCCGGTCCGGTCGGGGCGGTACTTCTTCTCGTCGTTGCGGTAGTTGCGCGGGAAGAGATCCCTGGGGAAACGGCCGCGCCGCCTGCCCACCCCGAGCCGTTCGGCGAGCCGATCCCGCGCGGCGTCGACCACATCGGCATCGATGCCGCGCATGAGCGACGCGTAGGCGACGAGGTCCTCGACGGCCTGATGCCTGCGGGCCGAGCCGATCTTGTCCTGCACGAAGGCCTGGGCCAGCCGCTCCGGTGTCAACTGGCCGGGCTCGAGCTTCAACCGGTCGGCCAGCTGCGCGCGGGCGTCGCCGATGGTGTGGAAGTCATCGATGTCCCATGCGGTGCGGCCGTAGTCGATGAGCGCTTCGATCTGGCTGGCCCTGATCTTGTTCTCCGCGCGGATCTGTTCCATCCGGTCGGACAGCGCCTGCGGGTCGCCCAGATCGGATGCCGGAACACCCAGACGATGCGCGAGTTCCTCACGCGTGGCCTCGATTTCGGTGCGAGACAGCCCTTCCAGATCGGGCTTCGGCCGCGGATCCCCTCCTTCGGTCGTCGGCGCCACCTCGACGACCGGGCGCCACTGTCCGTCCTCGTCGAGCAGGAAGGTCATGTCCAGCCTGCGGCCGTCCACCAGCTCAGCGGCGTGCCGCACCCGCATGGACACGCTGTCGTTGACCCGAATAGTCCCGTCGGGCGCCATCTCGGCTACCCGGAACACCACGTCGACCTGGCCGTTGTTGACGACCTCGGCGATATTCGGGTGCGCGCGCAGCACCGAGGCGAGCACGTGGGCGTGGTCGAGGTGACCGTCGACCACCATCAGCCGCAACGGCCCGCCGTCGACACCGGGCAGCAGCCCGAGGCCGTCGGCATCCGGAATCAGGAACCCGCCGTCGGAGACGATCGAGGACCGCAGGGCCAGGTCGGTCACGAGCCGGGTGAGTTCATCGGCGTCGCCGTCGGCACGCACGAATTCGTTGGCCAGTTCGGCGAATCGGGCGATGTCGTCGGTACGCGCGTACACGGTGGCGAGGGCGTCGGCGAGCGCGCCGCGCGGATGCGCGTCGAGATAGTGGAGGTCGACCTGCAGGAGCTGGGCCCAGACGGCGCGCTCGTCCTTGATCTGATCGCGGCGCAGCGCGTTCACGAAGTAGCCCGGCTTGCCCTGGTCGATGCCGGGCTGGTCGGTGTAGCTGAGGTCGCCCCAGTCGCGACCGGGCTCACCCCCGTTGTTGACCCCCTGCCAGTCCAGCAGCGTCGTCGGCCGGTCGTCGGCGTGCACGATCTCGCGCAGGAAGCGCGTCATCGGGTCGTTGTCGAAGAAGCTGACTTCCTGGCTGAACGGGATGTGCCGGTTCTCCGAGTCGTAGCGCACGGCGGACTCGGCGAGCCCGGCGAGCGCACCGATCCGCCTGGCCTGCTGATACTGCAGGACCCGCACCGCGTGCAGGGCCGCTTCGCCGTCCAGGCCGGGATCGAGGCGAAGACCCATGTCACGGGCGGCGGCGACGAGCCGGTCGGCCAGTTCGCGGCGACGGTCGGTGGCCCCCGCCAGCTCGTTCAGCAGATCGGCGAAGGCGCCGGTGGCTCCGGTGTTCGCTACCGGGATCTGGGGATCTAGCTCGTTGGTAGCAGCCTGCTGGGACTCGGGCGAACTCGCCTGCTGCGCCGCGTCGTCGCGCCGCCGCATCTCGTCGATGTCGACGCCGTGTTCCTTGCGCACCGCTTCGGCATCGGTGTCGTCGATCCAGGGCCGGTATTCGGTGCCGTCCATATCGCGGATCGGCTGGAATTCGGCGGCGCGGTCGGGAACGCGGCTGGTCAGGCGGTTCAGGATCGGGAGGTACTCGCGGCTCTTCCACATCGTCGCGCCCTCTTTGAGGATGCGCGCCGGGTTGAACTTGATCTGGAGCACCTCGCCGTGCCCGCTGTCCTTGGTGAGCGGCAGACCCACCGAGTGCCCGAGCACCGATTGCCCGGCGCCGTCCAGGCTGGAGCCGGAGGGGTACTTCGGGTTGTAGCCCTGGAAGCCAGCGCGGTAGGCGGTGTTCGCGAGGAACTTCGATTTCGGCTTGTCGATGGAGCCGGGCGGCTTCTGCGCCGCGTGCGGAGTCTCGACCTCCTTCGGGTTCGTCGCCTTCGGTGCGGTCTCCGATTCCTGCGCGGGCGGATTCTCCTGGCGCAGTACCGGATTCCAGGCCCCCGCGCCATTGTCGGTCAGATCCAGTCGGAAGGTCAGTCCCTCGAACTCGAACAGATGCTCACGCTGGGCCGCCGGACGCGGCGCGGGACGTCCCTTGCCTTCGTTGGGCTCATCAGGCAACGGCGCGGGAGTGGGCGGCTGGTTCGGCGGCTTCCCCTGCCCGCCATCGGCATTCGGGTCCATCGGGAACTCGGGCGCTTCGTAGCTCGCCGGTCCACCGCGCTCGGGCCTACCGTCGGGCCCGAGCCGGATGTCGTCGGCCTCGGCGCTGTCCCGCTCGGCCCGATTCATCGCCGATTCGACTTCGGCGTTCGCCTTACGACCGAACGGCAGTCGGTCCTTCATGCGGCCGAACATGCCCTTGGGCGGCGAGGTCTCGCCGAGATCGGCGGTTCCGTCGGTCAGCTTCTTGGTGATCCTTTCCGCCAACCGATCCGGATCGGTATCGGTCATGGCATGGAAATACCTGGCCAGCGCGTCAGTGCCGTCGCCGCGCCCGGTCGGCGACACCCGCCAGCCGCCCTTGCCGTCGTTTTCCAGGTAGATGTTCAGCCGGACCGGGCCGACCTTCACCTGCCTGTTGACGAACTGCGGGCTCGGCAACGGTTCGTGCACCCGCTGGAGCGGCTGCGGAATCTGCCGCGTGTGCAGGCGGTAGGCCACCCCGGCGGAATCGGTCGCCGGCAGTCGCGGATTGTTCTGCGCCGCACGGAATCCCACCTCGACCAGATCGGGTTGGAGGTCGAACGGTTTCGATACCCAGCGATTCTCCATCCGGAACGCGAAACGGGCCTCGTCCCGGTGATAGAACGCTTCCTCGCCCAGCCGGGCAATCCAGACGTCGAATCCCTCCGTAATCCGGCCTTCGGCCCGGAATCGCAGATACTCCGACAGGAATGTGGTGACGGCATCGGTCAGCGCGGGATAACGGCGCGGGCCCTCGGCCACATTGCGGGAGACCTCGACCGTGGACGGGTTGCCGCTGGGTCCCGGTGCGACTGCCAGGTAACGCATGCGGTGCCCGTCCCACAGGGCGTCGCGCAGCGCGGGGTTGTCGCGGATCACTCGGTCCAGCGCGTCGAGATGCTCGCCCTCCGGCGCGATCACCAGCAACTCGGGCGTGCTCGATTCCGGCGTGAACCGCAGCACATTCGGGCTCAGCTCCTCGCCGTCGGGACGCGCTCGCAGCTGGTCGTCGACGACGCGGCGCACCAGCTCGTCGCTCGCCGATTCGGCCGGCGGCGCCGAATCCGCTTCGGGCACAGCGGCGATGCGTGGCGAACCCCAGTGCAGACCGTCCTGTTCGATCGAGTCGGCCGAACGGACGACGTCGAAGGCGATCTCGGCGCGCTGGGCGCCCACCTTCTCCACGTACTTGCGCACGGCGGCGAACCCCGCCTCCTCGGCGACCTTCCGCGGCGAAGGAGCCTCGGGATCGCGGGCGAGCACACGCTCGGTCCTGCGATACGCCTCGTCGTAGGCCGCCGTGTACGCCGACTCGGCCGGACCGTACGGAATGTAGCGGCCCTCAGCCCGCTGCTCGGGGAACCGCCGGATCTCGTCGGTGTAGGTGCGAGCCTGCCGGTCGAGCGACTGCGGGCTGTCGTCGGCGACCGGCGCGCGCTCCGTTTCGCCCTCGGGCGCGAGATCGGGTTGCAGTCCACGGGCCCGGTCCCACTCCGCCCCGGCATATTCGGCGGGAGTCAGCCCGTCGATGCGCAATCCGGATGCCTCGATGGCCGCACGGACGGCCCGCAGACCCGCGCGGTAGGCGGCGGCGCCCAGCATGTCCCGGCCCACCGCGCTGTTCTTGCCGTACACCTGCTCGGCGATCTTCCTCGCCTCGGTGAACGCGTCGAGGAATGCCCGTTCCAGCGGATCGTCGATGCGCCGCCTGCCCTTGGCCTGCCCCGCGCCGAAGTGGTACCCGTCGATTCCGGCAATGGCCGCCTCGACGCGGCGGTGCTGGAAGTCCATCGCGTACGTTTCGGCCCGGCGGTCCAGCCCGGCCGCGATGTAAGCGTCTCGGTGCAGCGACAACCTGTCCGGAGCCCGACCCGCGCCACGGGCATGCAATTCGGCCGCGACCGCGGCGCGTACCAGCGCCGCCACTTGGGTCTGCATGCCGTCGTAGTAGTGGAGGACGAGGGTGTTCGTCGCCCGGTCGTAGCCTGGCGTCCGCCCGGCGCCTTCCTGCCGCTCGATTACGGCATCCGGATCATCGGTGTAGCGGATCTGCACACCGTGACGCGCCACGGTGGCCGCCACCCATTCACCGATCTGCCTGGCTCCGTTCGTCAGGCCCTCGAACAGCTCTTCAGTGCGGGAGGCGGTGAGGGTCTTCAGCCTGCCCGTCCTGGCGGCGTCGGGATCGACCGGCGCGGTCCGCGGTCCGGACTCCGCAGTTTCCGGCGTGCTCGCGTCCGGTCGGTGCACGAACACCGCACCCGATTCATCGAGATGGATCCGAGGACGTCGCACCCCGTGGCCACCGTCCTCGATCGGCTGCGGCAGGTCGCGACCGACGGCGTTAGCGAGCTCGCCCTCGAGCCGCGCCCGCTCGTCGTCCAATCGGGCATGCCATTGGGACAGCTCGGTGAGCACCGCGTCGGCGAGGGAACCGTTGTCGATGCGCGCTCGCTTGCGCGCGATGCTCCACAGTTCGGCGATGATCGATGCCCGATCGGATCCGAGATCGAAGTCGTCGGGAATCTGCATTTGCCGGCGGCGCTGCTCGACCGTCTGATCGAAGGAGAACTGGACGAGCGCCTGCGCCCGCCGGACGTTTGCGCGCTCGCGGATCAGGCCCTCGACCCGACGCGCCGCCTCCGGGGTGGACGGCACATACTCGCCCGTACCCTCGGGAACGACGGTGCGTTGCCGGGCATCCCACTCACCACCGGCGATGTCACGGAGACTCACGCCGCTGTCGGTGAGATGCGGCGAGTCGAACAAGTCGGTCGCCAACAGCGCCGCGATGCCCGCCTCGCGAGCGATCGCCCGGAGCCGCTCCGCGTCCAGATCTCCGCTGGTCCGCCGGGCGGCGTCGAGGGCGGATTCGTACGCGGCCAGATATCGCTGCTCCAGCTCCGTCCGGTAGTTGCGGTCCACCAGTGATTCGGACGGGCCGACTTCGGGAGTGCCGAAATCCCGGTGGAACAGGGCTTTCCTGCCGTATGCGTCGGCCTCGGCGCGCATCCGGGCGGCGATGTAGGCGTCGCGTTCCATCGCCCGGATACGCGATGGCGTCACCTCGAGCTGCCCAGTGCGCACCGCGTCCGCCAACGCCGCCGCCCGCACCACCGCCGCGGCCTGCGCCTGTTGGCCGCGATCGCGCGCACCGACGACGATGTCCATCGTCGCCCCGTCGAAGCTGTCGGCACTGCTCGGCCGTCCGCCGTCGAAACGCACGCCCGCGCGCATGTCGGCGAGCAGTTCGATCGCCGCACGGCCTGTCTCGCTGCTGCCGAGCACCTCCAAGACCTCGGCGTACCGATGATCCGCGGCGGCGGCGCGCCACGACTTCAGTCCATCGGGCTCGGAGTGCGCGGCCACGGGGACCGACGGAGAAGCGTCGGCAGCCTCGGCGACGACGTCGTCCGCCGCGGAGTCGGCGGGGCTCGCGCTGTCCGGGACGGACCCGTCGCCGAGCGGCTCGGGTGTCCTGCTCGCACGCGGGTTGCCCCAGTACGCGCCGTCGGGCTCGGCCGTGCGAGCGGCCCGGACCACGTCGATGACCAGCTCGGCGTTGTCGATTCCCGCCTTGTCGACGTGGCGGCGGATCGCGAGCTCTCCGGCCTCCCTGGCGACCAACTCCGGTGGCCGCGAGGACTTCTCGCGTTCCGGTGCCCGCTCGGCTTTGCGGTGCGCGCGGTCGTAGGCGTCGGAGTACAGCTCTTCCATCGGGCTACGTGGGATGCCCGAGCCCTCGCCGTCGGCACGCAATTCACGCACCTGCTCGAGCTCCGCCACCAGGGCGTGAATGCGCCGCCTCAGCGGGGCGGGTGCGTCCGTCTCGGCGAGCGGCACGGTCGCGCCCGGGGTGATGCCGTGCGCGCGATACCACTGGTCGGAGAACCGCTGGGTGAAGTTCCGGCCGCCGACTTCGGGCACCAGCTCGTCGAGGTTGTCGCGCACCGCCCGGATGGCGGCTCGATGGGCGGCGGCGTCGAGCAGCTGCGCGGTGATCGCCGGGTCATTGCGGTAGGCCCTGGCGAGGACATCGCCCGCCCGGTCGAACGCCCGGAGGTAGGCCTTCGCCAACGAACCGGCCATGGACCCGATCATGTTCCCATCGGTGAACTGGTGGTTCGCCGCGAATCCCAGCGCCGCGGCGTCGGCCTGGTGATCCAGCATCAGGTCGAGGTACTCCGTGCGCGACATCCGGAGTTGCGGTAACGGCCCGTGGGGCGACGCGGCATGCAGCTCGGCGAGGCGGGCGGCGCGGATCAGCGCGATGGCCTGCTGGCGCGGATTGTCGCTTTCGCGCAGAACCACCGTGTTCGTCGACGGGTCGTAGGTTTCCTCCAGCCCCACCTCCACGTGGTCCCGGCTGGCGGAATACGCGCGCGGTTCGGAGGTGTAGAGCACCCGTACACCGTGACGCCGCAGCATCTGGGCGGCCCATCGACCGATGTCGTGGCGGTGATCCCCGAGCAGCTCGGCGACCCGATCCGATGCCTTCGCCACCAGATCCGCCAATTCCGTTCGCGCGGCATCGTCTTCGGGTCGAGCTGCGCGCGCATCGGAATCGGACGGTCGCGGCGGCAGGTCCACATCCGTGTGGGCGCCGCCGTCGCTGCCGATGAACACGACGCCGTCCTCGGCCACGTGGAGCGCGATCGGCTCCTCGGCACCGAGATCGCGCCGCACTGCCACGGCGAGATCGTCGCCGAGCGCGCGGTGCCGCTCGGTCAGTTCGCCATGGCGTGCGGTCAGTTCGGCGAGCACGGCCAAGTCGGTGTGGGCGCCGTACTTGCGCGGACCATCGGGGCCCTGCAGCTGCGCCGACACGTCCTGCCGGTCGAGCGTGTCGGCGTCCCCGCGCAGCCGCGAGACATCGCCCAATCGCCCCGCTACGCGATTCCAATCCACCTCGACCAGGGCGAGTTCGCGTTCGACGGCGGCGCGCTTCCTGCCGATGTCCTCCAGTGCCCGCGCCGCGTCCCGCGCGGTCGGCGCGTACTCGCGCAGCCCATCCGGTGCGGTGATGCGGTGCTGGGCGTCCCAGAACTCGGCCGCGGCATCCCGGTGGGCGCGCGCGGGTCCGGAACCGTCCGGTGCGTCGAATTCGCCGCCCGCCAGCAGTACATCGGTGCCCGCCTGCCGCGCTCGTTCGAGCAAAGCAGGATCGATCTCCGAATCAGGCTGTCGCGCGGCGATTTCGGCATCGAAAGCGGCCAGGTAGGTCGCCTCCATTCGCTGCCGCGCGATGGGGTCGGTGACCGGATTCGCCGCGGTGTCGTATCCGGCCAGCTCGAGTTCACGATGGAACTCGGCCTGCCTGCCCAGTGCCAGCGCCTCGGCGCGGACGCGCGCGGCGATGAAGTCGGACCGATCCTGGGCGCGAACGCGCGAGGGCGTGACCTCCAGCAGACCGGTCCGCACGGCGTCGGCGAGCGTCGCGGCGCGGACGATGGCGGCGGCCTGGGCGGGATGGCTGCGGTCCCGGGTCCCGACCGACACCTCCATCGTCCTGCCGTCGAACACATCGACGGAGCCGTTCGCGTCGAAACGCACGTCGACGTTCAGGTCGCGCAGCGCCGCCGCCGCATCGCGACCGACGGCACTGAACCCGAGTACCCCCTGTACATCGTTCTCACCAGGAAGACCGGGGCGTAATGTCCACGAATCTCCCAGTACCCCAGTGATTTCGGCCTGCAGCTCGGCATCGTGGCGGAATTCCGGGCTACCCGTGGGCGGGGTGGAATGCTGGTCGACCGCAGCGGCGGCCGGCTTGCGGTGCGATTCCCGCCACGCCCGCTCGTAGAACCCCGCGTTGGTCAGATCGGAGCCCACGGGGCGGTGCGCCGCTACGTGCGGGCGCAGCGCGTCGAAACCGGCCTTGTTCGCGATGCGGTCCAATGCGTCAGCGGGGCCGCCGATCTCGTTCGCCGCGTCCTCGCGCGCCTTACGGTAGGCATCGAGGTAGACGTGATCGGTCGCGGTGAGTTCCACCGCGCCACGCAACTGCACGGCCGCGACGATCTCCCAGATGCGGGCCGAGGTCTCCTCGTCGATCTTGCGGTCGACGTAATCCTGTCGCTCCGAGAGCATGCGGTCGCGGGCGTCGACCGCGGCGTCCTGCCTGCCCGCGAATTCGGCGTGCATCGCGCCGCTCACGATCGCGCGCATGTGCTCGCCGTCGGTGGCGCCCGCGTCGATCACCAGCAGCCGCCGCGAGGGGTAGTACCGTACCGGACCGCCGGAACTGTGCTCGATCGTGACACCGTGGCGACGCAGGGTTTCCAGCGCCCACCCGCCGACCGCGCTGTTCGACAGTGCGGCCATGATCGGCTCGAGTCGCTGCCTCGCCGCGGCGGCGGCCAGATCCGATTCCTCGACGACCCTGTCGGAGGATTCGAACACCCGCGGATCTATCGAGTCGACCTTGCGTGCTCGGACCTGGCCGAATTCATCGACGCCGAGCGAGACGTGCTCGAATTCGACCGGACCGCCGCGCATTAGCGCGCGAATTCGCGGATCGGCCGCCGCGGCATCGCGAAGGGCCTGGTGCTGGAAGGACTCACCGGCGATGACGATCCGGTCCGGCCTACCGGGAACATGGACGTAGTGGTCGCCGAGCGGGCGCGCGCCCGGAGCGTGGGCGGCCAGCACTTCGCGGGCGGCCGACGCGGTCACCCGATCGGCCTGCCGGTCGAAGGCCGTCTGGGCGTTCTCGCGCCGCACCGTCAGATCGGTCAGGTACAGCAGATCGTGCGCGGTGCGCCGCAGCTCGGCCAAACGCTCTGGCGTGACCGATGGATCGGCCATCTCGTCGCGAACCGGCCCAAGGCGCGCGGTGAGTTCCCGGTTCAGCGAGTCGGCGTCGAGGTGCGCGGCGATACCGTACTCGCCTGCCCTGCTGTTGAGTTCGTCGGTGATCTCGACCAAATCGCGCTGCGCCCGGCTGCGGTCCACGGCCGCGGCCCGCAAGGCCGCGGCCGCCTCCGGTGATGGTTCCCGCGTGATCTGCGCGTCGTAGAACCCGGCGTGATCGGTACGGGCGCTGTCCCATTCGGCCCCGTAGTACTCGGCGTAGTTCTTGCCGTTCGGCCAGACATGGGTTCTGATCTCATCGATCAACGCCTCGGCCGCGCGGTCGTGCGCTCGACGCACGCTGTCGGCATCCACGGATTGCGTTGTGCCGCTGCTCGATCCGAGCGCCGCGTCGAATGCCGCGTCGTAGATGTCTTCAAGGTAGTGCCGGTCGCCGAAGTATTCACCGAGCTGTTCGTCGGCGCGGAACTCGCGAGCGAGCTGAATCCACCGCGCTACCGCCGCCGCCTCCTCGGCGACCATCGTGCGGACGAACGTCGCTCGGTCCATGCCGAGATGGCCGGACTCGCCGCGTACGTATCGCTCGGCGTGCACCGCCTCGTGCGCCAACGACAATGCCTGACGCACCTGGTCATGGGTGCCGGTGTACACCGTGGCGGTCAACGAGTCGGCAGCGAACCCACCGCTGCGCCGATCCGCGGCCGCCGATTCGTACCGCACGCGTACCGACAAATCGTCCAGCACTCGAAGCACATCCGCGCCGGTGTCCGTTCCGCGCAACAACGCTCGCACCTGATCGGCGTGCGAGTCGAGCGAGCGGCCGATACGAACCGGCGAATCCGCCGTCGGCAGATGCCCGGCACCCTCGCCTCGGATGGGATGCACAGGGTCGCCCTGCGAATCGAAAATGATGGCGTACGTTCCGTGCAGCTCCCGCGGAATCGACGGCGGGAAGCCGTGCTCCTCCTCCTTGCCGGGATCCCGAACGGTCAAACCGTCGGCCCCCGGCCCGAGCGCGTAGGCGTGGGCGCCGACACCGAATTCGTCCAGGGGACCGGCATACTCGTCGATGACCAGCGCCCAGCCCCCTTCCGGGATCGCCCGGCGGATCGCATCATGATCGGCGTAGGACCGTAGCTGGCCACCCGAGGCCTCCTGCACCTCCGCCCGCGACATGCCATCGAGCCCGACCGGACCGTTCGGCGGCTCGATCGTCGTGCTGCCGGTCAACGCCTTGATCAACCGCAACGACAGCTCCGCGCAACGACCACGATTGCGCTCTGCCACCGAACGCGACGCGGACTCCGGCGAGCGCCCACCGGCGGAACCCGCGTCATCTCGCTGCGGCGGTGCGTCGGCCAGCTGGGCGATGGTGGCGGCGAGATCACGGGTTTCCGCGCGCAGCCTGGTCAGCGTTTCGGCGACGCCGCGATCGGTGGCGAGATCGACGGCGGGCACCTCGAGCACACCGGCCCCGTGGGCGAGTACCGCGGCGCTCAGATCCAGGTCGGCGGAGTCGATCGGAGACCGGATCGCGAGGGCGAGAGCCTCGATCGCACCTGCGCGCAACAGTGTTCGAGTCTGCTGCTCGGCAATCGCCGCCTCGAGCAGCGCCTGAAGCGGTGCGTCGAGGGGCACATTCATCTGACGAAGCAGCCACGCCCGCGTCAGTTCTGGCGACAATGGTTGCGGTACAAAGTTTTCCGGGGACGGTGACGCGACATCGGGTCGGGATCCCGGATCCGGAGACATTTGCGGCGACGGCGCGACCCGCTGTGCCAGATCTGCCAGTGCTCGCAACGGATCCGCGGCATTGGACAGCGAATCACCCAGCCCGAGACGGGTGGACAGATCGTTGACGTAAGCACGCTCGGGGTCGGTCAGCGGATCGGGGCCCTGTCGCTCAGGTGTCCGCGTTTCGTCGAGGTGGCGGCGCAGCGCGGCCATCGGGTCGGCGGGATCGCTCGTGCCCGCTCGCGGCGGCATCTGCTGGTCGAGATCGTCGTTCTGCGCGCCGCTTCCGGCCGCGAGACCGTGTCTGCCCTCATCGCCGAGCGGGCGCGTGGCGATACCGTTCTTGTTGTAGAAGATGCCCCAGGTGGCCTTCGCGTTCGGCACCTTGGTGGGATCGAACTCGAACGGATCCGGTTGCCGCAGCGGGTCATACACCATGACCTTCTCGGTGTCGGCGTCCCAGTACATGGTGAACGCGTGCGCGCCCGGTTCGCCGTCGGGGACGCTACCCCGCTGCTGATTGATGACGATCACGGCGGACTTGCCGCGCATGTACCGCAGCGCATCGGCGATCGCGTGCTGCCCTGTGTGCTTGCGCCCGGCCCCCAGCAGGTTCAACGAGGCGAGGCGCCCTCGCCTCCACAACGGAGTCAGCTGGGCATCGGCATGCCGCTCCATATCGCGCCAGTCCATGCCGTCCGGGCCGACACTGTCCGGCGCCGGTACGGTGATGGCGGGGTTGCCGGTGACCTGGGCCGCCTTCCACAGCGCCTGTGGCCCGCAGCCATTCTCGGTCACGTCCGGACGTGGCGAATTCGGCTGCGACGGATCGATATCCGGTAGGTACAGTGCCGTTCCCGCCTGGTTGGACTCGATATCGGACACCCGGTACATGGTGTCGACCGGAACCCCTCGCGGCGGCCTCGATCCCTCGGGTTCCGGCGCGTTCCACTGGTGGTAGAGCCCGTTGGTCTCATCGGGCACGAATACTCGCACGTCGTCGCCGAAGTGCTTCGATGGCAGAATCGGATCGCCCTGCGTGCCGACCAGCGCGATATCGCCGACCAGGCCCGACAACCGGCCCTTGCGGCCCGCGGCCGCCGCGACGTCGATACCGTAGCCGCCCGCGATGATCCTGACGGACGGCTTGTCCCCTGCCACCGCCCTGGTCGCGTCGAGGATCGCGATATCGCGCCGCAGCAGCTCCGCCGCCTTCTTCGCACGCCAGTTCACCATCGCCGATGCCCGACCTGGTGTGTCGTAGCCGAGCCAGGCGATGGATGCCAGCGAGTCGCCCGCGCGCAGCCGGCCCGTGGCCGCGGCGTGCCTGGCGGCGGTCTCCTGGAGGACTGCGCCGAGATCCGCCACGGTCGCGTCCCTGCCCGGCACATGCAACGACACCAGCGTCGCCGTGTCCGGATTGCCGAACGCGATGAGCGCCCTGCCCTTTCCACCGAAGGCACCCGGATCGTAGGCGAGCACGCGCACCGGCAGGTTCGGATCGATCCGCGCGGCCCGCAGCTGCGCCTGCCGCAAGTCCGCGACCGTGCGCCTCAGGTCGCGCAGTCGCTGACGTTCCTGGCGGTTCAGGGTGTCGCGTGCGCTGAGATCCGCGATATCCCGGGCGATCTGCAACCGGTTGGCGGTGTCGGCGGAAGGCGAGTCGATACCGGGAGCTCTGCCGATCACGTCCGGATACGCACGAATCAGGGCGGCCCGTTCGGCATCGGTCAGCGCGTTCCATCGCTGGGAGTTCTTGTCCGTCTGCGCCGCGGCATCGTCGTCGGTGGCGGGATTGGCGTCGGAATCGCCGAGCAGCAGGTCCTGCGCACGCAGGCCCGGCTCCATCCGGTTCAGGATGGCGTCGGCCTCGTCGATCTCCGGGCGGGTCGCCTCGCTGCTGTCGTCGGGTAGGACACGGCGCGGGTCACGGGTGCCGGTGTTGTCGGTGTCGGTGTCGGCGTCAGGGTCCGGGACAGGCACGGCGTCGGGATCGAGATCCGGATCCAGATCAGGGTTGCGGTCGGGGGCGGCGTTCGGACTCGTGTCGGGCTCGCCTTCCGCCCGATCGCCGTCGGTGGCCGGGCGTGAGCTGCTCGGCGCGGGGCCCGGTCGGCCCAGCGGTGCGGGCGGCGGCGGGAGCAGCGTGAGGGCAGCCGCGGCCGGGTCCACTCCGACGGCATCGTCCTGATCGGCAGCATCGTCCGCATCTCGCTGTCGGGAAGCCGAATCCGCCGTGCCGTCGGGCGGTGTCGGCGCCGGGTCGGGCGAAACCAGGTCGGCAGGGCCCACCTGAACCTGCTGCTGATCGGTGCTCGCCGCGGCGGCGTCGCCCTCCGCGTCCGCTTGCGATCGCGCCTGCGACGCTTCGGAATCCGTGATTCGCGCCGGAACCGGTCCGGCCTGATCCGTCGACGCGCCGGCCGCCCGGGCCGTACCCGCGCCGACCTCCGTCCGGCGGTCGCCGGTCGAGGCCGCGCCGACCATATCGGGCGGCACGGCGCGCGTAGTGCCGTCCAGCGCGGCGGAACTCCCCTGTGCATTGACGGGCCGGGAAGCACCCGGCGCGGGGGCGCTACCGGATTGCTGCGCCGGAGCAGCGGACGAGGTGGGTGACGAGGACGCCGACGACGACGCACCGGGGGCGACGTTCGCGGCCGTCGGCCCGGCGACCGCAGGCGTCGAACCCGCAACGGCCGCACCGGGGCCACTGGCAACCGCCGGCGCGCCGGGTGTGGCCACCCCGACCGGTCCGGTGTCCACCGGAGTGGCGCCAGGCGTCTGCGCCGCGGGCGACGCTGCGCCGACAGCGGCCCCGGTCGTACCGGCACCGGTTCCCGAATCGGTGCGACCGGCAGCTGAAGTCTCCGGAGTGGAGCCGTCGGCTACGCGGCGGCCATCCGCAGCTGAACTACCGTCCGGCGCAGCCGAATCCGAGGCAACCGATGCGGGGTGATCCGCGCGCGCGTCGGAATCCGCGCCGCCCGTGTGTACGGAGCCCGCTTGTGCGGAATCGGCGCCCGCTTGCGCGGAATCTCCGCTCCGCGCATCCGAATGCGCGCCCGCCGAGGGGGCACTGCCGTTCTGCGTAGCGGAGTCACCGCTCGAGGTGTTCGTATCGTTTTCGTTGGCACCGGAATTCGTATTGCCTTGACCGGCAGGGGCCGAAGCAGCGTTCTGCTGGTTTGCCGCCGAGTCACCACCGGTCTCGCTCGAGCCCACCGCTCCGGTTTCGGAAGTGCCTGCGTTTCCGGCATATTGGCTGGTGCCCGCCGACGCGGGTGTGGTGCTCGGAGTTTCAGCACCACTGCCGCCATTGGCATCGGCTCCGGCGCCATTCGCTCCAGCGCCGTTGGTCCCGGCTCCGTTCGCCCCAGCACCGTCGGCACCGGCACCGTTGGTGCCCGCACTATCGGCAACATCCGGTGCCGGAACCGGGGACGTACCGTCACCGGCAGGTCCGGAGCCGGGCTGGGTACCGACCCGGACCGGCTCCCGGTTGAGGTTCATCGGCCCGTTGTGTTGGGTATGGCCCCTGGCCCCATGAACACCGCTCGGCCCAGCACCGGAGATCGCGCCACCGACGAATGAACGCGGATCCCAGTTCCCTGTCGCCCACGCCGCGACAAAAGCGCCGGCCAGACCCGCACCTGTACCAACGATCGACCCGCCGATGAACCCACGGACGCCGTTGTTGTTCATCAGACTGGGCGCGATCCGGCCCATCGCGCGGTTCAATCCGAAACCCGCGCCACCACCGCCACCACCGGCCAGCGCGGAAACCCAGGCGTTCTCCCACATCGCGCCCGTATCCCAGCCCTGGCTGTTCAGACCCTCGGCGATGACGATGCCCTGCACCGCCACCTCTTGTGCGGTGCCCTGGAAGACCTCGACGATCGATTCCTGGACGATCTCGTAAACGAGCTTCGACACCACATCCTTCGCCGCATCCGACAGGAATGTCCTGGCGAGCATGGCGACGATCCGGCCCTCCAACCACTGCGCCATTTCTCGAAACACGGCTCGCGTCGCCGCGATCGCCCCGGCCTGCACGGCCTCCGCCCCCGGGCCGGCGAAGATGGACAGGGCCAGCTCCGCCGCCAACCAACCCAGCGAGAAGATCGCGTTCAGGTGATTCGCGTGAACCGCACCCGCGAAATCATCGACCGAGACCGCCAGATCGTTGAACGAGTTACCCATCAGCTCGATCGAACCGTGTTGCGGCGTCCCGCCTTTGGGCGTGTCGTCATGAATCACCGACCGCAGCGAATTGACGATCTTCTGCCCGCCATCACCCTGCGGATACGCATTGACCACGGCCGCGGCGGCGACATCCGCCTCCGCTATCGCCTCATTCAGGATCTCGTCGGCGATCTCCCGCAGTACAGCGGAAACCTTGACCACATCGTCGGGATCGATGCGCGTGATCTCCGAGCCCGCCACCCATTCGAGCCAAGCGAGCTCCGGCGGAATCGCCCAATAACCCATCGAGAGGCCGATTCACACGTCACCAGGCTTGGCCGGCGACGCTCTCCGTTGACCCCCGGCCACCACCGTGGTTGTAGCTCTCGACATCGGTGAACGTCATCACCTCGTCGCGTTCCGACGAACCGGGGGGCGCCAGCGAAACCGGCGGCTCCAGGGGAATTTCGGTCTCGATATCCGGCATTCCCTCGATCACATCGGACAATTTCGGCATCCGTGCCCGCGCGTCGAACAACGGCGCCGCGAGCGCCTTGCTCTTGGCGAACACCTCGTCGGCCGCTTGCTGCGCCATCCGGGTGACCGCCTTCGCGATCTGGTCGTAGCTCAGTTCATCGATGCGATCGGAGAAGCGAGTCTCGATGACGACGCCGTTGGCGTTCACCGTCACCGACACCGTCTTGTCGCGCGTGGTCGCGGTCGCCGTCAGCTTGACGCGCTCCCGCTGCGCTTCCGCGATATCCCGCATGCGGCCACGGAAGTCCTCCAACAGCCCGGCGATCTCCCCCTCCATACGCCCAGATGTCATTTCACCCACTCCGAACTCCATGCCAGCGCCCGGAAAGCCCGCCGGCGACCATTGCCGCTGCTCAGACCTGCTCGATCAACTGCCGAGCGGCGTCCTCGTTTCGCTCGGCGGCGACAGCCGCCTCGTACTGGCCATTCGACAGGTTCGCCCAGGACTCCGCCATAGTGCTGGTGCCGTCCACCGCGCCCTGCAGCCGCTCCGCCAGGCCGGGACTACCGTTGCCCTGGATGTATTTGCTGCCGAAGTCGTCGCTGCCGATCACGGACAGCAAGGTGCTCAGCTGATCCTGAACGCGACCGGAGATGTTCGCCAACCGAGCCCGGACCTTCTCGGTCTCGTACCCCGCGGTCCTCAGCTTCTCGGAGTAATTCTCAGTCGTCATCTCGCGCCTCTACCCCCGGGGTGGTGTGCCACCGCTCGACTACGGTTCGAACTCCTCCGACGATCGCAGTCCAGTGCAACTCATCAGTAACCTTTACATGAACTTAAGACGGCATGGGAGTAACGCACAGATGCGCGACGACGTACGCGTCGATAACCTCGATGAACGCCTGATGACCTGTCGCACAATCACATTGGCACGTACCCTGATTTCCCGACGACACCGTTCACACCCGGTTCACCGAGGCGCGGGAACGTCTTGGCAACCACCGTTTGCGCGGATGGCCCAGAGGCGCATGCCCGTTGTCACCGAATCGGCAATGGCACGGCATGCACACCGGGCGGGCCACGCCGCGCCGGGGAGGCGACCGCTACACAGTCCGCGGCACACCAGCCCGCCCGCGGGTCACGAGTGCGATGATCACCCGATGCGAGTTCTTGTACAACGAGTGACCGCCGCACAGGTGACCGTCGGCGGCGAACTCGTTGGCCGGATCGAACCCGAACCGCAGGGATTGGTCGCGCTGGTCGGCGTCACCCACGACGACACCGAAGCGACCGCGATGGCCCTGGCGGACAAGCTGTGGCGGCTGCGAATTCTGGACGGCGAGCGTTCCGCGGCCGACCTGAACGCGCCCGTGCTCGTGGTCAGCCAGTTCACCCTCTACGCCGACACCGCCAAGGGACGCCGCCCGTCCTGGTCCGCGGCCGCGCCGGGCCCGATCGCCGAACCACTCGTGGACGCCTTCGCCGCGGCACTGCGCGCGCTCGGCGCGACCGTCGCGACGGGTCGATTCGGCGCACACATGCACATCGAGCTCACCAACGACGGCCCGGTCACGCTGCTGCTGGAGGCCTGAACACCTGGTTCGCGCCGAGTTAGCTGGCAGCTAGCAGCCACCCCGTTCGTTTCGGGCGACGGCACCCGATTTGTGGCAGACTCTCTCCGCGAGAACAGATGCGGCCGATCGAACGACCGTCTGTGGAAGGTGATGCGGAAGTTGGGGTCGCGATGGATCTGAGTGCTATCGAACGACAGGTAGCGGTCGATCGCAGTGCGGCCCGAGACCGAACGGTCGAATCCGAACTCCGACTGGCCACCTCGCTCGCCGAGCTCGCCAAGGCGCTGATCGCCACCAGGAACGATCCCGCCGCCCGCAGGGACCGAACCGTCGAGGCTTGCGCACCGGCGCAGGAAGCGGTCGGCATCCGGTTGCACTGGCTGGCCGCCGGAATGGTCGAGGCGCGGTTCGCGGGCGAACTACAAGAGGCCCTGCGGATCTTCGAGCAGGTCACGCGGGACGCCGGGCGCCGCGATCTGGCCACCAGCACCATCCGCGGCGCCTGCGCCACGTATCGCCAAGTGGCACAGACGTATCCGCACGTGGCGGGGATGTGCGCCGACGGGCTCGGCAAGTGCGGTGTGTGGCTGGGCCGACTGGACCAAGACGCCGCGGTCGCGGCAACCGAGGAAGCGGCCCGCATCCGCGCCGCCCTGGCCGCGGCGAACCCCGAGCTGTCCGGCAAGTACCTGGCCAGCTTGAGCACACTGCTGCGGACGCTCATGGTCGGCCGGTCGCGCAAGCAGGCCATCACCATGTACCGGGAACGCTACGCGGCGCTGACCTCGACCAGCATGTCGATCCGGTTGCGTGCGTGCGGCATCCAGGACCTGGACCTCACTCCGAAATCGCATCGGGCTCTGCTCGAACTGGGCTGCCGCACGCTGGAGCAGGCGGGGCGCCTGACCCAGCAGCAGGTCATGTTCAAATCTTCCGCCGGGGACCTCTCGACGGTCGAGGAGATCAACTGGAAGCTGGTCCTCGTCGGCCTGCGACCGCTCGCGGCGGGCGCCGAGCAGGAACAGCCCGCGACGCCCGTGCGAATCGACTCCACCTTCGGCGCGCTGAGCGTGTACCTACCGGAACGCGATGCCATCGCCCAGGTGCGGACCGCGATCATCGCCGCGTACGCAGTCGATGACGCCTACCCTCTCGACCGCGAGAGCTACCTCGGTAAACCCGAGTCGAAGTGGAAGATCCGCGAGCCGAAGCTGAACACCTCCCGCACCCTCGGCGACGACATCGTGCTGATCGATCAACCCTACGGCGGCTGGGTGACGGTCATGAGCCTGAACTGGGAGCTCACTCCCGTGGCGAAACACCCACTAGCACTGCGCCTTTCGCAGGACTGGCCGGTGGCCGCCATTACGGTGACCGAGAACGTGGCCTATGAGCTGTGCTGGTACGAGCACGGCGCCGCCACCCAGTACGCCGCGCTCGGCCGTCCGGCCGGCCAAGCTCCGCTCGACAAGCCGCTCGCGCCGCTGGATTTCAAGACGCTGGCCCGCTACAACCCCGACCGGGCGACCGAGACCAAACTGCGCGCGGCGTTCGGCAACACGAAGGTGTTCGCCAACCTCACCTACCTGCCCGACAGCGGCCTGCGCCAAATCAGTGTCAACACACCGTTGTCCGAGCACGGCGACCGAGTGTTGTTCTTCCGCACCACCCCCTGAGCCCGTCGCTCAAACCTGCGGTCCGCAACCCTGGCCGCGTCGCGTTGTCACCGGATCAGCGCCCCGCGCCAAGGGTGAGCAAGGCGCCCCGGCAGCCGGTGCGCTTGCCGCGCGGCACCGACACATCAGCTGATTCGTACCCAACCGGTAACCGATATATAAACGAACTTATCGCGAACTAATTGAACGGAATCTTCATCGCGTTCGGCAGAGTGCTCTACTGAGATAGCGCCCGCCAGGTGAACCGGATCACAACACCGATGCCACCTCACCGGCCGGGCCACAGGAATATTCAGACGAAGTTACCCGAGGACCTCATGGATCAAACGGCGTTGGCGGATACTCCGGCCGCCCGATGCGCCTACTACCGACACACGTGCGACCTGCCCGCCGGAGTCCATCCGGAGATCGGCCGAATCACCGTCCGCGCCGGATGCATCGGCGCGATCACGATGCCCGCCGCACTAGGGGAAAGGGTCCAGGATTACCTCACCGAGCACCACATCGACCTGGGCCCGATCATCTGTCACGAACGGTCCAAACGATGGACCTTCCTGACCCGCCCGAATTTATCCGACGACGTTCGGCTGTTCGCTGAACTGTTCCGCCTGAACGTCTCGATCGTGCCGTTCGGCGGCGAGATCGCACTGCCTTCACCCGAGGACGTCAGCGCCCGGTATCGACACTGGATCGTGGCCCCGTGCAATGGTTTCCGCCCTTCCGGCTCATCGATCATCGACGCCGTCCGGTCCTGCTCGGGAGCGCAGAAGCGATGACCACCCGCGCCCTGCCCGCCAAGCATCAGGTGCTGCAAGCATGCCGAGGTGATGCCGAGGAAGGCAACCCGCTGCTGCGCTGCGCCCATGAGCTCGCCGGGTTGCACGAGCACCGGCTCAGCTCGGAAGGCGACTCGCTGAACCAGATCGACCTGGTTCGCGCGAGCCTGGTTCGCGAAATCGATCGCTGGATCACCATACAGTTGCCGCCCGCGCACGCGGCCGCGCGCATGCACACCGAGACCATGGGCTCGGTGATCGACCGCATGGCCCAGCTCACCGCACACGCCTATGCGGCGCTGGGCGGGGCGGCCGAATGGGATCTGTGGGACAGCTGGCAGCGCTTGGCCGAGTTGGCCGTCGGCTACGACGATCTGGCCGCTGAGGTCTGCGCGGGCATCCGCAGACTGCCGAGCGCATCGTAAGGGTTTGCGCCGCTGCGTCTCCTCCGCACGGTGAGACGCAGCGCTACCCATCTCTACCAGGACCGACGAGACGGATTCGAGGTCGGCACCGTGACCTTGGCAGTGCGCTCGCCCGGCATCCCATCGCACACCCCACTACCTACGCAGAGCGAATACCCACCCCACAGCGGTTCCCGTCGTTGGGGACGAACCGGCTGGCGGTCGGTATCCAATCGAACTACGTAGTGCGCCAGCGAATTCGAGTAGCTGCCTACTCACGTGCCCGGCCGCGGACCGGCCATACGCTGACGCCATCGTTCAGGACAGGTTCGGCACGAAGGAGGGACGAATACCGTACCGGTTCCGCCTCGGGCACACCGATTCGGTTGGACGCACCGGACGCGGGTGCAAGGAACGACGTCACCGATCCAGCGCAAGCTGGGTTCGTCCGGTGATCCGCGGTCGGCACCGGGTGCCGGCCCGGACTCGCGGCGCGATCGACCAGGATGCCTGGCGTCGGTGCGGCTCGGCTCCTCGCCGCGCAGCGTCACCGATTCGCGATGTCCGCCCGGCGATCGCCGGGCGTTACTCCGGACGCAGGGTCAGAATCCGCGGGCCGTTCTCCGTGACGGCGACGGTGTGCTCCCAATGTGCCGCGCGACTGCCGTCGGTGGTGACCACGGTCCAGTCGTCGTCGAGCACCTTGGTCTGGGTGGTGCCGAGCGTGAGCATCGGTTCGATCGCGAGAACCGAGCCCACCACCAGCTGCGGCCCCTTGCCCGGCGCACCTTCGTTGGCGAGGAAGGGATCGAGGTGCATCTCACGGCCGATAGCGTGCCCACCGTAGCCGTCGACGATGCCGTAGGCGCGACCGTGCTCCTGCTCGGCCGCGCGGGTGCCCAACTCGATGGCATGCGACACGTCCGACAGCCGGTTACCGGGCAGCATCGCCTCGATGCCGGCCTCCATCGCCAACTTCGTCGCCTCGCTCAGCAACCGGTCGGCCTCGATGATCGTCCCGATACCGAAGGTCCAGGCCGCATCGCCGTGCCAGCCGTCGAGAATGGCTCCGCAGTCGATCGAGACCAGGTCGCCTTCGGCGAGAATGTCCGCGCCGGACGGAATCCCGTGCACGACACGATCGTTCACCGAGGCGCAGATGGACGCGGGGAAACCGTGGTAGCCCTTGAACGAGGGCACCGCGCCCGCGTCCCGGATCACCTGCTCGGCGACCTCGTCCAGTTCCAGGGTGGACACGCCGGGCTCGGCGGCTGCGCGTACGGCGACCAGAGCGCGACCGACGATCGCGCCGGCCGCCGCCATCGCATCCAGTTCACCGTCGGTCCGGAACGGCACAACCTTCTTCTTGCGGTGAAAGACCATCCGGCCTCAGCGCTCCATCGTCAGCGGCATCATTGACCGAGCGCGCGCAGTGCGCGCGCGTTGACATCGTCGATCTCGCCGACGCCGTCCACCGAGACGACCAGGCCGTCATAGTGCTCCAGCAGCGGCTCGGTCTCCTCGCGGTATACCCGGAGCCGGTTGCGGATCACGTCCTCGTTGTCGTCGTTGCGCCCGCGGGCGAGCATCCGGTCGACCACCGTGTCCTCCGGTACGACGAAGCACAGCACCGCGTCGAGCGTGGTGTCCATGTCCTTGAGGATCTTCTCCAGGGCGTCGGCCTGGTCCACTGTGCGCGGGTAGCCGTCGAGCACGAAACCGGTCGCGGCATCGGGCTCGTTGACCCGCGCTTCGACCATCCGGTTGGTCACGTCGCTGGGCACCAGGTCACCCGCGTTCATGTATTTCTGCGCTTCGCGCCCGAGCGGCGTCTGCTGGTCGATATTCGCACGGAACAGGTCCCCGGTGGAGATATGCGGAACGCCCAGCTTCTCCGATAGCAGGACAGCCTGGGTGCCTTTACCCGCACCCGGCGGACCGAGCAGTACAACTCTCACTTGAGGAACCCTTCGTAATTTCGATTCATCAGCTGGCTCTCGATCTGCTTCACGGTGTCCAAACCGACGCTCACCATGATCAGCACCGCGGTACCGCCGAACGGAAGGTTCTGGGCGCCACCGGAGGAACCGATGTCGAGGAACAGGTTCGGCAGCACAGCGACCAGACCGAGGTAGATCGAGCCGGGGAGGGTGATACGGCTCAGGACGAAGTTGAGGTAATCGGCCGTCGGCTTGCCCGGGCGATAACCCGGGATGAAGCCGCCGAACTTCTTCATCTCGTCCGCGCGTTCCTCCGGGTTGAAGGTGATCGCGACATAGAAGTAGGTGAAGAACACGATCAGGCTGAAGTAGATCGCGATGTACACGGGGTTGCCCGGATTCACCAGATACTTGGCGATGATCTCCTGCCACCAGCTCGGGTTCGGATTGTTCTGCGACCCCGTCAGCTGCGCTATCAGGTTGGGCAGATACAGCAGCGACGACGCGAAGATAACCGGGATGACGCCTGCTTGGTTCACCTTCAAGGGCAGGTAGGTCGAGGAGCCGCCGTACATCTTCCGTCCCACCACGCGCTTGGCGTACTGGACCGGAATCCGGCGCTGACCCTGCTCGACGAAGATCACCCCGATGATGATCACCAGCGCGGCGACACACACCAGAGCGAACACCAGGCCGCCGCGGCTGTCCAGGATGGCCTTGCCCTCGGTCGGGATACGGGCGGCGATACCGGCGAAGATCAGCAACGACATGCCGTTGCCGACGCCGCGTTCGGTCATCTGCTCGCCGAACCACATCACCAGGGCCGCGCCCGCGGTCATCACGAGCACGATGATGATCATGCCGAAGATGCTGGTGTCCGCCAGGATGTCCTTCTGGCAACCCTGCAGCAGCTGCCCGCGGGCCGCGAGCGCGACCAGGCCGGTGGCCTGCAGGATCGCCAGCGCGATCGACAGGTACCTGGTGTACTGCGTCATCTTGTTCTGGCCGGCTTGGCCTTCCTTGCGCAGTTCCTCGAACCGCGGGATGACGACGGTGAGCAGCTGGATGATGATGCTCGCGGTGATGTACGGCATGATGCCGATCGCGAAAACCGACAGCTGGAGCAGCGCGCCACCGGAGAACAGGTTGATCAGCTGGTAGATACCGGCGGACTCACCGCCGGAGACCAGCTTGATGCAGTCCTGGACCGCCCGGTAGTCCACACCGGGGGAGGGTAGCGAGGCACCCGCGCGGTACAGCGCGACCAACCCCAGCGTGAAGAGAATCTTCCGCCGTAAGTCCGGAGTCCGGAAGGCCGATACGAAGGCGGAAAGCACTGATCCTCCTGGCGCGAACGACATGGTCATGACATGGGTTGTTCAGCGATCATCCAGCCCTGCACGGCAGGAGGAGGATGCCGAAACCATGACGAGGCTTGGCAGACAACAATTGAACTCTAACAGTGGCACCGGACGAGCCTTCACTCGTCCGGTGCCACTGTTCGCAGAGTACCGTCAGCCCAGCTCGGTGACAGTGCCACCAGCAGCGGTGATCTTCTCCTTCGCCGCGCCGGTGACCTTGTCCACGGTCACCTGGACCGCGACGCCGATCTCACCGTCGCCGAGTACCTTGACCAGCTGGTTCTTGCGAACCGCGCCGGCGGCCACGAGCTCGGCCTTGCCGATCTCGCCGCCCTCGGGGAACAGCTTGGCGATGGCGCCGACGTTCACGACCTGGTATTCCGTGCGGAACGGGTTCGTGAAGCCCTTGAGCTTGGGCAGCCGCATGTGCAGCGGCATCTGCCCACCCTCGAAGGCGGCGGGCACGTTCTTGCGCGCCTTGGTGCCCTTGGTACCACGGCCCGCGGTCTTGCCCTTGGAGCCCTCACCGCGACCAACGCGGATCTTGGCGGTCTTGGCGCCGGGAGCCGGACGCAGGTGATGCAACTTGATGGTCATGTCAGACCTCCTCAACGGTCACGAGGTGGCGCACGACGTTGATCAGCCCACGGTTCTGGGCGTTGTCCTCGCGGACCACGGTCTTGCGAATACCACGCAGACCGAGCGTCCGCAGACTGTCCCGCTGATTCTTCTTGGCGCCGATCGAACTCTTGATCTGGGTCACCTTGAGATCTGCCATTACTTGACACCTCCGGCAGCCTGAGCGCGCGCACGCAGCATGCCGGCAGGGGCGACGTCCTCGAGCGAAAGGCCACGGCGAGCCGCGACCTCTTCCGGACGCTGCAGCTGCTTGAGGGCAGTAACAGTCGCGTGCACGACGTTGATGGCGTTGTCGCTACCGAGCGACTTCGCCAGAATGTCGTGGATACCGGCGCATTCCAGCACGGCACGAGCCGCGCCGCCGGCGATCACACCGGTACCCGGCGAGGCCGGACGCAGCATGACCACACCGGCCGCCGCCTCACCCTGAACCGGGTGGGTGATGGTGGAGCCGATCATCGGGACGCGGAAGAAGTTCTTGCGAGCCTCTTCGACACCCTTCTGGATGGCCGCGGGAACTTCCTTGGCCTTGCCGTAGCCGACGCCGACCAGACCGTTGCCGTCACCGACGATCACCAGGGCGGTGAAGCTGAAGCGCCGACCACCCTTCACGACCTTCGACACGCGGTTGATCGCGACGACCCGCTCGAGCTGGTTCTTCTCGGCGGCGCTGTCGCGACGGTCACCGCCGCCGCGACGATCGCCGCCGCCGCGGCGGTCGCCACGCCCGCCCTCGGGGGCGCTGCCATTCTGTCCGGCGGGTCCGCTGCCGCCGTCACGCCTCTGACGTCCCGGCATCAGACGTTCCTTCCGTTCGTGATCAGCTGAACGCTCAGCTGTGTGTCCTGGATGCTCCGCAGGCTACGCATCAGAATTTCAACCCACCTTCGCGAGCGGCATCGGCCAGTGCGGCGATCCGGCCGTGGTAGTCGTGGCCACCACGGTCGAACACCACGGCCTCGACACCGGCGGCCTTGGCGCGCGCGGCGATCAGCTCGCCGACCTTCTTGCTCTTGGCCGACTTGTCGCCTTCGACCGCGCGCACGTCGGCCTCGATGGTCGACGCGGCGGCGATCGTCTTGCCGACCGAGTCGTCCACCAGCTGCGCGTGCAGGTGACGCGAGGACCGGTTGACCACCAGGCGCGGACGCTCGGTGGTGCCCTGGACCTTCTTGCGCAGACGGAAGTGACGGCGCGTCTTCGACAGCCGGCGCGTGGTGGACACGTCCTTGCCGAGCGGGATGCGCTTGGCCTTCTGGTTTGCGGTTTGCGCCATGATCACTTACCCGTCTTTCCGACCTTGCGGCGAACGACCTCGCCGGCGTAGCGGATGCCCTTGCCCTTGTACGGGTCGGGCTTGCGCAGGCCGTGGATGACCGCCGAAATCTGGCCGACCTTCTGCTTGTCGATTCCGGACACGGAGAACTTGGTGGGCGATTCCACCGCGAAGGTGATGCCCTCGGGCGCCTCGATCGGCACCGGGTGGCTGTAGCCGAGGGCGAACTCGAGGTTCTGGCCCTTGAGCGCGACGCGGTAACCGACGCCGAAGATTTCCAGCTTCTTCTCGTAGCCCTGGGTCACCCCGACGATCATGTTCGACACCAGGGTGCGGGTCAGGCCGTGCAGCGCGCGGCTGCGGCGCTCGTCGTCCGGGCGGCCCACCTGGAGCTGGCCGTCTTCTTCGGCGACAGTGATCGGCTCGGCGACGGTCAGCGACAGGGCGCCCTTGGGCCCCTTCACCGAGACGTCCTGGCCGTCGATGGCGATATCGACACCCGCCGGGATGGCGATGGGCTTCTTACCAATACGCGACATTTTGTCCTGACCTCCCTTACCAGACGTAAGCGAGGACTTCGCCGCCCACGCCCTGCTTGGCCGCCTGCTTGTCGGTCAACAGGCCGGAGGACGTGGAGATGATCGCCACGCCGAGGCCGCCGAGCACCTTGGGCAGGTTGGTGGATTTCGCGTACACGCGCAGACCGGGCTTGGAGATACGGCGCACGCCGGCGAGGCTGCGCTCGCGGCTCGGGCCGTACTTGAGGTCGACGACGAGGCTCTTGCCCACGGTCGCGTCCTCGGTCCGGTAGTCGGCGATGTAGCCCTCGCGCTTGAGGATCTCGGCGATGTTCGCCTTGAGCTTCGAGTGCGGAGCCTTCACCTGATCGTGGTACGCCGAGTTGGCGTTGCGCAGACGTGTCAGAAAGTCTGCGATCGGATCAGTCATGGTCATGGTTCGACCTAGACACCTTTCTCGCCGCGGTTCCCATACAACGCCGCCATACACATCGGTATGCGCGACCGTGGGCCTACGACAATTCGGATGGTCCGGCCGGCACTTGCCGACCGGATAAGGTATGCACCGCCTGAGCGCACGCATGCGGACATGGGGATGCCCAGGCAACCGCTCTAGTGTAGGCAACGGCGTCACCAGGACAAAATCGGGGTCTCGCGGCGTCCGCCTCCTCGCGGCATCGCATGACCAGCAGAAACAACTCCTGACCCGGCTAGCATGGGACCATGTCGAGTCCAAGCATCGAACGACCCGACCTCCCCGAGTTCATGACCTGGGAGGAGCTCGAACAACTACCCGAGGAGATTGCCGGGCAGATCGAACTGTGGAACGGGCGGGTCGTCTGGCTACGACGCGGGCCTGCCGAGCATCAAGAGTTCACCAACCTCCTCTGGAGCGGACTGCGCCGATGCGCCCGTGAGGATATGGTCACGGACCCGAAGCAGTGCTGGCGCGTCCACACCGAGACAAACATATTCTTCGGATCCGGAAAGTCCGATTTCGTTACACCGGACTTCCTGGTGCACCGCTGCCTTCCAAAGCCGTACCAAGATGTTCGTGCAGCCGATGTACTTCTGGTCGGCGAGGTCCTTTCTCCGTCGAACACCCAGACCGACATGTACGACAAGCAAGCGCGCTACGCCAAGGCGGGCATCCCCTGGTATTGGGAGGTGACACTAGAGCGCGCGGCGAGCACCATCGCGGTAGTCCGCGCTTTCGCACTGGAGACCACCCATGGCGAACTCCCACCCGGCGTACACCCCCTGCGAAAGGCCAACTATCTCGTAACCGGCGAGTGGTCACCGAAGGATTCCGACGCGATCACGATCGACTTCCCGTTCCCGATCCACATCCCCTGGTCCGAGCTCGAGTTCTGAGTTCCACCAGTGCGGCATAGCGTTGGCAAGCCCAGGTCCGAGACTCACCCCCGGGCAGGCCGCTCGTATGCCACAGTGCTCATATGCCTCTCCAGCGCACCATGGTCTACGCCGATGCCGACGATTTGGCCGTCATCAAAGAAGCAGCAGCGCGGAACGGTGTAAGCGAGGCCGAGATCATCTGCGACGCAATACATTTGGCCGCGCTGCGGATGCGCCGCCGATCGAGGCCATTGCGTCTGAGGCGTTTCGCGAGCGGTGATCCCACCCTTGCCGAACGCGTCGAAAACCTCCTCGGCGACGATTCGGACGGCCGATAGCCAAGCGTCACGGTTCGCGGTAGAGGCGTTCGCGGGCCATGGCGGCCAGCACGCGGTTAATTTCGAAGGTAGGGGTCTTGAAGCTGGCAGAAGCTTTGTCATTGCGCGCGGATTCGGTGCGTCGGATCGAGCAGTTGCGCGCACGTATCGTGGGTAGCGCCCGCTTTCAGGAAGGCGAGGAGCCTTCCGAAGACGCGGCGGCCCTGCTCGCCGAGGCCGGCGAGGTGCTCGGTGACTACGAAACGTTGATCCGCCGAATCAATCGCACCAACGCCGCCGCGCAGATCGGCTCGGACGGCACGCTGACGGACGCGCTTGCCCGCCGGGATGCGTTGCGGCTGCGTCACTCCGTGGTCACCGCTGCGGCAGACGCGGCCGCAGGCAAGAGTCAGGGCGGATACGCACGCCAGCTACGATCCGAATTGAAGATGCTGTCCGCTTTGCCTGTCGCCGAGCTGCGCAGGCAGGCTGATGACATCGCCCGCGAACTTCGCGAACTCGACGTGCGAATCCAGCGCTCCAACTGGGAGGTCGACCTGCTGGACTGACACGCGAGGTGGAGCAGGTAGTTTTCGCGGAGGCGTGCACAAACCCGCTGGGCCGACGGGTTGATCGGCTCTCTCCTGGCGCACGAAGGGCAGTGCGAGGGTTCGATTCCCTTTGTCACAATTCAGCCCAGCATCGCGCACAGGTGACCGGGAACAGCGCACAGCACACGACCATGTGCAGATCCGTGACGACGAGGGCGGGTAAGGGGCACTCCACTTCAACACATACGAACGACGGCCCTCACCCGGCAAGAGCCGCGGCCGCTGCCTTCCTTCCTTCACCGGGGCCTGTCGCAGTGGGCGACAGTCACATCATCTCGATCGTCGGCGCCGATAGCGTACTCGGAATATCAAGATATACCGGGATGCCGTTGTGCCCATGACGAATTCGCCCGATCATTTTCTCCCTGTCGACTACTCAGGGCTCCCACGATCTCCCCCCGGGGAGGCGCCGAACCGATGTGGCCTTCGTTCGCCGACCCCGCGACTATTCCGATCACATGAGCGCGCGGCGGGTCGGGTGACGGCATTCCACTCCAGGTTGGCAATACCCAATCTGGGCCGAATTACCTTGCTACACAATCGGTTCCATGTTGTGGTTAATGTCACAGAAGTTGCTGGCCGATCTTTTCGAACGCTAATAATGGTGCGTTCACATCACGCGATACGACGTTCGATTCGTCCACGTCGGGGGTGGTCGGGGGTCGGGAGGGAGAATGAATTCAATGTTCCATCACGCTGCAGTACGGGTCGGCCGGAGGGCGCTCATCGGTGCGCTGCCGCTGGTCGTGGCGACTACGTTCGCCGGTGCCGGAGCAGCATCGGCCACCAACTACGCCGATCAGCAGGCGCAGCTGGCCACGGCGATCTCCACCTCGGGCACGTCCGGGGACGTCGGCTACCACACCACGGTCGCGCCGGACCTGAAGACGGTCTCCACCACGCTGGATGCCGGCACGTTCCAGCTCGGCGAGACCTCGATCAAGGTCGTGGACAAGACCGGCGCGCCGGTCACCGAGCTTCCGCGCACGGTGGCCACGCCGTCCGGTACCGCCATCGCCCTGGATGCCAAGGTGTCCGACGACGGCCGCACGCTGTCGGTGACGACGCCAGAGGTCTCGGCCGCGACGGGCGCGGAACTGAAGGACATCGCGACCAATCCGCAGGCCCAGTACCCGGATCCGGTCATGAACGGTGCGGCCGCGGGCGCGGCCGGCGGTGCGATCGCCGCCCTCATCACCTGCATTCCGACCCTGGCGATCTTCATCGTCGGCTACGGACTATGCGCCGTGGTCGGCGTGGTGACCACCGCCATCCTGGGTGCCGTGATCGGCGCGGTCGTAGGTACGGTCGCGCCCGACGTCATTCCGCAGGTGCTGCCCTGACAATCAGCGATTGACCTGCTGAGCTGAAAGACCGAAAGGCGCTGCGGCGGAATAGATCCGCCGCAGCGCCTTTCTCATGTGGCGCGAACGAGCTTTCCCCGACACGAGCAAGCGTGCGGCCCAGAACTATTCGAGAAAGAGCCGCTCACCGGGCAGTCTCGCCAATCCGGTTGCGCTGCCTGGAATCACAGCGATGTAGTCGGCAGGGCGGGCTCTGCGCCACTCCTTGATGAATTGCATCGCCGCAGTGCGGCAGGCGGCAAAATCCAGGCCGACACCGTCGAGCGCAACGCGCAGATGAACGTCGGGCTCGTGCGGACGCGGCGTGCTCACAGCTTCGGCTCCTGCTGGCCGTCTGCTTGCGGAATCCGCAGCATCACCCGGCCACTGACGACTGCCGCTGCCATGGCGTTGAACCCGTCCCAGTGCCGCACATGGTGCAGCACCTGGTCTTCGGTAATCCCGCCGGGTTGCCGCTCCTCGCGACGGCACCGGACGAAGTCTGCGGTGAGCAGGCTGACCGACTCGCCGTACGAGTAGTGCGTCTGCTGGGCATCTGGATCGGGCCGGCATCCCGGTCCATTTACTGCTACGAGCATGGCTTCGACATATCGATCGATGGCCCAGATATGCAGGTCCATCAGATAGGCGAGCCGACGGCTCATCGGACGGCCGGGCTTGCCGCTCTCGTAGTGCTCCACCCACACACCGAGCAGCCCGAGAGCCGCCACCATCAGCGCGTCCGCAGGCTGCGACCGGCCATTGAAGATATCGAAGAACGCCCGAGTGCCGGGCAGCGAGATTCGCGAATCGGAGGTCACGCCAATCCCGCCTTCGGCGCGGAAACGTTTGCGATACCGAGCAAGGACAGGTCGATCGCACGCGGAGGCAGGCAGCGGCCGATCGCGGTGACCACCACTGTCGCCGAGGGCCGGAAGCCATCCCGGGGCAGCTCGACCCAATGGCGCACCGCAGGAGGACGGTCGGCCGGAGACGGCAGCGCGATCACCCGGCCATGGCCGTATACCGCGATGCCTGCGCGAAACAGCTGGGCGAAGACCGCGGCGGATTCTGGTAAATCGGGGCGCACGAGAAAGACCCAGCTCTGCGATCGCGGGTACGACACAATCGGCCCCGTCGCATATTGGTGCCGCCGGAGTTCCTCGCGTACCTGATTGCCGAGATGCGCCGCCATGCCCAGCCCCCACACGCTTCCGGCCGGAACCGTGATGCGTCCAGTGTGCGGGTCCACGCCTGCGGCGAGCCCGCCGACACGACGATAGAACGCACATCGCGTCACTGGAGTATCTCGAAACGCGCTTTCCTGCATGATGCTCCCCTCCGTCTAATGTGTTCGCAAGCACGCCTTTTCGCGGACAATCTCACCGCTGCGGCCCGGCAATGCCTTACTCGTCCGCCTGACACACGCACAGCACACCAGCCGCAGCACCGCTGCATCGGCTCGATCCGAATATTCAGGACAACTTCTCCGAAAGCCCATGACGGCATCGAGTTTTGGGGTATCAATGGATGCAGTTCAGACCGAGCGCTGAATTCATCTACCCGGGGGAACGACAATGACCGAAACGGAGTCTCCGACACTGCTGCGCCGCCAGCTCGGCCGATTCCTGCGCGAAGCGCGCGAAGGCCGAGGACTGACGATCGCAACCGCCGCACAGGAGGTTCAACTCAGCTTCAACGGGTTACAACGCCTCGAAACCGGCCGCGCGGTGAAGCCGCGCCGCCAAGACGTGCGCGAGCTGTGCATGCTGTACGAGGTGGACGCCGAGCAGACCGAACAGGCGGTCGGGTTGGCGTCCCGGGCAGCGACGGCAAGAGACGAGGACGGCATCACGCCCTTGGGCGGGCTGTTCTCGGATGCGTTCAACATGTACGTCGGCATGGAGCGGTCGGCCAGACAGCTCACGTCCTATCAGGAACTGATTCCAGGTCTCGTGCAGACGGCGGACTACGCCCGGGCACTCATCCGCGCCTTCCACCGCAACGGTTCCGCGGACGAGATCGAACACAGTGTTCAGCTTCGGATGGCACGCCAAGCGGCAGTCACCCGCAAGGCCAGACCGCTCGAGGTCGAGATACTGCTTCATGAATCGGCATTGCACCGCGTCATCGCCAGTCCTCGGGTGATGGCCGCTCAGTTGCGACACCTCGCCGATACGAGCACAAAGCCGAATGTCACGCTCCGCGTGCACCCCTTCTCTGCGGGCTCGATATGGGGCCTACCAGCAGTGCCGTTCGTTCTACTCCGGTTCGGAACAGATGCTCGAGGCCGGGAGATCGAACCTCCGATCGTGTACCTCGACGGGGCGATGAGCAGCGACCTCTATCTGGAGAAACCAGAACTCGTCCAACGTTACGATGAATACGCCGGTGCGGTCAGAGAGACCGCGCTGGATGAGACGAGAACCCGAGACCTGCTCCGGCAGGTGGCAAGGAGTCATGACGGTGGCCGTTGACCTATCCGGCGCTTGCTGGTTCAAGAGCAGCCGAAGCGAGACCAGCGGTCAATGCGTCGAGGTAGCCCATCTGGACGGCGGCGTGGTCGGTGTCCGTGATTCCAAGAACCCCACCGGCCCGGCACTGACCTTCACACCCGGCGAATGGGACACCTTCATCGCCAGAGCCAAGGACGGCGGATTCGACCGCAGCTGAGTGCAGCTCTGCCCCTGCGGCCCATTGGCCCGGACAGCAAGGGGTGGAGATGCTGCCAGCCAATCTATCCACAGCGCGCTGATTCAAGAGCAGCCGAAGCGAGACAAGCGGCCAGTGCGTCGAAGTCGGCGCTTGCACCATCACCACAGCCCGCTGCGGTGAGGACTTCACCGCTTTTGGAGGGCGTCAATGTCATGGCCGGCGCGATCGTGGTTCATCAACCATCAGCGGCCGAATCGTTCGCGTCGCTCGAGACGGTGGCGGGACTGTCCACGGACGAGATAGCCCGCACCTTCCTGATCCCGTCCGCCACGCTCGGATAGCGGATCTCGCGGGCGAAGAAGACGTTGGTCGGATGCTCGCCGCGCTCGCACCCGACGAACCGGAGCCCCACGCACTGGTGGCGCTGATGGAGGTCCAGGCGTCCCGGCGCCGGGCCGAACCGACGCCGACGGGGTCCCGAAGCCGAGGACCGACCCAGCGCAATCGGTTCGCAACGCATAGCATTCGGGACATGCACCGTGGCAGCTGGTTCCGTGTCCTGCTGTGCCTGGCCGTGCTCGGCAGTACCAGCGGATGTATCGGGGCGGTGGACCGCGCGGATTTCGAGGACCAGATTCGAACACGCGGCGGCGGATTGGTGAGCGCCCTGCCGCAGGCCGCGATCGCCGCGCTGGCCCAGCGCATCGGCGCCAGCGACCCGGAGGTGAACGTTATCCTCCTCACGGCACCGAACTCCACCCAGTTCCGGCTCGTGCTGAACAACCAGCCTGCCCAGGTGACCAACTTCCTCGCCGGAAGCGATTTCACCGCCCGTGAACCCACTGTCCGCCTGCGTGTCCGGCCGCCCGGTCTGTCCCGCGTGATGGACGACTACTCCTTCACCCTCGGCGAGCTGAGTGCCCCACGCCCCGTGCGGATTTCCTCCTTCGATGACCTGGACGGCGAGAACTTCACGACCAGCGAGGTGCCCGGCCTCTCGCGTATCGAAGACATAGTCGACACCGCCCGCACGCGTAGCGAAATCCCCGACGGTCAGGTCACCGCCATCGTGGTGAGCCGCTTCGGCCGCGACATCCGCATCGTCACCAACGTGGTCTCTGCCCGCTCGGAGGTGGTCGCAGAATTCGACCGCACCGGCGTCTTCCTCCGAGCCCAGCAGGTGTAGCCGATGTCCCGTGTAGTGACAAGCCTCTCGACCGGCCTCGTCGTCGGTGCCTTCAGCATCGTCGTGCCCGTCGCCATCTGGCCCGGCGAAGCGAAACTCACCGCGCCCCTGTTCTGTTCATCCCCGGCCACCGAACCCATGGTCGTCTCCGACACCTTCCACGACTCCGAAGGCACCTCCACCAACTACACCCTCTACTGTGTAGGCGACCACGGAATTCTCACCAACGAGGGCTTCGCCCTCCCCATGCTGGTGATGCTCACCGCGCACATCGTGATCGTGACAACCCTGGTACTGCTCGCCACATTCTTCAAAACCAGGACAAAGCCCGTGCGCGATCGGCCTGTTCGAGGTCCCCTTCAATCAGAACCGAATCCGCACATCAGTACTGAAGACTATTTCGAACACTGACCCTCTGGCGGACGCGAAATCGAGAACTACCGCTGCGGATCACTGTCGCTCCATATCCGGACCTTCCCCAATCCCCCTCGATGTAGTAAACTCCATCGGCACTGGTCAAGGAGTCGCTGCTAGCCTGATTTATTTCGATCCGCCCGCCGATCAAATCACTGACCATTACCAGAGTTCAACAGGTCTTCGAGCTGACCAATTCCATCATGAACCGGACCGCACGTATATTCTTTTCCAATTTTCCTAGCCCGCTCTAGTATCGGTATTTCCTCGAATATCTGCAACTCCCGAAGGCGGCATGCAATGTAATCGGCATCGGGATCGTCACTGCGGCGGCCGAGAACACTTAGGACCGCCAGAAGCCCGTCCCGTCCACCTTGACGTACAAGCACCTCAGCCGCTTCTTGCTCGACGGCTGTATCTTCGTCATCCAGCAATACGGAAAGCGTACTGAATTGAGGTGCCCAATTCCCTCCGGACAGTGACCCCTCGTAGGGTGGTTACGGGAAGCGAGAGGGAAATAGTTCGTGGGTCATCAGAGGAGAAAGTACTCGCCTGAATATAAGGACGAGGCTGTGAAAATGGTGCTGGAGAATCCCGGTCGGTCGATCGCGGCGGTCGCGCGGGATCTCGGGATCAATGAGGGAACGCTGGGTAATTGGGTCGCGCTGCACCGGAAAAAGCATCCGGTGGAGGACGAACCGTTGACGATATCCGAGCGAGCTCGACTGCGGGAGCTGGAACGTGAGAACCGCGAGCTCCGCATGACCAAGGATTTCCTGGAAAAAGCGGCAGCCTTCTTCGCGAGCCGCCAGCAGTGAAATACGATTTCATCGCCGAGATGGACGCGGAGAAGGCGTACCCGGTTGCCTTCATGTGCAAGAAGTTGAACGTTTCGCGGTCGGGATATTATGAATGGCGTGTTCGCCCGATCTCGAAGACCGAGAAATGGCGTGAGGATCTGAAGTCGATGATCGCTGCGATCTTCGATGACAGCCACGGCACCTACGGGCATCGGCGCATTCACGCCGTGCTGGTGGTCTCGGGGTATGCGGTGGACGACGACACCGTCCGCCGGCTGATGCGGGAGCTGGATCTGGTGCCCTGCCAGCCACGACCATGGCGGCCGTCGACCACCGAGGCCGATATCGACCACCGGATCCCGGACCTCGTACGGCGCGACTTCACCGCCGGCGCTCCGGGTGAGAAGTTCGTTTCCGATATCACCTATATCCGCACGGCCGAGGGCTGGCTGTATTTGGCGACGGTGATCGATTGCCATACGAAAATGGTGGCCGGCTGGTCGATGGCCGACCACTATCGAACACCGCTGATCGAGGCCGCACTCGATATGGCCGCCAATCGGGTCGATGTCCGCCCGGGCGCGATATTCCACAGCGACCGCGGCTCCAATTACACGAGTTACGACTTCGGCAAGAAGCTGAAGAAGATGGACATGCGTCAATCCGTCGGCCGCACCGGGGTCTGCTGGGACAATTCGATGGCCGAATCGTTCTTCGGTGCCCTGAAGAACGAATGGTTGCACCGGATGACATTCGTCACTCGCGACCAGGCCCGGCGCGCTATTGTGGAGTACATCGAAGTATTCTACAATCGGAAACGTCTTCACTCGGGACTTGGTTATAAGGCGCCACTACAGGTCCACGCCGATTACCTGAACCGGCAGTCAGCAGCATGAAATAACCCTTCAGGCAGCTGTCCGGAATCCGCCGGGCCCCTCAGAATGCCTCCGGGTCGGGAAGCAGCTGACCAAGCGCTCGTGCAGCATCACGCCTGACATCCCATTGGGAAGAATTAGATTCATCGAATGCTGACACCAGGCACCAACTCCCTTCGGTAATCAAGGTAGCTCATCCGGCCGCGCCGGACGCACATCCCTCTTTTCGCGGACGAAGATACGCCCATCCGGAGCTTGACCATGAGCCATCTCGACCACATTAGGAGTCGGCACCCCATTATGCAGCCGACCGGTCAATTCGACTCGCTTTATTCCTCGCCCATTTTCGTCGAGCTCCACATCTAACATGATCAATCAGAGATTCTGAACTGCGGATCACTGCCGCTCTATATCCGGACCTTTCCTCAATCCCCCTCGGTATGTTCCAGCCATCCGGTGACCGCGCCGATCGCCCTCGAGATCGTGGATTGGGAGGTGTCGAACCACTCCGCCAGCTCGACCTGCCGGTAGTTTCGACGCAAGTAGACCAGCGCTACACAGACATAGGTGAACAAGCCCAGTGACGGTGGGTGACCGATCCGTTTTCCCTGTTCAGCGGCGAATTCCTCGACTCGCTCGGTCAACTCGATGATCTCGTCCCGATCGAAATCGGTGATATGGTACATGCGCGGCGGTCCTGGTCCTGCGATGAAGCTTGTTGGTAGCTGGATTCTTTTCGCAGACCAGGCCGTCGCACCTGCTGACACGCCGGACACGAAACCCGTTGCCCCAGCGCCTGAATAAGCCTCAGGGTCTGCACGGCTGGCAGCCGCCAAAACCTGTCGTAGCCCTTCTCGAGCTCACGCATGCAAGTAGGGATCATCAGCCCAGGGGTCGCCATAGTTTTCGTATGGATCTCCCAACTCTTGAAGCCTTTGCCTACCCCTCTCGGTGATCCTCGCCCTGAAAACCTCATTGGAACCGATCTGACTGTCGGGAATGCTCAAATATCCAGGAACCTCGTTATAACCATATGAGATTCGATCGATCGATTCATCTGTCCCGACATTCCACGGTTCCCATGACCTGCCACCGCCCGGGAAGGCGCCGAAATCTATATAATTTTCGCTCGCCAACTCTCTGACTATTCCGAGAACATAGGCGCGCGAATATTGTTCGGGTACGATTTTCTCAACCGTTCCGTCGAACTCACCGATCGGAGCCCAATCGTCTGAAACGTTGTAGAGTAGGAAGTTCTCCAGCTTCTTTATCACGGCAAATGCACCTTTACTGGCCTTCTGCTTCCCGGGTAGAGGATGTCGATAGTCACACCACCGGATCCGCTTTGGTCTCTGATCTTTATCTCCGTCCCGTCTTCGAGGCGCGCTCCCCTGCCGGGGTAGTTACCAACATCCAGAGTATCAGCACCTCTGGTTAAATCGTCGTATAGCTGTCTTATTTCGGCATCGGTATCCAGTTGTCTATTCGGCCTGTTCCTTCCGGGGCTGGTTCTAGAATCAAGTAAATTTCGCACTTCGTCCACATTCCTGGGACCGACCTTTGGCGCCTTCCCAACGTCGTCGATTTTCTTACGCAGTCGTTCGCGTAGGTCGGTGACGGCTTTCCGGGCTTTGGCGGCTGTGTCTCTGAATTCTTGTCGTATCCCTGCGATCTGTGTCGCTTTGCGGGCTCGCCACAGCAGGATGCCTTCTTTGATCTTCACGGACCAGCGCCGGATCGTGTCGATGGCTTTGGCGGTGGTGAGGGCGCCTGCACCGAAGCTGATCAAGGACAGGCCGATGGTGATCGCGGCGTCGATGGCGAGGTCCCGGACGAGACCTTCCAGGAAGCCCTTGATTTCGGCGCGGAGTTCGTTGAGTGCGTCTCGGTACTCGAGGCAGGATCGGCTGATCTGGGTGCAGGCAGTCAGCAGGTGGTCGATGGAGTTGGCCAGGGATTTGAGGTCGTCGCGGATATGGCCGGCGTCGTCGGCGGTGTTGTTGTCGAACAAGGTTGCCGCGATGGTGATTTTGTCGCGGGCGTTGGTGTTCTGGTAGATCGTGCCGAGCCGGTCCCAAGCGTCGGCGGCCTTGGCGAGTTTACCGGTGTCGCCGTCGGGGACAGGTATGCCGATGTGGCTGATGATATTGATGCCTTTGTCGACGATGCCCTGGCCCGGTCCGCCCGCCGAGGCGGGGACCGAGAACGGCCCGAACACCGGCATGCCCGGGTCCGCCGGCCGGTCCGGTTGCGGTGCACCCTTCATGGTCGCGTCGGCTTGGGCGTGCATGAAGCCGATATCGTGCAGGGCGCTGCCGTAGGCGTACAGCGTGGAATGGACATCCTGAAAGAAGCCCACCGCCTCACCCGCGGAGGTGTTGTACGAGGTCGCCCACTGCCGGCCGTTCTCGTCCACGCCCGCCATCGACCCGCAGTCGGACAACTCCGCGAAGATGTACAGAAAACTGTCCCGCAGCGCCGACGCCGCGTCGAAACAGTTGGTCGCCGCCTGGTAATACGCCTTCGGATCGACAGCCAGAACCGTCATACGCCGAGGATCCGCAAGCCCTCGGCGACAGCGCCGGTGTAGCCCTCATGCGCCAGCTTCACGGCCTCCTCCAGGGCCGTGAGTCCCTCCCGGATGTCGGTGGCACCGGCCAGCCACTCATCGTGCGCCTCGCGGTAAGCCGCCATCGCCGCACCGGTCGAAACGGCATCGACTTGTTTCGCCTTCTGGTCGATCGCCGCCAACTGGTCGGCGAGTAGTCCGGCGAAACCCCGGATGCGGGCGGTCAGGTTCTCGAGCTTGTCCAGATCCACCGAGAAAGCTTGTTCGTCAGACATAGCGAGTCTCGCCTCGTTCAGGGTAGATCCAGCGAGCTGACGCCCGCAGCAAAGGATTGATCGGCCCGGCGAACGGTGGTGGCGGTGATCCCCAGCTTCTCCGCCAGCTCGAACAACGCATCCCACACCTGCACCGCGCCCTGATGGAACTCCTCCCACCCGGCTGCGAAAACACCGGAATTGGTCCCGCTCCAGCTCCCCAACATGTCTCGCACGTCGGTCTCCAGCGCCGCGTAGCCGCCACGACACTGAGTCGCGACATCGAACGCCAAACGGCCCAACGCCGCGACTTCGTCGGTATCGACCGACAGTGACGGTTTCTCCCCCGACAACTTCATCCCCCTCTACCGCAAAATGATTCGTACGAATGTACCCCAGCCACGCAACCACCGCACTTGCCGAATCCGGCAGCTGCGCTGCCGTCGATGAGCGGAATATCTTCTCGCGCCACTATTTCGTGAAAACTACCTGGCCCGAATCGCGCCTCGCACGGCAGCCGGTACCGGGCACAACCCGAGGATCGCTTGCTGCAAGCGCTGTCGTCACCACACAGGAAGTGGCACAAGGATCGAAACGCCGAGACCCACCTCCTCGATGAGTACCGCGCGCAGCGCCTCGATCGCCAGGTGTGGATTCTCCGCTTCGCGGGCTCTCGGCTCGGACTGCGCCAAGAACACCAGTGCGACAAGCACGTTCGCGTCATTACAGCTGTGAAAGATAATCCGGCATATCACCGGCAAACCTTGACACTGAGCGATCGTTCATGATCAAGTTTGCTGCGCGCATGCTACGGAATCGGTCCGCACAGCCGCACTGACTATCGCACAACCTCTGCCAGAAGCAGAGATCAAGAAAGACAAAGCTCGCCATGAGAATCAAGAGACTCGTCGCCACCACCGCCCTCGCGATTGCCGCGATCGGCCTGGTGGAGAACACCGCCTACGCCGCACCGCCTACGACGACGGCGGAAGCAGTTGCGGCCCTGCCTAGTAGCGCGCAAGGGGTCGACCACGGTGTCGGCTATGAGGCCACCCACGACAGAAACACTCTCGCCATCACCCTGACGGGCGGCACATTCCGCGTCACAGACGACACGATCGATGTCGTCGCCGCCGACGGCACCTCCCTCGCGAGCGTTCCGCGCGCGCTCACGCTCGACGATCACGTGCTCACGTTGGCGCCGCGGGTGGATGCCAACGGCACCAAGCTTCTCGCCGACGTCGCCGCCCAGGACATCGGCTACTGGCGCATGACCTCGCCGCGCCAGCGCAGCACCGAAGCGGCCGCCGGGATCGGCGCTTTGATCGGCGGCATCGGCGGCGTCATCGCCGGCATCGTCATCGGCATCGCCGCCTATGGGCTGCTGCTTCCGATCAGCCTGCCGCTCGGCCTGCTCATCGGCGTGCTCGGCGGCATGGCGATCGGCGGCGCCGTGGGTGCGTCCATTCCCAACTCCGACGTCCCCGACCGGTGGGATTACCAGCAGGAGTGCTACAACAGCGGGCCGTACCGGTACTGCTGGTAGCCATTGCTTGTAGTCGACGCGGGGGTGCCGAACGCGAAAGCTGGTGCCCTCGTTCGCGATAGGCCGCCGATCGATTCGCCTGCCTTCACGGAGTTGGCCGAGTTCGACTATTTGACGGATGAACAAGATGCCCGGTCGCGGCAGCAAAGGGGGATGTCGTCGCGGTCGTGAGCACGGACGGCGTGTGCGGGTTAGAGCAGGCCGAGTTTCAGCATCAAAATCCCGATCCAAATCCGCGAGCTCGGCACCGTCCAGGCTGCCCTTGAAATCCCCGAGCCGCTCCGGAGCAACGGTATAGATCTGATCGGTCAATACGCGGGTGCGGTTGCCGTCGAATTCGATCTCCGGTCGATAGACGGCCGGACGCGCTGGTGGAGGTCAGCGCCACGATCACGGTACTCGCTGGGAACCTGCCGGACTGAATGATCACGGCGAAGCGCTTATCCTGCTGCTCATGACCGCGAGTTCCGGGAAGAGCTTTGATCTCGTAGATCGCACCCCGGAATATCACGCAACACCCATGAACCGCTGAATGGCGAGCATCTCGGCCTGGTCGTCCGGATCTGCCACCAGCCGCTCCGCATCCGCGGCCGCCTGCTCCAGTAGCAGCTCCTTGTAAGTGCGCAGCAACGCGTAGCGAACCGCCTCGGATCGGGTTCGACTCGTGCCCGCAGTCAGCTTGGCCAGGGCAGTTTCCATCGCTTCATCGGTTCGTACATTCAGAGTCCCCATGCCACCTACCGTGGCACAAAATGTGTCGCACAACTTCCTGCTGCCTCCGAGCCACCGCCGTCATCCAGGGAACAACTGTGCGTCGAAGACCGACAGGATCGTGTCAGGTCGGTCGAATTCCTGCCGATCCGTCCGAATTTCGCTGATCCGTAGGTCTGCGGATCATGCGGCCTGGACGTCTTCAGCCGGCAGGGCACGCTCAGGACTGAGCAAGTGTGTCCGTTTGGGGAGCAACAGCGGGGTGGCGAGCAGCAGAACGCCGGAGATCGTAATCGCGGCGAGGGGGCTGGTGAGTGTGGCGAGGATGCCCCAGATAACCATGACGATGGCCTGCACGAGTTTGCTGCTGACACTCCATGCACTGAGGACTCGAGCGGCATGATCCGCAGGAGTCCGTTGCAGGCGTTCTGTGGCGTAGATCGGGTTGAAGATGCCCATGCAGACGATCAGCAGACCCTCGACGATGATCACGGTGAGCAGTCCGGTGATGCCGGGATGGATAAACGCGAGACCGAGCGGGAAGAGCGATCGCAGCCAGCCGGAGGCGGTCATCACCCGATACCGGCCGTACCGATTCACGACGCGGGCGCAGAGGCGGGCGCCCACGAAGCCACCGAGTGCCGGGACGCCGAAGGCAAGACCGTATTGCCAGGCAGGGAAGTGATATTCACCCAGCAGGAGGACGGCAAGGAGCGGGACTGTGGCCATGATCAGGCCGCCGACCAAGATCGAGTTGAGGAACAGGCCCCGCAGTGCGCGGTCGTGGAGGATGAAACGCCAGCCGCCGAGAAGTTCTGCGCCGCGCAACCTGGTGGCCGGATCGCGGGGTGTCGCGACGTCGTCGCCGCAGATACGAAGGACCCCGAGCGCGGACAGCAGGTAGCTGAAAGCGTCGACCATGATCGTGCTGACCGGGCCGAACAACCCGACCAGCGCGCCGCCGAGGGGCGGTCCGGCCGCGGTCGCCACCCAGCTCGTGCCCTCGAATTTTCCGTTCGCAGCCAGGAGTTGATCGCCGCGGACGAGGTATTTCAGGTAGGCGCCGGATGCGGCGGTGAAGGCGATGCTCGCGGTTCCGGAGACGACCGAGACCACCAGCAGTTGGCCGTAGGACAGCACGCCGAGGAAGTATGCGACCGCCACACTCGCGATCGCGAGGAACCGAGCCAGGTCCATCGCGATCATCACCGGACGCTTGGACCGGTGCTCTACCCACGGCCCGAGCGGGACCGCAACGATCGATGCGACGGCAAGCCCGACTGCCTCCAGAAGCGAAACCGCGAACGCCGAGGAGTGCAGCACGCGAATCGCGATGAGCGGGAACGCTCCGAAGGCAATCCACGTGCCGTACGTGCTGACGGCGTAGGCCAACCACAGCCAGCCGAATCCGGACCCCGACTTCATGCGCACACAACCCTCCGTAACAACCGATGTTTGGGTCGATCAATCACATCGGCTACACCAGAGCAAGATCAAACAACCTCCTTTCGGCGAGCCACAACGATCAGTTGGGCATGTATAGGGTGGACCAATGGATACCGAGGCAGTGCGATCGTTCGTCCGAGCGGCCGAGCTCGGCCAGCTGCAACACGCCGCCGACGAGCTGGGCGTGACACAGCAGGCGGTCTCGAAGCGGGTCGCCGCCCTGGAGCGCGAGCTGGAGGTCCGCCTGTTCACCCGTACCGCCCGAGGCGTCGAACTGACGCTCGACGGCCAGGCGTTCCTCCCCCACGCACGAAGCATCGTGGCGGGTGTCGACCGCGCCGCGACCGCGGTCAGGCCTGGTTCGCGCGCGCTTCGGATCGACGTTCTAGGCCTACGAAGCGCACAGGCGGTCGTTCTGCACGACTATTGGCGCTCCCATCCCGAAACCGACCTCGACGTGGTGACTCTCAGGGTCGACGACCCTCACGTGGCGGCCGCCGCCGTCCAGGCAGGCGATGTCGACGCCTCGTTCCGCACCGTCACCGATCCGGCCACGCTGCCACACGACGTGCAAATGATCCACGCCTTCGACTCCCCGCTGGAACTGCTCGTCGGCCCGAGCCATCCGCTGGCCGGCGCACGGACACTGACCCCGTCCCAGCTGGGCAAGCTACGAATCTGGGTGCCAGGCATCGTGCCCCGAAGCGAATGGGCAGAGTTCTACGATCAGCTCGCCACCGCCTTCGACCTGCGCATCGACGGGACAGGCCCGAACTTCGGTAGCGAGGTACTCCTCGACGCCCTCGCGGACTCCGCCGATGTGGCCACCCTCGTCGGCGCGCGCGACCGGTACATCTGGCCGACCAACTACGACCTACGCCGCATCCCGATCGTGAACCCGACGCTCGCCTACCCGCTCTCCCTCATGCTCCCCAGAACGAATCCGCACCCGGCACTTCAGGCGATCATCAACCACTTCGCAAACCTGGCGCCACTCCCCGAAACGGCCTGGCGCCCGTCCTGGGCAACGACACCATGCCGCCGCAGCACCGGCGACATCGCGCACACCCGCGACTAACCGGATTCGGAACCGGCCGACGGAGTTTGTCGTGGACCTTTGCGACGCGCGGGCTGCAACGCCCGAGCCCACCCATGAAGGAGCCCCAGGCGCATGAAGGATCAGAGGCGACACTGGGGCGTTCGCCAGTTACGATGCCGGATCATGACGGGGGGTGTCGACTACAGCAGAACCAAGGTCTGGAAACTTCCCGCGACCGGGCTTGGAATGCCGAGGCAGCGGAAATCACTAGCGGCGCATTTTATTCGACGGCACCGGGCGTATTGGATCCGATTTTCGCGTATCTCCATCCGGCCTGGCGAGACGCCGTTCCAGAGCGGTGAACGCGGTGATCGCCTCGGGTGACTCGAAGGCCCTGTTACGGCGGCCGACGGTGAGCTGACGCAGGATGCCGGCCGCGGTCAAACGCTCGATTGCGGCATTCGTAGCGGGGAAACTACGACCGATCAGTGCGGCGGCGGTCGCAACGGTGAGTATCGGGGCTCCGACGAGCTTGCCGAGGAGCAGGTCCAGCGCGGAGCTCGCCCGCACCGGCGCCACGCGATCCCGCCACGATTGCTGTAATTCGGCGGCCTTCACCTCGAAGGTGGTCGCGTCCTCGGACGCACGAGTGCAGGCAGCAGCGAATCGTGCCACCCAGGTGTTCAGGCCATCGGTGGCCTGCTCGGAATCGGGCGCACCGACATGGCGGAAGCGAGTCAGGCCGTCGATGTAACTCTCGCTCCACGTAGCGAGGATCAGCGACACGGGCGCGACAACGCGTTCGGCCACACCGCGACGGCGCAATATCAGATGAATCAATGCCCGACCAGTTCGGCCATTGCCATCGATGAACGGATGGATCGTCTCGAACTGCGCGTGTGCGATGGCCGCTTGCGCGACGGCAGGCAAATCGTCACTGTTGCAGAAAGTGATCAAATCCTTCATAAGTTCGGGCACACACTCCGGTGGCGGAGGAACGAATGCGGCAGCGAAGGGATTGAAGGAGCTGCCACCTATCCAGTTCTGCTCGTCTCGGAGGCATCCACCGTGCGATGCGAGTCGGGTACCGGCCAGCAATCGCCGATGGACTTCGAGCAGGACATCCTCGGTAATCGGCTCACCAGTAACGACCGCATTGGCGGCCACCGCCATAGCGTCGATATTCGCCAGCACTTCAGCGGCCGTCACATCGGATAATTCGCCCTCCAGTTGGCGCGCCGCCTCTGCGCGCAGAAGCCGACGCGCGCCGACCACCAGGCCCTCGATCCGTGACGACGCGATGGCCTCGGCGCGGAGCAACAACCGCGACAGCGCCTCCGTCTCGACGAGCGCTTTCGCCGCTGTGTCGAGACGGCTGATGGCCACCTCTGCGTCGACGACGTCGGCAGCGGTCTCACTGCTCAGGACGATGCGGCGGCCAACCAGCGGATCGGGCAGATACACCTGATAGCTGCCAGAGCCACGGTCTCGCCGGGACAAGCCGCCACCGTCCAGGTTGCCGACCCACCTTTGCTGTGCAAACTTGGCCATACCTCCTCCTTATTTAAGGTTAACAGATAACCTTAAATAAGGAGATGTGCTGAAGCTACTTCCCGGCCTTGACGCCGGCGCCCTCGTGACCGACCGACGACTACCGAACCAAGTCGGCAAAACTGATATCGCCGAGCACTACGTGCTCCAACCGTACGAATCCATCGCGATGCAGCCGGTGCAAGCGGTATTCGGCAGCGTGGGCGTCGAGCCGGAATTCGCGCACCTCTTCGATATCGAACTTGGTGTCGAGGACGACAACCAAGTAGAGCGGAATGCCTGCGCGCGCGTACTGAACCTTCTTGTCCAGCAGATCTTCGGCGGCGGTAGAGGGGGAAGACACCTCCACGACGATCAGCGCGTCACCAGCTTCCGGCTTCGCTCCGCGCTCGGGCAAGCAGCGATACACCGTCACATCCGGTCGCCGGAACGTGAACTTCGGTATCCGCCAGAGCACCACATCGATATCCGTTTCGACGCGGATGCACGGCTCCGTGCTCGGCAGTTCCTCTATCGAGCCGGCCAAGCGGCGTGCCACGCGATTGTGCTCAGGCACCGGCGATTCGCAGACGATCACATGCCCGTGCACGACCTCGATCTCGCGCGCGACATCCTCGGGCAGCTGGTGGTACTGCTCCTCGGTCATCTCATGCGGCAAGTGGTCCGATGCCTGGATCGTCATGACCGAAGCCTACCCAGCCCGAGGTGGCGAGCAGTCACACTGAACGCGAACGAGGGCACGGACTCGGGTGGAGTCCGTGCCCTCGTTCGGGTTCAGTGTGGGGACGCTACGGGAGCGTCCAGCTCACCAGGAGCTCTTGTGCACGCCCGGCAGCTCGCCGCGGTGCGCCATTTCGCGCAGGCACACGCGGCAGAGGCCGAACTTGCGGTAGACCGCGTGCGGGCGGCCGCACCGCTGGCAGCGGGTGTAGGCGCGGACCGCGAACTTCGGCTTGGCGTTGGCTTTGTTGACCAGTGCTTTCTTAGCCATGTGCTCAGTTCTCCTTGAACGGGAAGCCGAGGTGCTTGAGCAGGGCACGGCCTTCTTCGTTGTTGGTCGCGGTGGTCACCACGGTGATGTCCATACCACGCGGACGGTCGATCCGGTCCACGTCGATCTCGTGGAACATCGACTGCTCGCTCAGGCCGAACGTGTAGTTGCCGTTGCCGTCGAACTGCTTCGGCGACAGACCGCGGAAGTCGCGGATACGCGGCAGCGCGATGGAGACCAACCGGTCGAGGAACTCCCACATCCGGTCACCGCGCAGGGTGACCTTGGCGCCGATCGGCATGCCTTCACGCAGCTTGAACTGCGCGATGGACTTGGTCGCCTTGCGGATCTGCGGCTTCTGGCCGGTGATCAGGGCCAGGTCGTCCACGGCGCCGTTGATCAGCTTGGCGTCGCGGGCGGCGTCACCGACACCCATGTTCACGACGACCTTCACCACGCCGGGGATCTGCATCACGTTGGCGTAGTTGAACTCGCTGTTCAGCGCGTCCTTGATCTCGGCGCGGTAGCGCTGCTTCAGGCGCGGCTGGATCTTCTCGGAGGTGGTCATATCAGATGTCCTTCCCGTTCTTACGGGAGATCCGAACCCGCTTGCCGCTCTCCTCATCGGTCCGGTAGCCGACCCGGGCCGGCTTGCCGTCGGAATCGATGACCATCACGTTCGAGACGTGGATGGGGGCTTCCTGGGTCACGATGCCACCCGAGGAGGCGCCGCGCTGAGTGGCGGAGTTCGCGACGTGCTTCTTGATCCGGTTCACGCCTTCGACGAGAACCCGGTTCTCCTTCGGGTAGGCCTGAATGACCTTGCCCTTGGCACCCTTGTCTTTGCCCGAGATGACGAGCACGGTGTCACCCTTGTGCACCTTCATGTCAGAGCACCTCCGGGGCCAGCGAGACGATCTTCATGAACTTCTTGTCGCGCAGCTCGCGGCCGACCGGGCCGAAGATGCGCGTGCCGCGCGGGTCGTTGTCGGCCTTGATGAGCACGGCCGCGTTCTCGTCGAAACGGATGTAGGAACCGTCCGGACGGCGGCGCTCCTTGGTGGTGCGCACGACGACCGCCTTCACGACGTCACCCCGCTTGACGTTGCCGCCGGGGATGGCGTCCTTCACGGTAGCGACGATGATGTCGCCGATACCGGCATAGCGACGCGACGAACCGCCGAGAACGCGGATGCAGAGAATCTCCTTCGCACCCGTGTTGTCGGCGACGCGCAGTCGCGACTCCTGCTGAATCACTTCAGCGTCCTCCTTGACCTGGACATTTAGCACGCCGGATTACCGACCCGACGGGCATGGTCGGTTGCCCTCCGGACGCGCGCCTGCCAGCGGTTTTCTCGGTTCGAGCCTGAAACGCGGAACCAACCACTGGGGGTTCACTGCCGGATTGCGGGCATAGCTCCCGCAGGCAACCGGTCTAGTGTATGGGAATCCGCAGGTCGTTCCCAAATCGGGATGGCCGCGACCCTACCCGGGCCACGTTTGCGGGCTGGACCTGCGCCGCGCCGGTAGCCTCGTGTCCTGCAAGGCCGCCACCGTACATCTGCGGCACCGCCGCGTCGGGGAGAGGACTCTCGTGACATCAACCGGTCGTCCAGGAAAGCTGGACCGTCGTGCGTTCCTGATCGCGCTCGGGGCGGTCCCGGCCGCCGCCGCGCTGGTCGCCTGCTCGAACGACTCCGAAGCAACAAGCAGGACGCTCACCGGTGTCGACCTCAGCGGGGCGGACGAGACGATCCGGCCGCAGGACGACCTGTACCGGCACGTCAACGGGAAGTGGCTGCGCGAGTATCAGCTGCCGCCGGACAAAGTCGCCTTCGGCTCGACGAGCGAGGCCGCTGAGCGGACCCAGCAGCAGTTGCGGGAGATCATCGAGGGCATCAAGGATCCCGAACCCGGCTCGGAGGCGCAACAGATCAGGGATCTGTACGACGCGCGGCTGGACTGGGACGAGGTCGAGCGGCTCGGCATGACACCGCTGGCCGGGCTGTTCGCCGAGATAGATGGCGCCGCGACCAAAGCCGACTTGGCGAAAGTGATGGCCCAGCTGCCGATCGGCGGCCTGATCGGACTCGGCATCGACGTCGATCGGAAGAACTCCGACGCCTATATCCCATCGGTCGGCCAATCCGGCCTCGGACTCGAAGAGCAGTACTACCGGAAGCCGGAATACGCCAAGGTGCTCGGCGAGTATCGAACCTTCCTCGAGCGCATCGCGGCGGGCGCGGGCTTCGCCGATCCGGCGGGTACCGCTGCGCGCGTATTCGACCTGGAGAAGCGCATCGCTCCCGCGCACTGGGACAACGTGCGAAATCGCGACACCGATGCCACGTACAACGTGTACAGCTGGGCCGAAATGACCTCACTCGCCCCGGGATTCGACTGGGATCCGTGGCTGGCGGGCAACACCGACCGCCCGCGCGAGCTTTTCGCTACGATTGTGGTCGCTCAGCCGTCCTACCTCGCGGCGGCAGGGCAGTTGTGGACCGAAGTCGACATCGCCAGTTGGCGGGATTACCTCAAGGTGTCCGTGCTGCGGGCCTTTGCGCCCTATCTCCCCAAGGCCATCAACGACGCGAATTTCGATTTCAAGGGCAAGGTGCTCAACGGTCAGAACGAGCGACAGGAACGCTGGAAGTACGGGGTCAACCTGGTCGACGGACAGCTCGGCGAGCAGCTCGGGAAACTGTATGTGGCCAAGTATTTTCCGCCGGAGGCCAAGGATCGCGCCAAGGAAATGCTCGCCGACGTCATCGCGGCCTACCGGGAGAATTTCACCAACTCCACCTGGATGTCGCCTGCGACCCGGACGGCATCGCTGGCAAAGCTGGACAAGATCGATCCCAAGATCGGCTACCCGGACAAGTGGACCGACTACTCCAAGCTGAAGATCACCCGGGGCAAACTGATCGAATCTTTGCTCGCCATCAATAGTTTCGAGACCAAGCGCGCCTTCGCCCGGCTCGGCACTCCGGTCGACAAGTCCGAATGGCGTATGTCGCCGCAGACGGTGAACGCCTATTACTCGGCGACCTCTAACGAGATCGCCTTCCCGGCCGCCTATCTCCAGCCGCCGTTCTTCGACAAGGACGCGCTGCCCGCGGTCAACTTCGGCGCGGTCGGCTCGACCATCGGGCACGAGATCGGACACGGTTTCGACGACCAGGGCTCCAAATACGACGGCGACGGCAACCGCCGCGACTGGTGGACTCCGGAGGACCGCGCCGCGTTCGACGCCAAGGCCAAGCGACTGGTCGAGCAGTACGACGTCCTGGTCCCTGAGGGGCTCGAGCCGAACCAGCACGTCAACGGGGCACTCACGGTCGGGGAGAACCTGGCCGACCTGCGCGGATTGCAGATCACCCTGGCAGCTTTCCGCATCGCGGAAAAACGCCGCGGTATCGACAACCCGGACTACCGCACCATGTTCTTGTCCTGGGCGCGCAGCTGGCGGGAAAAGCAGACGAAAGAAGTCACCGTCCGCTCTCTCGCCACCGACACTCACTCGCCCGCGGAATTCCGCAGCAACCAGGTGGTGCGCAACTTGGCGGAGTTCTACCAGACCTTCGAGGTGAAGGAAGGCGACAAACTGTTCCTGCCCTCCGACCAGCGCGTCACGTTCTGAGTCGGTATTCGGCCGAGTTCGCGCGTTCGAGCCCGCTCATGGCAGCGGGCTCGAACGCAACTGGCGGTTCGGTCGTCCTCGCCATCGAAGTCCGGACACACACCCGAGGCTGCCGAGTAAGGCAAGGCTGACCTATGCTGAGGTCGGCCCGGACGAGCCGTCGGGGATTTCTCGATGCGAAGAGGTGAGGCAATGAGGTCGGTTCGCAGGTCCCGCTGGTTCCGGGCAGCGGTCGTTGCGGTGGCGGGTGCGCTCGCTCTCGGTCTGAGCGCATGCGGAACATCCGGCGATGACCCGGCTTCCGGCAGCGCGCCGGTCACCGTCGCCCACGCTCGCGGCACCACGACGGTCAGCGGCACGCCGGCGAAAATCGTCACGCTGGGTAACCAGTGGCTGGACGCCACGCTGGCGCTGGGCGTAACCCCGGTCGGTTATGTCGACAACATCGGCGTGCTGTCCAAGACTCCGGTCCCGTGGGAGCCCGCGACGCTCGCATCGGCCAAAGCACTCAACCCCGGGGGCAATATCGCCGAACAGGTCGCGGCGCTGGAGCCGGATCTGATCTTGGCCGATCCGTTCATCGCCGATCAGAAGACCTACGACGAACTGTCCAAGCTGGCCCCGACGCTGCCCGCGCTCGGCAAGGACGCGGTGACACCGTGGCAGGACCAGGTGAACACCCTGGGCAAAGTGCTACACAAAGAAGGCGACGCCGACCGGGTCATTGCCGACGTGCGCGGGCGGCTCGACGCGATCGCCGCGGCGAATCCCGGCCTGAAGGGCAAGACCTTCGCCAGCACGTGGCTGGCCGGCCCGTCGCAGCTCATGGTGCTGACCGACCCGAACGACGGCTCCAGCAAACTGTTCACCCAGCTCGGCATGACGATTCCGAAGAACCTGACCGATCAGCCCGCGAATCAGGGCAGGCTGGCGCTGTCGCCGGAACGTCTCGACGAACTGCGGTCGGATCTGCTGCTCGCGGGCTACTCTCCTGGCTTGGACGCGAGTTACCGGCAGCTGCCAGGCTATTCGGAACTGCCCGCGGTGCGGAAAGGGGCGGTGGTCTTCCTCAACACTCTGGAGATCTCCGCGGTGAACCAGCCGACCGCGCTTTCGGTTCCCTACCTGCTGGACAAACTGGCGCCCGCCTTCGCCAACGCGGCGAAATAGCATATCTATCAGATCGATTCGACAAGCGGAGGTCAGCGCTCGTGCCCGCGCCCACCTATCCAGACCAGACCAGATTCGCGCTGCGCGCGGGCGTCACCTGCCTGAGCACCCCGGCGGGGGCGGTACTGCTGCGTCCGCCGCACAACGAGAAGCTGACCGGCTTGGCCGCCGGTCAGCTCCAGGCGCTGAAAACGCTGAACCAGGGGCCCGCCACGGTCGCCGAGATGTCCGCCGGCGCCGGCGATGCCGATGTAGCCGGACTGATGGACCGGCTGGCCGACGGCGGCTGGCTCGCGGTCACCGTGCGCGACGGCGGGCGCGACCTCTACACCATCCAGCCGTTCGGGCAGCCGCCCGCACGGCCGACGACAGCGCTGCCGTGGTCGGCGACACTGTCGAAATTCGCCGTGCTGCATCGGGACTCGCTGGGCTTCGTGCTGGAACACCCGCGCGCGTGGTGCGATCTGCGCATCCACGATCCGCGGTTGCTCGCGCTGCTGGACGGCCCCGGCGCGGCCGACGCCAACCTGCCGATCGCGGTCAAGACGCAGTTCGCCGACGACCTGCACTGGAGTGGGTTCCTGGTGGCCGACCCCGACGCGGAGGACCGAGAGTTCGCCAGCCGCAGCTGGAGCGCACCCGATCTGTGGTTCCATCGGCGCAGCACCCTGGGTGAACGCACCATCACCTGGGAGAACTTCGGCCCGACCAAGTGGGCGAAGGGCCACTTCCCGCCGCCGCCCGCCCGCAAGTCCGCCTATCCGGGTGCGCCCGTGCCGCTGCCGGTTCCGGATCTGACGGCACTGCGCGCCCAGGATCCGAGCCTGACGGCGGTGCTGGAGGACCGCCGGTCCTGCCGCGCGTTCGACGACGGCGCCCCCATCACCCTCGGTCAGCTGGCCGAACTGCTCTATCGCACGGCGCGCACTCGCGGTGTGGAAATCGTGGACAGCGAGGAATTGGCTTCGCGTCCCTACCCTTCCGGCGGCAGTGTGCATGAGCTGGAGGTCTATCCGGTGGTGCGCAACGTCGCCGGGCTGGCGGCCGGCATGTACCACTACGATTCGTTCGACCATGTGCTGTGCCCCGTCGCGCCCGCGGATTCGCCTGCGGTGCAGCGACTGCTGCGCACAACCTCGGCCACCCTGGCGCAGGGCGCGGAAGCACAGGTCCTGCTGTTGGTCTCGGCCCGGGCCGGCCGGGTGATGTGGGGCTATGAGCAGGTCGGCTACGCCAACATCCTCAAGCACGTCGGGGTTTTCATGCAGACCGTCTATCTGGCCGCCACGGCGATGGGTCTGGGCGTGGTCGCGCAAGGGTTCAGCGACACCACGGCGTTCGGCGCGGCGGTAGGCGTGGACGAGCTCTCCGAATGCAACGTCGGCAGCATCATCGTCGGTTCACCCGCCTGAGCGCCGCGACGGCTTAGCACGGCGGCCCCTGCCGATCCGGCGGGGCCGTCGTGCATCAAGGTTCGACCGCGACGGCCAGCGCCGCGATGCTGCGCTGCCAGAGCCGGGTCAGGCGGTCGGCGTCCGCCGCGCTGAACAGCGCTTCGCTCCAGCGCCAATTCGTCGTGAGCTGCGGGCCTTCCGGTGTGCTGCCGATGCCCGCGATCACGTCGAGCGCGTAGCGCAGCGGCAGATCCGGTTCCGGATCCAGCGGCAGCGCGTCGTTGCGCGGGCCGGTCAGCAGCGACCATGGCTGATCGACGCCCCCGCTCAGATCCACGCGGCCCAGGTAGTTGAACTCGACCTGCGGTTCGGCTGCCGCCTGCAATTCCGGGACACGAGCGATGTACCGGAGCAGACCATAGTCCAGCCCCTGCTGCGGGACGGCGCGCAGACGCGCGCTCACCGAGTTCAGCAGGGACCGCGCGGCGGCTGGATCCGCTTCGGCCTGTTCGATATCCACCGCTGCCGCACCGATGCCGAGCCGGACCGGAAAGACGCTGGTGAACCAGCCGAGGGTATTCGTGGTGTCGGTGTTCAAGGTGGTATCGGCGCGCCCGTGGCCCTCCAGCGCGATCAGCGCGCCGGAAGCCGGGTCGTGCCCGCGTTCGCGCCGCAGACTCGCGATCGTCACGGTCAGTGCGGCGAGCAGGAACTCGCGCACCCCGTCTTCCCTGGTAAGGGTGGCCAGAATGGGTTCGGTCACCGACACCGGGGTGACCACCGAGGTCACCCGCAGGGTGGACCAGGTGTCGCTCGCCGGGGCCGGATGGCGTTGTCCGAGGGGCGGATCGGGCTCGCGGACCTGCTCGGCCCAATAGTCGCGCTGGGCCAGTACTTCCGGGATGGCGGCTCGCTCCCAGATCAGCGTGGACCATCGCCGGTACGAGGTGAATTCCGGCAGGGGCTTCGGCGCGGCCCCCGCTTCGATCGCCCGCCACGCCTCGGCGATTCCCGCCAGCATGATATGCCAGGAGACGACGTCCACGGCCAGATGGTGCACGGTGAGCAGCAGCACCTCCCCCTGTGCCGCGCCGGTGAACCAGACCGCTCGCACCATGTCGCCGGTGCGCGGGTCGATCTGGTCCAGCACTGTGCGCGCCGCGTCGGCTATCGCCGAATCCAATTCGGTGTCGGATGCCGTCGCCAACGGGACCGTGGTGAGCAGGTCGGTCGCGTGGACCACGCCGGGCTCGCGGGTGACCAGACGCGGTCCCGCGGCGGTGTCGCGCAGCAGGGCGCGCAAGGTGTCGTGTCCGTCGAGCAGCGCTTGTAAGACCGATTCGATTGCCGCACTGTCGATTCCATCGGGTAACCGAAGCAGCGCCGTCTGGGTGAAGCGGCGGTAGTTGCCGTACTCGTGCAGCCAGGACACCACCGGCAGCGGCAGCACCTCGCCGAAATCGCCATCGGACCGGACCGGTGCGGTGGCGGCCGCCGCATCGACCGCTGCGGCTAGCTCACGAATGGTGGGGGTGGCCAGCACCATTCGCGGACTCACCGTCATACCGCGTCTGCGTGCCTTGTTGACCAGCGAGATGGCCACGATGCTGTCCACACCTAGTGCGAAGAAGTCTTCGTCGATGCCGGGGACCTTGCCGTCGAACAGCTCCGCGAAGACTTCGCCGAGGGCGCGCTCGGTGCCGGTGGACGCTACGGCCCCCGTGCCCGCGGACGTATCGCCGGACAGCGCTCGCTCGGCCAGCCGGGCCAGCAGGTGACCATCCAGCTTGCCGTTGGGGTTCACCGGAAGCTGCGGCAACGTGACGATCCGGGCCGGGACCATGTACGCCGGAAGACGTTCCGCGAGGGCGGCCCGCAGCCGCACCACATCGCCGTCCCGATCCGCTCGGCACACCACGAAACCGACCAGGCTCGCGCCACCGGCGCGGCGCACCACGGTGACCGCGGCGGTGCTGACGTCGGGCAGCCTGCGCAGCGCGGTCTCGATCTCGCCGATCTCGATGCGGTAGCCGCGAATTTTGACCTGTGCGTCGGCCCGGCCCAGATAGGCGAAGCCGCCGTGCGGCAGGCGGCGCACCAGATCCCCGGTGCGATACATGCGCCGACCTGGTCGCTGCGGGTCCGCAACGAAGCGATCAGCGGTGAGCGCGGCCCGGCCGGCATAACCGCGAGCAAGCTGGGCACCGGACAGGTACAGCTCACCCACCGCGCCGTCGGGCACCGAGCGCAGCAGGGAATCGAGGACGTACCCGGAGGTTCCGGTGTTCGCCGTGCCGATGGTCGGCGTGGTGTACCGCTCGACCGGGGCGACCACGGCCTCGACGGTGGTCTCGGTCGGGCCGTAACAGTTGTAGACGGCGGTTTCCGGCAGCGCCCGCAGCCGGGACCACAGCGCGGCATCGATCGCCTCGCCGCCGAGCGCGAGCACCGGCAGCCCGCGCTCGAGCAACCCGGCCGCGGACAACTGCGCGAACATCGACGGAGTGGTGTCGATCATGTCGACCGCGTGCGCGGCCATACCGTCGACCAACCGGAGTGCGTCGCGCATCTCCTCGGCGTCGAACAGGTGCAGCGCATGTCCGTCCAGCAACCCGACCATGGGCTGCCATGAGGCGTCGAAGCTCAGCGACCAGGCGTGCGCGACGCGCAGCCGGCGGCCGAGACGTGCCGTCGCGGGACGGTAGACGCGGTCGCGGTGATCGGCGAAATACGCTGCCAGCGCGGCGTTGGTGCCGATGACTCCCTTCGGCTCTCCGGTGGACCCGGAGGTGAAGATGAGGTAGGCGCGGTGCTGCGGATGACGCTCGACCGCCGGCGCGACCGGTGCGCGGCGCGCAACCCGCTCCGCCACTGCGGGATCATCGATGACCAGCGTGGACAGCCGCGCCCCGGGCAGCGCACGCCAAGCTTCCACCGTCACCGTGAGCACCGGATCCGCCTGGCGCAGAATGGATTCGACGCGGACGGCGGGCAGCGAGAGGTCCACCGGCAGGTAGGCGCCGCCCGCGGCGAGCACGGCCAGGATCGCGACGATCGACTGCGCCGAGCGCGGCAGCGCCAGCGCGACGACCTGCTCCGGACCGACGCCGTGCTCGACGAGTTCCCCGGCCAGGCGGCTCGCGGCGGCGTGCAGCTCGGCATAGGTGTAGTGCTCACCGCCACCGGTGGTCAGGGCGGATGCGTCCGGGGTGCGGCGCACCTGATGGTCGAACAGCTCCCAGACGGTGGTATCGATCGCGGGCTCGGGTCGCGCGGCGGCGGCGCGGAGTTCGGCGTGTTCGGCCGCGGTGCGGACATCCAGTGCGTCCGCATCCGTGCTGTCGGGCAGCTGGCGCAGCACGGTGAGCAGGCGCTCGCCGACCTCCGCGGCCGGGAGGTGCGGCAACGCTGCGGGAATGGCCTCGATCAGCACCACCAGTTCGCCGTCGCCGAGATGGCTGACCACGGTCAGCGGATAGTGCGACAAGCTCTCCATCTCGACCGGGCGCAAGCGGGTGCCGTCCGCGGCGGTGACCTCCTGGATGGCGTCGTCGATCGGGGCGTTCTCGAAGACGAAGAGGGTATCGAAAAGCGTGCCGTGACCGGCTACGCGTTGCAGGTGCGACAGGCTCAGGTAGCCGATGTCGCGCATGGCGGCCGACTCCCGCTGCAACCGCGCGCACTGTTCGAGCACCGATTCCGTGCGCTCGAGGCGGTGCACGACCGGCACGGTGTTGATGAACAGGCCGACCATGCCCTCCACCCCGGCGAGCTGGTCGGGCCGCCCGGAGATGGTGGTGCCGAAGACGACGTCGCGACGGTCGGTGAGCCGGCCGAGCAGCACTGTCCACGCGAACTGCATGGCAGTGTTGAGGGTCAGGCCGTTGCGGCGTGCCCACTGCTGCACCCGCTCGGTTTCCGCCTTGGGCAGCAGGAGTTTCGTCTTTTCCGGCACAGTGGCGCGGCCGACCGCGTTGCCGTCGGCCAGCATCAGCGGTCCGCTCGCGCGGCTCAGGTATCCGGCCCATTCGGCGGTGGCGGCGGCAGTGTCCTGCGCGGCCAGCCAGCCGATGTAGTCGCGGTAGGGCCGGGGCGCGGGCAGGCTGTCCAGCGATCCGCCCGCCTGGTACACCGCGAGCAACTCGGTGAAGAACACCGCCATCGCCCAGCCGTCCATCAGGATGTGGTGTGCGGTGAGGATCATCCGGCGGGTGCTCGCGCCGGGCACCGTGAGCAGCACGATGCGCAGTGCGGGGCCGCGGCTGAGGTCGAACGGCCGCCGGCGCTCCGATTCCGCGATGGCGTCGAATTCCGCCGGCCGCGCCGTGCGTTCGGTCCAGGGCAGCTCGACCCGCGTCGGTACGATCTGCACCGGCTTCGGCACGTCCCGGTCCCAGAAGGCGGCCCGCAGATTCGGGTGCCGCACCAGCATGGCCTCAGCGCTGCGGCGCAGCAGTCCCACATCGAGCGGGCCGTCGATGTCGGCGACGAACTGCATGGTGTACAGGTCGATGCCGTCACCGCGCAGCCGCGACAGCGAGAACAACCCCTCCTGCAGCGGGCTCAGGGCCAGGACATCCTCGATCTGCGGCGGTGCGGTGGTCACGACTGCGCCTGCCAGGATGTGGTGAGCGCGGCCAGGGCATCGGCGTCCAGGCCGGAAGCGCTCATCGGCGCGCTCTCCGGTTGCGGCGTGGGCTGATCCGCGGCCGCGTCGACCGCTGCGGCGAGTTCCGCGATGGTCCGGTGCTCGAACACCAGTTGCGGGGTCAGCGCCAGCCCCGACGCGGCCGCACGTGCGGACCACTGGATGGAGATCACGCTGTCGCCACCGAGCGCGAAGAAGTTGTCCTCGGCCTGCACATCGGCGATCTCGAGCAACTCCTCGAGCAGGGCGATGAGCGTGCGCGCGGTAGTCGATGAACCCGCGGCCACCGTCGACGGTCGCTCGCTTGCCGCCACGGCGACCGGCGGTGCGAGCAGTGCGGCCAGTTCAGCCTCCGGCAGCACCGTCAACTGCGAGACGGGGCTGTCCGGCGCCACCGAATACGCGTCCAGGGTGGCCGCGAGCGCGTCGGCGAGCAGCCGGGCCGTCGCCGGCTCGTAGAGATCGGCGTTCACCACGACGCGCACGTCCATACCGCCGTCCGCGGTCACGTTCAGGCTCAGGTTCAGGTCGAGGAACGAGACGTCGAAGTCCACCGGCAGCACCGAGACCGTCGCCGCACCCGTACCGGTCAGATCGCGCCGCTGCGGTGCCCAATCCGCGCCCCGGAAATGAATCATGCTCTGGAACAAGGGATTTCGCGACCTGCTCCGAGGCGGATTGACGGCCTCGACCAGGCGTTCGATGGGCAGCTCCTGATGCGCGTACGCATCGAGGACCACATCGCGGGCGCGTGCGACCGTCTCCCGCGGCGTCGGGTCCCCGGACAGGTCGTTGCGCAGCACGACCATATTGGCGAACAGGCCGACCAACGACTCGGTCGCCGGGTCGACTCGGCACGCCACCGGGGTGCCCACCGCGACGTCGGTGCCGCCACCGAGCCGGTGCAGCAGGGTCGCGACCGCGGCCTGGTAGACCATGAACTCGCTCGCCCCGCACTGCTCGGCGAGAGTCGTGATACCCGCGCGCCCAGCGGTGGACACGCGCAGGGTCACCACTTCGCCGCGTTTGCCGAGCACGGCCGGTCGCGGGTGATCGGGCGCCACCGAGATCTCGTCCGGCAGTCCGGCGAGCGTTGTGCGCCAGTGCTCGATCTCGGTCTGGCCGAACGCATGTCGCCGGCCCGCGGCGTCCTGGTCGAACGCGTCGCGCTGCCACAGCGTGTAATCGGCGAACTGAATCGGTAGCGGCGTCCACCCCGGTGCCCGGCCATCGATCCGGGACCGGTACGCGGTGATCAGATCGTCGAGGAGGATTCCGAGCGACGCGTGGTCGGCGACGATGTGGTGCACCAGCAACGACAGCACATGGCTCTGCGGGCCGAGCGCGACCAGGGTCGGCCGGACCAGCGGCTCGGACTCGAGCGTGAACCGGTGGCGGCGCAGTTCGGCCAGCGTCGCGTCGAGCTGCTGCGGCACGATCTCGGTGACCGGCACCGCCACCTCCAGCACCGGATGCACCAGCTGATACGGAACACCCTCGTGCTCGGGGAACGTGGTACGCAGCGCCTCGTGCCTGGCCACCAGGTCGTTCACCGCGGCGGTGAGCGCGTCGCGGTGCAGCGGCCCGTCGAAGCGCAGCGCGAACGGCAGGTTGCCGACCTCGCTCGCGCCTTCCATCCGGTACTGGAACCACATGGCCAGCTGCGAATAGGACAGCGGAATGCGCTCGGGCCGGTCACGTTCGGTCAGCGCGGGGCGACCCGACGACGCGGCGGCCGATTCCGGCGCGGCGGAATCGGCGATATCCACCACGTCGATGTCCACCGCGTCGAGATCGATGCCGAAGTCATCGCGGAACCGGTCGACCAGACCGGCCGCCAAACCGGCCGGGGTCGGCGTGTCGAACACCACGCGGACGTCGAACTCGACCCCGAAATCCGCGCGAATCAAGGCGACCAGTCGAGCGGCGAGCAGGGAATGGCCGCCCAGTTCGAAGAAGGAGTCCTCGGCACCGACCCGCTCGACGCTGAACAGCTGGGCGAAGCTCGCGCACATCCGGCGCTCGGTGGCCGTCGCGGGCTCCCGGTAGCCGCGGACTGCGGCCGGGGTCGGCGTGGGCAGTGCCCGCTTGTCCAGCTTCCCGTTGACGGTCAACGGGATCTCCGGGATCACCGCGAAAGCGCTGGGGACCATGTACTCCGGTAGCAGCGCGGCGGCATGCGCGCGTACCTGTTCCAGATCCACTGGCGCGATACCGTCTTCGTTGCCGGCGGGCACCAAGTACGCGGCGAGCAAGGCGCCGACCGCGGGGTCCTGCGCGACCACCACGACGCAGTGGCCGACCGACGGGTGCGCGGTGATCGCGGCCTCGACCTCCCCCAGCTCGATCCGGAAGCCACGCACCTTGACCTGCTCGTCGGCCCGCCCGACAAACTCCAATTCGCCGAAGATGTTGCGGCGCACCAGATCCCCCGAACGATAAAGCCGTCCGCCGCGGGTGAACGGGTCGGCGACGAACCGCTGAGCGGTCAGCGCCGCCCGGCCGAGGTAGCCCCGCGCCAGCTGCGCGCCGCCCAGGTAGAGCTCGCCCACGACACCGGCCGGCACCAATTGCAGCGCCTCGTCCAGCACATACGTGTACACATTGCGGTTCGGCACGCCGATCGGTACGACTCCGGTGCCCTGCGGCCCCTCCACCGACATGTGCGTGGAGCAGACCACCGCCTCGGTGGGCCCGTAGTGGTTGCGCAGTTCGGCGTCGAAGACACCGGCGAACTTGTCGGCCACCTCGCCCGGCAGCGCTTCGCCGCCCACCGGCACATGGCGCAGTGCCCGCCACTCGCTCACCTCCGGCAACAGCAGGAAGGTGCTGAGCATCGACGGCACCATGTGCAGCACCGTGACGCCGCGCCGGGTGATCAGGTCGGCGACGTACCGGATGTCGCGGAACGCGTCCGGCTTCGGCACGACCAAGCGCGCGCCCAGCACCAATGTGACGAAGATGTCCAGCAGTGAGGCGTCGAAGCTCACCGAAGACGACTGCAGCAGTCGATCTTCGGCGGTCATCCCCCATTCGGCGATGAAACCTTCGATGTGTTCGGCGATGGCCACGTGCGGCACCGGAACGCCCTTCGGCTTGCCGGTCGAGCCCGAGGTGTAGATGACGTATGCGAGATGCCCTGGCCGCAGCGGACGAACGCGATCGCCGTCGGTCGGGGCGGTATCGGGCAGGTCGGCAGCCGCTGATTCCGCGGCCGCCAGATCCGCCCGGCCGAGTACCAGTTCGGGGCGGGCGTCCGCGATCAGATACTCGATCCGGTCGTCGGGGTAGGCCGGATCGATCGGCAGGTATGCCGCACCGGATCCGAGCACGCCGAGCATCGCGACGATGAACTCGACGGACGTGGTCATCCGCAGCCCGACGATGTCCTCGGGCCCGATGCCACGGCCGATCAGCCAGCGCGCCAGGCGATTCGAGCGGCGATACAGCTCGTCGTAGGTCAATTTGGCGTGGTCCGAGACGAGCGCCAGGGCCTGCGGCGCCGCTGCGGCACTGCGTTCGAACAGTGCGACCAGGGTGGTCGGCTCGCCCGCGACGAGTTCGCCGTGCGACTGCTCCAGGATCGCGGTGCGGTCGGCCGCGCCCAGCATGTCCAGGTAGCCGAGGCGGCGATCGGGTTCGGACAGCGCACTGTCGAGCAACCGGACGAAGTGCGTGAGCATCTGTTCGACCACCGTTTCGGCCAGTACGTCGATCTGGTACTCGGCCTCCAGCAACGCGCCCGTCTCGTCCATGATCACCGCGAAGGCCAACGGCACCTGGCCGGTGGGAGCGCCGAGATCCAGCTGCCGAGCCTCGATTCCGGGCAGTGCGAAACCGTCGGCGCCCTTGCGGACGCTGAACCCGAGCCGCACCAGCTGATCCATGCCGTCCCGACCGGCGACGCGCTCCGGATTCACCGCGCGGACAACGTGATCGATGCCGACACTCTGATGGGCGAAAGCGCCGACACAGGTCTCCCGCACCGCCTCGACCAAGCTGGCAAAGCTGTCGTTCTTGCGCACGACGGCACGCAGGAGCAGTGTATTGCCGAAGTAGCCGATCAAGCCCTCGGTTCCGGCCCGACGGTCGGTCACCGGAACGGACACCACGAAATCGGACGCCGCCGTATAGCGATGGATCAGCGTGTTGTAGGCAGCCAACAGCACCATGAACGGTGTGGCCGCATGTGCACGCGCGAAGGTGTCGAGCCGGTCGGCCAGCTCGCGCGACAACCGCGTGGTGCGGCGGGCCACCTGCTTCGAGGGGTTCGCGGCCGCGGACCCCGGCAGCTCGAGCGGCTCGGGCAACGGTCGCAACGCGCCGCGCCAGTATTCGACGTCCGCGTCGCTCGGTTCGGCCGGCGGGTCGAGCACCTCGACCGCGACGAACTGCGCCGGACCGCCGGCACGCGCGCCGTCATCGCGGTACGCGGCGTTCAGCTCGGCGAAGAAGACGGCCAAGCCGTCGTCATCCCAGCAGATGTGATGCACCACGAACACCAGCACGAATTCCGCCGCGCTGGTTCTGATCAGGGTGCTGCGCAACGGTAGATCGGTGGCCAGGTCGAATGGCCTGCCGAACTCCCGGCGGGTGAGCACCTCCACCCGCTGACCGCGTCCGGACTCGGGCAGATCCGTCAGATCGTGTGACTGCCACGCGATCTCGATACCATCGTGGACGACTTGGAACGGCTCGCCCTGTGTGTCCACCCCATACGTGGTGCGCAGGATGTCGTGCCGGGCGACGACCGCGCCGACGGCGGTGCGCAACCGCGTTTCGTCCAGCGGGCCGGTCAGCCGGTAGGCGAGGCAGATGTTGAGTGTGGTGTCCCCAGCGTCTCTGGTCTGCAGAAACCACATCCTGCGCTGTCCCGCCGACAGGGGGTACCGTTCCCCGGCCCGCACCGTCGGTCGCGGCTTCGTGGACGTTTCCGTCGCCGCCACACCGCTTTCGCGTAATCGCTGTTGCAGCAGCAGCTTGCGGCGCTGGAGCACGGAAAGGTTCGCGGCATCGGTGTCTGACATGATTCTGGCCCCTCAGCCTTGGTTGGTGTTGTCTGCCATCAGCAGCACGACATCGTCGAGCGATGCGCCGCCCAGAATCGCCGCCACCGGTAGGTCCCGGTCCAGCTCCGCCTTGACTCGTTTGCGGAAGTCCAAGGCCTGCAACGAATCCAGCCCGAGCGCCACCAGTGGCACAGCTCCGTCGATGGACTCGGAGCCATCGGCACCCATGACCTTGCGCAGTTCGGTGCGCATACGGTCGGCCAAGGCGGGCCGACCGGCCGGTGCCTCCTGCGGTGTGGGCGCGATCGTGACCACCGGCGTCGGCCCGACCTCGACCGGCGGCTGCTCGGAGGGGACCAGCAGGGACGACAGAACTGTGGCCTGGCCGTAGACATCGAGTATCTCCGACAGCAGCGCCCAGTCGGCCGCCATGACAAGTGCGTCGCTCCACGGCCCGGAAAGTCCGGCCGCGATGGCGTCGTGGGGGGGCATCGCGATCGCGCCCGCACTCGCGACTCTGTCGAAACCGGCGGCGTCGAGCGGACCGGCCGCGTTCCAGAGGCCCCATTCGATCGAGACACAGTCGATGCCCTCGGACCGCAGTCTGCGGGCCATCACATCGAGCATGCGGTTGGTCGCGGCATAGAGGATCTGGCCACGACCGCTGAGCGTCGCCGCGGTCGAGGAGCACAACAGGACCCGGCACGTGGCTGTGCGGGGGACCTGCGCCAGCACGGTGTCCAAGCCGAGAACCTTCGAGGCGGCGGCCTCGGCCACCAGATCGGCGGTGATGTCGGCGGATTCGGCCTCGACGTAGTTGACCGCGGCATGGATGAGCAGGCTCGCCGGTCGGTCGGCCTGCGCAGCCGCGAAGTGGGCGACCGCATCCGGGTCGCTGATGTCGCAGCTCGCGACGACGATCTCGGTGCCGCCGAGTGCGCGCAACCTGCGCAGCTGCGCGGCATTCGCATCGGTCTCACCGGATCGGCTCAGCAGCGTGACCCGACCGGCGCCGGTCCTGGCGTAGTGGTCGGCGAAGCGCAGGCCGAGCTGACCCGTGCCGCCGACGATCAGCACATGCGCGAGATCCGCACCGTCCGATTCGGCCCCATCCGATTCAACCGTGGTCGCGCGGGTCAAGCGTTTCACGAAGACTTTGCCGTCGCGCAGCGCCAGCTCCGGCTCTCCCGCGGTGTGCAGCGCCGCGATGATCCGGGCCGCCTGATCCGGGCCCGCCGCGTCCGCGGGCAGGTCCAGATGCCGCAGCCGGACGCCGGTTCGCTCGATGCCGATGCTGCGGTACCCGGCCGCGACGCCGCTGTGGAACAGCTGCGGCACCGGATCAGCCGGGCGCACCGCCTCACCGCCGACGGTCACCAGCCAGCATTCCGACCCGGCTGTTGCATGCAACCGATCCAACGCGGGCTGCCAGGAACGCTCGGCGAAGAACCCGACATAGTCGGGAATCGTTGCGGCGGCGTCGGTGTCCGCCCCGGGTGGCAGCAGCACGACCGCGGTGTCGAACTCGGTGGCGTCGGCCGGGCTGAAGCGGAACGCGGTCGCGCCGTGCCGTTGCGCCGCCGCGACCAATGCGTTCGCCAGCTCCGCGCAGCGGCCGGTGTGGTCGACCACGGCCAGTCGGCGTGGCGGCAGCAGTGCCCGGCGCTCCAGTGGTCGCCACTGCTCCACCAGCCGCTGCGGCTTCGGCGCTTCGGCCACGGCCCGCAGCGGGCCGAGCGCGCCGATCTCGGGTGTTGCCCACAGCTTCTTGGTCCTCAGCACGGTGTGCGGGAAATCGCGCAGCGGCAATGCGGGCGTTGCGCTGGACGCGACGCGCAGCGCATCCCAGCGGAATCCGGCGTCGTGCACCGCTACCAACGCCACGTTCCGCGCGAACTCGCGCAACGATCGCGCGGTACGCAGCGAACTGCCTATTACGCGGAAATCCTTGGCGGGCACGGTTTTCGGCACCAACGAAAGGTTTTCTTGCAGCGCGAGCTGCAACGTCGGGTGCTCGGCGATCTCGATCAGCGTGTCGATGCCGTCGGTGGCGGCGGCGATCACCGCGCGGTCGAACCGCACACGGTTGCGCAGATTCCAGTACCAATACTGATCGTGGCGCAGGTCCGGCGTGATCGGCGCGCCGAGCGTCGCACCGTAGCTCGGGACGTCCGTGTCGCTGAAGTGGCTACCGCTCATCTCGTTGTTGAGCGCGGCCTCCAACTCGGCACGATACTCGCTGACCATGGAGGTGTGCGCCGGGTAGGCGACGCGAATCTCCTTGGCGAACCGGCCGCGGGCGTTCGCCAGCTCGACCATCTCCACAATGGTGTCGCGGTCGCCGGAGATGGCCAGAATGTGCGGCGAATTGACCACCGACAGTTCGGCCCAGCCGGAGTGCCTGGCCAGCAGAGCCTCACAGGCGTCGCGATCCATGCCGAGCACCGCCATCGAGTAGCCGCTCGGCGCGATGCGGCCGACGCACCGAGCGCGGTGCGTCACCGCGAGCACCGCGTCGCGCAGCGTCATGACTTCCGAGACCGCGCCTGCCGCCAGTTCGCCCTGACTGTGCCCGACGGTGGCATGGGGGTCGACTCCAGCGGCCCGCCACATGGCGGCCAGTCCGGTCATGTGAAACATCAGCGCGGGCTGAACTTCCCAGACGGCGTCGTCGAATTCGCCCGTGTGCCCGAGCAGATAGTGCAAAGGCTTCGCGTCGCCGAACCGATCGAGGTGAATGGCGGCGCATTCGTCGACCGTCGTCCGGTACTCCGGCGAGCTCTCGTAGTAGAGCGCGCCCATACCCGGACGCTGACTGCCCTGACCTGGGAAGACGAAGCCGATACGCCGCGCGACCGCGGGCCCCTCGCCCGACACCACCGCGGGGTGCGCGGTGTCCGCGACGACCGCGCGCAGCGCGTCCAGCAGCTCTACCCGTGTGGTCACCAGCGCGAGCGCTCGGTAGCGGCGGGGCGTGCGAGTACGCAACAGCATGTCGGCCACGCGATCCGGATCGATCCGCGGGCGGTTTTCCAGGTAGGTCAGAATCGCCGCGGCTTCCGCACGCAAACCCTCCGCGCTGTCGGAGGACAGCAGAACCGGGATCGTGCCGTCCGGCATCCGATAGCTAGACATCGGTGTCCTCCTCCAGGACCGGCATGCCTACGATCGCGTGCGCGTTGGTACCGGCGACACCGAACGAGGACACGGCGGCATAGCGCACGCCATCGATGGGCTCCCATGGTTCGCACTCGGCGGCCAGGCTCAGTCCCGACGCATTCCAGTCGATGTCGGTCGTCGGATTGTCCGCCCACAGCGTGGGGGCGATCTGTCCGTTCGCGCCACACAGCAGCACCTTGATCAGGCCGAGCATGCCCGAGGCCGCTTGCGCGTGACCGACGTTCGACTTCACCGAACCCAGCAGCGCTCGGCCGCCCGCGGATCCATAAGTCGCGCTCAGCGCCGCGAGTTCCAGCGGATCGCCGACCGGGGTGCCGGTGCCGTGGCCTTCGATCAGCCCCACCAGTTCCGGTGCGATACCGCTGACCGCCAAAGTGTCGCGGACCAGTCGTTGCTGAGCCGCGGCGCTGGGCACGGCCAGCGGTGCGCCTTTGCCATTGTGATTGACCCGGGAGCCGAGCAGCCGTCCATACACACGATGCCCGAGCGTGTGTGCGCGCGACTCCCGCTCCAGCACAACCACGCCCGCGCCCTCACCCCAGAGGGTGCCGGTGGCGTCCGCGGCATAGGCACGGCAGTGGCCATCAGCGGCCAACGCGTTGTTCTTGGAGAACTCGAAGAAGGCGCCGGGCGAGCCCATCACGCAGACGCCTCCGGCGAGTGCCCAGTCGCATTCGCCCGCGCGGATGGCGGCCGCGGCCTGGTGCACCGCCGTCAGCGCGGAGGCGCATGCGGTGTCCACGCTCACCGACGGGCCGATCAGGCCGAGTCCGTGCGAGATCCGACCCGCGACGGCGCCGAGCGCGGTACCGGTCGCCCGGTAGCCGTTGTGGTCGTTGACGCCGGTGACCCGCGGCCCGTATTCCGTGATCGAGACGCCCATCCAGCATCCGGCGTTCTCCCCGTCGAGCGCACCCGGGTTGACACCCGCGTTTTCCAGCGCCCGCCATGCCACCCGCATGCCGACCCGCTGCTGCGGATCCATCGCGATCGCCTCGCGCGGCGTGATACCGAAGTACTGCGAATCGAACTCGGCCGCGCCGTCGAGAAAGCCACCGGCATCGGACACCGCCGACCAGCCGTCGAGGCGTCCGAGCGCGAGCAGTTCGGCGACCGGCCACTCCCGGTCACGGGGGAACGGCCCGATCATCTCGCGCGATTGCGCGAGCATCGCCCAGAAGCCGGGAAGCGTGTCGATGCCGCCGGGAGCCTCGACGCCGATGCCGGCGACGACGATCGGATCGTCGTGTGCAGTTGTGCTCATCATGTCCTCCGCGCGGCCGCTAGACGACCGGGCTCGCCTGCGGCACAAGTAATTCCGCGATGCCGTCGAGATGGTCGTGCAGATAGAAGTGGCCACCGGCGAACAGCGTCACCTCGGCGGCAGAGCTGGTGTGCGCCGACCACGCGTACAGCTCGCGCGGTGCGACGAACTGGTCCTCGTCACCGCCGAGTACCCGAATCGGGCTTTCGATCCGGACGTCGGCGGCGCAGGCGTACGCGTCGAAGGCGCGGTAGTCGGCCTGCAGCACCGGCAGCGCCATCCGCAGCAAGTCGCGGTTTGCCAGCACATCCGCGCCCGTGCCGTTGAGCGCGGTCATATGGTCGAGCAATTCTTCGTCCTCGGTGGGATGCCCGGGAAGATCGGCGATCAGGCCGGGTGCCGCGGCGGACGACGCCGCCAGCAGCCGCACCGGCAGGCCCGCGGCTTCCGCCAAGCGGACGAATTCGAACGCGATGATCGCACCCATGCTGTGCCCGAAGACCGTCAACGGAACATCTGCGGCGGACTCGGATCGGAAGGCTTCGAAAGCACCGGCCGCGATCTCGGGCAACGTTGCGGCGGCCGGTTCCGCGCCGCGGTCCTGGCGACCGGGATACTGCAGCAGTTTCGTGTCGAAGTGCGCACTCAGCGTCTTGGAGACCGTGCGATAGGCGGAAGCGCCCGCGCCCGCGTGCGGGAAGATCAGTAGCGGTGGGCAGTCCGCTGAACGCGGTTTGTGGAACTGTCGGATCCATCCGAGACTTGCTGGCATTTCTTGACTCCTGCTCCCGCCGGACGTCCCACGGCGCGAGTACGCGCACCGCGGGCCGCCACTGTCATCGGCGGCGTACAACACCCCACCCGCTGCACTGACTGATGTTGATCTTTGGTCGGTCGCCCAATATTAGCCTAGGCTACCCTAAATAGCGAATGCGGTAGCGTTGGTCACCGATCCGCGAGATAGCCACCGCGCGAAAAGAACTCGGCCCCGGCATGCTCGATGCCCGCTGCGGTACGAATGCGCGTGATCACCAGGCCGCGGTTGCCGCCGCGATGGGCATCGGGACCGGATACCACCGCGCCGCCACCCTCCTGCACGATCACCCGGCCGGGTGTGCCGCCATAGCGCGCCTGCGACACCCGCGCCTCGAGCACCTCGATCCGCTCACCCCGATAGCAGGTGAACGCACGCGGATACGGCTCGGACAGCGCGCGCACGAAGCGCTCCAGATCTTCGGCGGTCCAGTTCCAATCGATGAGACTGTCGCGGTCGGAACGCTTGTGGAAATAGGTTCGTTCAGCCTTGTTCTGCGATCGCCAGACCGCGGTGCCGGACGCCAACGCGGCCAGCGCCTCGTTGAGCGCTGCGGGAATCAGCTCCATACCGCGCAGCACCAGATCGGTTCCGGTATCGGTGGGACCGATGGGCAGCGCGTGCTGCACCAGGATGTCGCCGGTGTCCAAACCGTCGTCCATCCGGTGCACGGTCAGGCCGAATTCGGATTCGCCGCTGATCAGCGCCCACAGCACCGGGGAGAATCCGGTGAACCTGGGCAGCAGCGAATCGTGCAGGTTCAGCGTGCCGTGCGGCGGCAAGTCGTACAACTGTGCGGGCATCCAGGTGTACCAGCTGTTGACCACGATGACGTCGGGCTCGGCCCGCTTCACCAAGTCGATGGTCTCGGCGTCGACGCGCTCGGTCAGATGCACCGGGATGCCGTGCCGGCGGGCCAGTTCCTCGACCGAATCCGACCAGATCGCCTTGTAGGACTGCGTGCTGGCCGGATGGGTGACCGCGAGCACCACCTCGTGCTCGGAATCGATCAGAGCCTGCAGGGTTTTGCGCCCCCAGGTCTGGAAGCCGAACGACACGATACGCATGAAACGAACCTCATCTCCGATAAACTAAGGCTAGCCTAGCCTATCCGATTGGTGTTTCGGACCGCCCCACCGCCGGTCTGCGCCGGACTCCCGCGCCACGCGACGGCGTGTTCCGCAGCACTCGATCCGAAAGTTCACCCAGGCAACTCAGATTCGGGAACCCGGGCCCCTGCGCCAGCGCCGCGAGATTCGGCAGATACAGCTTGGCCGCCAAACCGGACACCGCCAGGTCATACCCGATCGAGGCTTCGATCCGCGCCTGAGTCAGCGGCCCGCCGACGGCCAGCTCGAGCCGGTCCGCCGCTTCGGCATCGAAAAGTTCCAGGAACCACAGCGGCTGCCCGCCGGTCGCATCGACCACCAGGTCGAAGTTGTGCACTTGGTCGGCGCGCAGCTCGTTGCGCAGCGTCACCGCGACACCCGCGCCGTGGTCGACGATGCGGGTCACGCGGCCCTGCAAGTGATGAACTCGGCTGTCGCCGAGCAGACTCTCCTGCACCCGGACCGAGAACACGCCGCGGTCGGTGCGCCGGATGACGTCACGACGCTCCTGGACGCCCAGCGCGTTCCACTTGGTCGGATCGCTGAACAGTGAGTTCTCGAAGTAGCTTTCGCCACGGGTGTAGATGGTGGCCATCGGCGAGATCACCGAGATGGTGAGCATTTCGTGCCGGACCAGCTCGTCCAGCGCCGAGCCCGCGGTTTCGCCGCCGCCGATCACCGCGGCCCGCGAGCAGACCGGAAGGCCGCGTTTACCCGCGAGGTCCCAGAACTCGGCGATGCTGAGCACCCGAGGGTGCTCGGCCAGCGCCGTGCCGCTGCGCCCCGGACCGGTGAGCATCAAGGCGTCCGCGTCGATGTCGACGCGTGCGCCGTCGGCGCCGAGTATCTCGACCGCCCAGCCGTCACCCGCGACGTCATGACGCTGCCGGATCGAGCGAACGGTGCCGAGCACCAGCTCGAGCTCGACCTTCCGGGCGACCCACTGCAAGTACTTGGCCCAGACATGATGTTGCGGACTGGGCCTGCCGCGATCGATCCACTCGGCGTAGGTGCCGTGCTCGACCAGGAAAGACGTCCAGCTGTAGGCCATCATGGCCTCGTTGATGGCACGGCTGTGACCGCGCGCCCAGGTCGAGTGATACGGGAAGCCGACATCCTTCTCCGGACTGGTACCCAGCCGGTGCCGACCATCCGTCCAGCCACCGCTGGGCAGCCAGTTGGCGCCGACCGCGTGCGCTTCGACCACGACGACCCGCGGCGCGGGCAACCCCAGCTTCCGCAGGACATGCGATTTCGCCGCGACCGCAAGGGCTTTCGGGCCCGCGCCGACTACCAGTAGGGTCTCCACTCCGCTCTCCACTCTCTCGCGAGCACTGCACCCGTCCAGCCGAGCTCGGGTACGGCAGCAACCCGTACTTCATGTTTGCATAGGCTTACCTTATATTGCTCGATGGGTATCGGCGGGTATCGACCTCACCAAAACTCCCGCCTCGCAACGATTGGATTGACTCGCCATGTTCAGGACCACAAACGCCAGGGCCGCCATAGTCGCGGCTATCGCCCTTTTCGGCACCTTCGGCACCATCACCGCCGCTACGTCGGCGACCGCCGCGCCGCTGACCGCCCCGATGCAGGCCGCCGCCCCCGGTCCGGGCGAGCTGAAGGCCAAGCTGCAGACCGCCCTCAACACCGGCGCGGCGCGGTCGGCCCGCGCGGCCGAACTCGAAGCGGGCGAGGCGGGGCTGCCGCTGATCGATCAGGTCGGCGCCGCCATGGCCAGCGCTCCGCCGAGCTTCCGCTGGAGCATCCTCGGCCCGGTCAGCGTGAACGGCAACGTCCTCAGTGCGCAGTTGCAGACCGCGGTGGACGGCTTCGACCCGTTCTACTTCGACCTGACCTGGAAGCAGATCGACGGCACCTGGAAGCTCACCCGCGAGGCCGAGTGCACCGTGGCGAGCGTCGCTTTCCTGCCCTGCAGCCTGTAATCGATTGCGCGTCAGCGTGAACGGCCGCCACACGCGAGGGCCGTTCACGTGACGTGCGCCACAGGCGACAATCAACTTCAGTTAGGCTAACCTTACCGCCATGGGTAAGGGATTCAACGGCCTGCTGGTGAAGGCCTGGGGTGGCAACGACTTCCGGATCACGGTCACTTCCACCGAGAAGATCACCGACAACTACCTGCGCATCGGTTTCACCGCGGGCGGTTTGCTGGCGCAGCACCCGGTGCACCCCACGCAGTGGATCCGCTGCTGGATTCCGGATGACGCGAGCGACAAACTGCACCACCGCGGCTACACCCTGGTCGACCCCGACCCGGTAGGCGACCGATTCGCCCTCGAATTCGCGCTGCACGACGGCCCGGCCACGCGGTGGGCCCAGCGCGCCGCGATCGGCGACCACCTCGACGTCACGGTGCTCGGCTCCGATTTCCGCCTGCCCGAACAGACGCCGAGCGAGTATCTCGTCTTCGGCGACACCGCGTCCCTGCCCGCGATCAACTCGCTGCTCGACGCGATCGGCGACGCGCCGGCCCGGGTCTGGCTGGAATGGCAGCACGAATCGGACGTCACGCTGCCGGTACGCAACAAGCCGCAACACGAGGTGAGCTGGCTGCAGCGGATCGACGACGGTCGCCTGCTGCGTGCGCAGGCGCACGAGATCACCTGCGCCGACGACGCCTTCGCCTGGGTCGCCTGCTGCGGCCGGACCACCCGCTCGATCGTGAAGACTTTCAAAACCGTCCATGGCGTAACCAAGAACTCGATCAAATACCAGGCCTACTGGAAGTAGCCGGACCAGCAGCTGTGGATCGACCGGAGCCGGCCGCACTCGATCGGCGCCGGATCCGCGCCACAACCCGGCGTTGACCTGCGTGACCAATTCGGTCCATGTGCGAAAACTGAGCCAGACCCGAGGTTTTCGAGCTACCGACAGTTCGAGGAAGCCTCCGTGAACGGTTGGACATCTCGGTCCGATAACCCGGGTACATCGCTAGCTTCGACGGAAAGCAAAGTTATTGCTCACGGAGGAGTACCGAAATGTATGGCACGGAAGCACTTTCGGCCCTGTCGAATTGCGCGCGCGACCCCGGCGAGCTCACCGCGGGCCAAGCACACCAGGCCATGCAGGTACACCTGGATTGCAGTGTCGAACTATGCCGGGTCCGGCGACGCGCCCGAAGGACATTGGTCGAGGCCCGCTTGATGGTGCTGGACGAGCGGGCAACGCCGTAATGGCGTCCGCGAGGCACATCCCGCGATCGTGCCTTCGGGCGCCCCTGCGGGCCACCGCGCGCCCGCACGTACCGACCTGGCTGCTCTGCGTCGAGCGGAATCCTCCGGGATGCTGCGGTGTTGTCTCTGCCATGACCACAACGGCATCCGGTCGATCCGCTGCTACCGTCGTCGACACCGCGACCGAGTTCGGCGCGAAGGTAGCCGAGCGCCTGAACCGCGAATCCGTCCTCTGGCTGACCACTGTCGGCCCCACCGGAACGCCACAACCGAACCCGGTCTGGTTCCAGTGGCGCGGCGGGGAATTCCTGATCTTCAGCAAACCCGGCCAACCGAAGGTCCGCAATATCCTGCGCAATCCCCGAGTCGCGTTGAATCTCAACAGCACCGCCGGCGGTGGCGACGTCGTCGTCCTCACCGGCGCGGCTCGTGTCGACGAACAGCGGCCGGGAGCGGACGAAATCGCCGCTTTCACCGCGAAATACGCCGACGGCCTGCGCTCGCTCGAGCTGACCGACGCGCAGTTCTACGCCGAGTACTCGGTGGTCCTGCGCGTCATCCCGGACCGGCTGCGCGGGTTCTGATCGGCGATGACGTTCGCACCGCCGCCGCCCACCGCCGCCTGGCGGCACCGGACCGCACGCGAGGGCTTCGAGGTGGCCTATTTCCGGGTCACCGAACTCGGCGTGCTCATCGACGGCTGCACGACGGCCGTCGAGGACGGCGCGGCCTGGGTGGTGGACTACCGGATCACGCTCGACACCGAATGGCGGACGCGCCGGGCCCAGGTGTCGATCCGCAAACCGGGCGGCTGGAACACGCTGGTGCTGGAGTCGGACGGCGCGGGCTCCTGGTTGCTGGACGGCATGCCCGCGCCGCTGCTCGACGGTTGCCTGGATGTAGACCTGGAATCCTCCGCGCTGACCAACGCGCTGCCGGTGCATCGATTGGCGCAGGAGATCGGCGACGCCGCCGACGCGCCCGCGGCGTACGTGTACGCGTCCGGGGCCGCGGTGGCCCGGTTGGAACAGCGCTACGTCCGCATCGCCGACAGCGAGCACGGGCCACGGTTCGATTACTCGGCACCAGAATTCGATTTCACCTGCGTTCTGGACTACGACAAGTCGGGATTCGTGCTCGATTACCCGGGGATCGCGGTCCGCGCCCGCTGACTCGTTGCCTCGTTGCCTTGTCGACTCGTTGAAGCGCAGCCTCGGATATCCCCCGCTCGCCCGGCGACTAGGGTCGTTACCGATGAGAAGGCGGCAACAACCGCCGTTGCCGAAGCGGCACGGCTTGGACCCGGCCCGGCTGCGACTGCCGGAGCAGGGCCACTGGGCAACAATTCGAGACCACCTGGTGGAACGTCTCCCCAGGGTGCCCGCGGCGCGGATCGATGAGCTCCTGCGCAGCGGCGGCATCGTCGACCTGGCAGGGCCGATCGCCCCGGATGCACCGTACGTACCGGGTGGCGCGGTCTGGTTCCACCGCGACCTGCCCGAGGAGACCGCGGTGCCGTTCGACATCCCCATCGTGCACCGCGACGACGACCTGCTCGTGGTGGACAAGCCCCACTTCCTGGCCACCATCCCCCGGGGCAGGCACATCCTGCAGACCGCGCTGGTGCGGCTGCGCCGAGAACTCGACCTGCCCGACCTGGTCCCGGCTCATCGCCTGGATCGCGTCACCGCGGGCTTGCTGCTGTTCGTGATCAATCCCGCCCGGCGCGGCGCGTATCAGACGATGTTCCACAACCGCACCGTCCGCAAGGAGTACGAGGCGATCGCCCGGTTCGATCCCGGCCTGACATTGCCGAGTGTGGTACGCAGCCGGATCATCAAAGAGAAGCATGTGCTCGCGGCCCAGGAGGTGCCGGGCGAACCCAACGCGGAAACCGAGATCGAACTGCTCGAGCACCGCGACGGGCACGGTCGCTATCGACTGCGCCCGCACACCGGCCGCACCCATCAGCTGCGGCTGCATATGAACAGCCTCGGCATCCCGATTCTCGGCGACGACTTCTATCCCGTCTTCACCGACAAGCCGGTCGACGATTTCCGCAAGCCGCTGCAACTGCTGGCCGCCTCGCTCGAGTTCATCGATCCGTTCACTGGGCAATCACGCCGCTTCGACACCACCCGCACATTGCAGGCGTGGACCGATCCGCGCGGATGGGCCGGGTCACCGATCGACCCGCAGGACGCCATCGTTGCGGAGGGCACCCGCTCTGTGCGGCACGGAGAAGTGTGACCTGTCCGGCATCGGAAAGCATCACCTGTAGCGGACCTGGCCAGGATTCGTACACTGGTGCGGATGTCTGATCCGGACCCAGCAACGCCCCAGCCACGCCACAAACTGCATGCCTCCCTCGACGTCGCCGTGGTGGTGGTCGTCCTGGCGGGCACCAATCTGATCGCGCACTTCACCACGGCGTGGGCGAGCATCGTAACGGTGCCCGTCGCCGCCGTGCTGCTGCTCGCGCTGATGCGCAGGCGCGGCTTGCGGTGGTCCGAGCTGGGCCTTTCGCCGCGGCATTGGCGGCGCGGTTCGCTGTACGGCCTCGCCGCGGTGGGGTTGGTCCTCGCGGTCGTCGCGGTCGGCGCGGCGCTGCCGATCACTCGTCCGTTCTTCATGGCCGATCGGTACGCGACCATCTCCGGCGCGCTGATCGCCTCGATGATCGTCATCCCCTTGCAGACCGTGATCCCCGAGGAGCTGGCCTTCCGCGGTGTGCTGCACGGCACGCTGCACCGTGCGTACGGCGCGCGTGGTGTCTTCGCGGCGGGCTCGCTGCTGTTCGGACTCTGGCACATCGCGTCCTCGCTGGGGCTCACCGCCGGCAACCGCGGGCTGACCGGATTCATCGGCGGCGGCGTCGCCGGACAGATCATCGGGATCCTGCTCGCCGTCGTCGCGACCGCCGCGGCGGGCATGGTATTCACCTGGCTGCGCCACCGCACGGGCAGCCTGCTCGCGCCGCTGGCCCTGCACTGGTCGGTGAACGGCGCGGGCGCATTGGCTGCCGCCGTCGTGTGGCACACCACGCTGACCTGATCACCTCGGCGGCGTCGGATAGGTCGTCGGGGAAGGGGTCACGGCCTTGGCTCGGGCCCGCCGAGCATCCCGCAGCAGCGAGCAGGCGCAGGCCGAGGAAATCGTTCGCATCGTGGCACTCGATATTCGGTGTCGGCCCGCGGTTCAGTGCGGAAACAGCGACCGCGAGACCACAGAATTTCGTCCTCGACGATGTGTGAATTCGAACTGAGTTTCGACACGCGGCCGCTTCGACAAAAGGGCTGATCACCCGGATATTCGGAGCGAACCGAGATTTTCGACATTCCGGGCGTGTCGCCCATTGGACCTCATAGACCACATTGACCACACGCAAAGGTCGGTTTAGTCTCACTGCGATCACACATATGTTCGAGCAATCATGTCTGCACAACTCGGCATGACACAGGCTCTCGGGAAGGCTCGCGATGTCCGACGCACTGTCGAACGGTAGTTCCGAGATTGCCGCGCTGGCCCAGCAAGTCGAGACCGCGCGCGGCAAATTGCCCCTGCAGTACGATCCGGCGCTGCTGGACGTGCTGTCCGAGGGTGAGATCGCCGCTGAACGTGAACTCGCGGAATGGATTCGCGCGCAACGACGCAAGCAGCGGCGCGGCGAGATCGAAGCGGAGTTGGCCGCGCAGCGGCGGGACCGCAAGTCGGCGGCCGCGCTGCGCCGGGCGGACGAGGCCGATGCCCGCTGGCACCGGCGCGCGCTGGCGGCGCGGCGGCGGGTGTCCAGCGAGGATGCCCGGCTGGCGCAACTCTACCGGCGGGCCGAGTGGTCGTCGCGGGTACTGATCGCGGTGGTCGTGCTCGGCATGGTGTGGGCCGGAGTCAATGTGCAGCACAATCTGGTGCCCAGCGGCGACATGTCCGATCCGCTGTACTGGTTGAGCTATGGCATCGAGGCGATGATCTCGATCCCGATCATCACCATCATGGTCGCGGCCACCACCGCGGCCCGCTGGGGCCGCGAACTGGCGCGCGGCAAGGTGATCTTCTTCGAGGCCGCGCTGCTCGGCACGACCGTCGCGCTCAACACCGGGCCGCATCTCGCCGCGGGCGACTTCGGCCGCGCCGCCGAGTACGCGATCGCCCCGGTGATGGTCGGCGTGGTGATCTGGCTGCATGCCTGGGTCTCCGCCCGGTACGCGGTGCTGATCGACGGTGCGCCGGTGCTGGAACGCGACGCGCCGATGATCCGGGTCGACGCCGAGCACGTCGCGGCGGAGTCCGGTCGTCACCCACTCGACAACCGGGACGATCCGGCGGACGGCGGTCGATTTCGCCGAGATGGAGGTTCGCCAGCACCGCGCCTGAGCGGAGTTGGTACGACGGACTCTTCCACCGGGCCGAGAGACCGGCTGCGCGGTAGGGGTCTTGATTCCTCGGTGAACGCCCACCCCGGTGTCCCCGGCGCCCCGGCGGCTGCCCTGGGCGTCTACACCGAGCGCGACATGCCCGCTTCCTCGACGACCCCGAACCAGCCCACCGAGACACCTGCCGACGAGGCGAAGCCGTCGCCGAGCGATGGTCACCTCACCGACAGGCGGACCAACGGTCACTCGGTCGACGAGCACGACGCGGTCGGCGGCTACCCACTCCCGCCGACAACCCATGCGGCCCGTGCAGTCCACCAAGCGCCCGCACCGACGACCCGGTCCGATGGACAGCGGCTGAGCCTCGATGTCGCACCCCTGGCCAATGGGCACGCATTCCCCACAGTTACGACTTCCGCCGACGTCCACGCACACAACCATCCGGTCAACGGGCACGCCGTTCCCACAGACGCCACTGGTCACACCGCCTGCACCACACACAACCATCCGGACGGTGAAATCCGGGAAACCTCCACCACTTCAGGCCGAGCCGATGGACGGTCGGCAGACGGCTACCCGGTCGCAGATGCCGACTCCCGCGCATTCCCGTCGGCCACCGATGACCACACAGTTGATACCTCCAGCCACGGCCATGCTTCCGGCACCCGGGTCAATGGGCACGCCCCTACGCGGAACGCCAACGGCCATACCGCTCTGCCGCCCCTCGACGCGCATGACCGCCCGGCAAACAGACGCCCCGTTCCTCCGGCAATCAACGGCTACAACACCGAGACCGGAACCAGTCACGCACACAATCTCCCCGCCAACATCCACACCGCTCCCCCAGCCCTCCACGGCCACAGCGTCGAAAATTCGTTCACCAAAAGTCGCGTGAATAACCCTCCGCCTGACGGATACACGGGTCCGACCGCCGACAGCCCCACGAGTGCCCCCGCCCACATCGAAAGTCCCGCACCCTCGGTCGGTCCCGTCCAGAACGCCATGCCCCTCTCCGGTGACCGCATAACCCCCTCTGGCGCAGCCGATGTCGACACCCGAACCATCCGATCGGCCGATAGTACTGCGACACAATCTTTCTCGACTGACGCGAAACATTTCGGCTCCGCAGCCACATCCTTACCCGCCGGCATCGCCGACACACGGAACAATTCCGCGGCACCCGCCGCGAGCACCTCCGATCGATCTCAGTTGATTGCGAACATTCCTGCCGCGCAACAGATTTCGATAGAGGACCTGCACGGAGAATTCGTTTTCGGCACCCAGTCGATTACGGCGGTCAACAACCTTGCCGCAAAAGACCCTGCCGCAAGTCAATTCTCCCTGCCCGAGCCGGACGGCCGCCGGGCCGAGCGAGCGCATCGCAGATTCGATAGCGCCGGGCACGCGAGCACCGAACCCGCGCGCACACTGCCGACGGCGAACACCGAAGCCGCGGAGGCGAACCCGGATGCGACCGGCCCGCGCGCGGCGAAACGTGGAAAATCGCTGTCCACCGACCGAGGCGAGCGCTCCGCCGACGCGGAGAGCGAACAACTCTCGCTCGACGAATCCCCCGAACCTACGCGCCCGCACCTGCGCGCCGAACTGAAGCCGATCCCGGACGAAGACGACGAGAACGACGAATTCCCGGCCGAGAACGACGAAGCCGACACCGACGACGACGAAATCTCGGCAATCGCCCGGGCAATCGCCGGCCGACGTATGTCGAACCTCCCGATCGAGGAGGTCAGGGAGATCCTCACGCTCGCAGACCAAGGCGGGACGACACCTGCGATCGCCAATGAACTCGGCATCTCCCGCTCCGCGGTCACCCGTGTCCTCGACTCCGCGATCAGAGTCCACCGGCCCTACCTCGTCATCGGCTGACCCGCCCGAGCGACTTTCGAGATCGCACGACAGTTCGGTGCGATCAAGGTCGACATTGCCGAACTCGCCCAAAAAGCGTAGGGGCCCCGGCCCATACCGAGCACGACCGGGTTTCCATCGCGTCCATCGGCCGACGTCCTCGAAGCGGGGCAAACAACTGACGTCCGCTGCCTCTCGATATCTGCCTGCCACGCGTTCGGCGTAATCGTCGTGCGGCCTCTGCTGCTCAGCTGCTTCCGCCACCACAACTGCTACCGCCACCGCAACTACTTCCACCACCACAACTGCTGCCGCTACTACAACTGCTGCCGCTACCCCCGCTACCCCCGCTACCCCCGCTGCCTCCGGAGTCACCACCTGAATAACCACCGCTGTCGCCAGCTGTCCAACTGCGTCGCCGCCGTCGCTGTTCGCTGCCGGCCCCACCGTTGGCAAGGCTGGCGACCACCACGATCACGAGCAGTATGACAGCGCCTCCGACCAAAATCTCCATGTCCGAACGTTATCCGCTAACTGGCGGCGCGCACGGGTTCAGTCCGAAAAGGGCTGTGCACTCGGCGAATTCCCGTGTGCACAGCCCTGATCTATTCTGCGCGCGTCAGTCTCCGGTGTTCGACCAACCGGATCAAGACCCGCTCTTCGTGACCGAAGTTCGCGCGGCGTCGGGCTGCGAGGCGAAGTCGGGGTGCGCCGCCGACAGCGGCTCGCCAGGCTTCGCGTCTTCGGTAACTCGGTCACCATGCCCCGGCCACCACGCCTTGTGCCCGATCATCGCGGTGAGCGCGGGGGTGAAGAACATCGCCATGACGAACGCGGCGATGGCGATGCCAACGGAGATGGCGAATCCCATCTGCGCCAGTACATTGTTTCCGGCCAGCATCATCGACGCGAACGTGCCTGCCAGAATCACCCCGGCCGCGGCGATGGTTGGTCCGGTGTGCCGCAGAGCCAACGCGGCGGCCGGCTTCGGCTCGTTACCCTCGCGTGCCTCTTCCCGCAGCCGGGCGACCATCAGGATGTTGTAGTCGGTGCCGAGCGCGACCACGAACAAGTACATGATCACCGGCAGCGTGAAGATCAGGCCGGACTCGCCCTGAAGATGTTGGAACACCAGCACCGCGGCGCCGAGCGTAGCCGCGAATCCAAGGAATACCGACGCCATCAGATACCACGGGGCGACCACACTGCGCAGCAGCAGCCCGAGCACGATCATGATCAGGATCGCCGCGACCGGGAATACGATCGCGTAGTCGCGGGCCATCGCATCCTGGAAGTCGACGAAGACCGAGGTCATCCCGCCGACCGCCGCCGTGGCACCGGCGGGCGCGGCCGAGTGCGCGGCATCCCGCAGCGGCCCCTTGACAGTATCCAGCGCGGCATCCGATTCCGGCACGTCGGTGAGGGTCACCACGAAATCCGCGATCGTCTTGTCCGCGGACAGCTTCGGTTCGGCCACCTGTCCCACCCCCGGTACCGCGGCCAACGCGGCTCGGTAGGCGCTGAGCTGATCGTTGGTCAGCTCGCCACTGCCGGAGCGCAGCAGTACGTCCGACGGCTGGGTCGTTCCCGCGGGCAGGCCCTTCACCAATTCTTTGCCGTAGACCACGGATTCGGATGCCTGCGAGGTCGAACCGGAGCTGAGGTCGAACGTCGGGTGGAAACCGAACGCGAACGCCCCGAGCGCGACCAGCAGCCCGCCGGAGACCAGCGCGAAAGCGCCGGGTCGCCGACCGAGCGCCTTACCGGCCGCGGCGAACCGCGCGGCCTTCGGCTCGGTCCGCCACGCTTTGGACGGCCAGAACACCTTGGTGCCCAGCAGCGAAACCACGGCGGGCACCAGCGTCAGCCCGGCTGCCAGCGCCACCGCAACCGCGATCGCCAGTGCCGGACCCAGCGCACGGAACATGCCGAGGGTGGACAACACCAGCGCCGAGAACGCGATGATCACCGCCCCCGCCGCGGACGTGATGGCCTCGCCGACGCGAGTGACGGCACCGACCATGGCGGTCTTTGGATCGTCGCCCGCCCGCAGCCGCTCGCGGTAGCGGAACATCAGAAACAGGATGTAGTCGGTACCGACACCGAACAGCACGACCACCAGGATGGCGTTGATCGACGCATCGATCTGCAGGTCGAATGCCCTGGCCACCATGGCGATCAGCCCACCGACCATGCTGGAGATCGCGCCGATCACCACGATCGGCAGCAACGCGATCACCGGGCTGCGGAAAATGACCAGCAGCAACACCAGAATCAGCACAATGGTGGCGACGCCGATGATGGCCATACCCTTCTGGCCCGATTCCTGCTGGTCCAGCACCTGCGCCGCCTGACCGGTGATGCCCGCCTGCAAATCGGTGCCGGCCACCCGGTCCTTCAGCTGCGCTCGCAACGCCTTGACCGCATCGCCCTGCGTGGTGTCGTTCGGACTGGTCACCTTGGTCATCTGCAGCGCGATGATCTGGATCAGCCGGTTCTGCGATGGCGGCGTCGGCACGATCGCGGTGACGTCCTTGATCCGCGCACCGAGCAGCTCGGTGCCGATCCTCGCCACCGACGCCGAATCACCCTCGGTCAGCGGCGCCCCGTCCTGGCGGGCGAACACGATGATCGCCGCGGGCGCGGTGCTCTGCGGAAACGCCTCCTGCTGCATCTGCAACGCTTTAATGGACTCGTAATGCGAAGGCAAGAAAGCGGATTGATCGGTGGTGGATTTCAATTCGGGCGCCGATGCCACCACCGCGATGGCGAGCAACACCCACAGGCCGATCACCTTCCACGGATTGTGGACCACCAGGGCCCCCAGTCGTGCGAACATCTGCGAAGAAGTCCTTTCCGGATTCCTAATGGGACCGAGCACCTCAGATTTCGAGCTCTTGCGAATTCGGGTTCTCGGCCACATCCACAACTGTCCGATAGATGTGCTCCGGAATCCGGCCCTGCAGCTCGGCGGGCGCATCCACGATCTCGACCGTGTAGTCACCCCACTCGCGATCGTTGAACCCGAGCAGTTCGCGCCAGTTCTTCCACTCGGTCCAGTCGGTCGCCGCGGCCATCTCGCGCCAGTTCGATTCCTTCCGATGGACCAGGAACTTCCCCTTGCGGCTCACGTAGACCGACACCACGGTCATCCCGACCTTGCCATATTCCCGTGATTCCCCGAGCAATTTCCCGAAGAAACGCTGCCGGCGCCCGCCACCCGGCCCCACCTTCAGCACGATCTCGTGAAAATCCAACCTGCCCGGCTCGGCGTCCTCTTTCGCGAAGGTGACCCCGCCGGCCGCCTCATCCATTTCGTCCGCACTGGTCAGCTTGTTCAGCTCGCTGGTCATGACGATTCCCCATTCCATAAATTGATGCGCATGAAAGCATGCGTTTACCACCAACGGCCCCGCCTCGGAAACCGTTGCACCGGTGTCGATGTGATGTTGTCCGCGGCACCGAACTCACAGCGCCCCGCAGGACTCACTATAAGTAGATGTATACGTATAACGCAAGGGATCGGACACCGCGGCGACCGAAGAGCCCGATTCAGCTACCGCGCCGCCGGGCTCAGATCGTCGGGCAGGATCCGAAACGCCGGGTAGCGGCCGAGAGGGCGCAACGCCCGGAAATCACGCCGGTCAAGGGTGAGGATCGCGTCGGTGTCGAACTCGTCCGCCAATGTCACGCAAACCGCATCCACGAGGTCGAGATTGAGGCTGCCGTAGCGTGCCCGTACAGCCAGTGCAGTCTGCAGTTGCGTCGCGTCAACGCTCGCGAGCACGATCCGAGTGGATGCGATTCGGCTAGCGAGCAAGCCCAGGATGCCGTCGGCTACATTGCGACCTGCCCGCACACTCGCCACATGATGCACTTCGGTGAGCGCCAGCGGGCTGACGACAATCGCGCTTGCCGAATCCGCAGCTCGCCGCACTCCGAAATGCTCAGGGTCCGAGCGATTGAACAGCGCGAGGACTCCCGAGGTGTCGGCTACGACGATCACGCGGGCCGGTTCATCGCGTTTCGGATGTCATCCTTGCTGATCGGCCCGCCCAGATCGAAGGTCTCGTCGTCGCTCAGCAGTGGCGACTCCCACTGCCGATGCCGCATGAGGTATGCCCGAACCGCATCACGCGTAACTTCATGCTTCGAGCGCCCCTCGGCATCAGCTTGCGCGTTCAGCGCAGCCTCTTCGTCCGCTGACAATCGCATGGTCCACGCCATGGATCAGATGATACCAGAGGTGATACCACACTCCGAGATGGCTGTCCTCTAGAACAAATCGGCACCCCTCAGCTGCATCACCGGACGCCACAAAGCCCCAGAGGCAACAGCGAGTCACCTGACCGCGCTCGAGGTGCCGAGTCCGTTTTTCTCGAACAGAACGCCCGAAGGCCCGACTCCCCGAGATACCCGGACAATCCGCCGAAGAAAGCTTCGGTTACCCCTTACGGTGCAGGTTCGCCATGCTCGAGGTAAGCGACGCAGCACTCGGTATAGGCGAGGTAGGCCTCCCGCAATCGGCGAGCGAGTCGTGGAATCGTGTAGTCATCGAGATCTTCAACCCGGACCCACTCCCAGCGGTCGAGTTCAGATCCCTGAAGTTCGATTGTTTGCTCGTCGCCGAGTTCACCGCAGTAGAACACATAGAGGATTTTGTCACCTTCGCGCTGGCTCGGTGCCCAATCGTGAACGAGTAATCGCCTTGGCGGATAGTCGATTCCGAGCTCTTCTCGAACTTCGCGGCGGCAAGCCGCTGTGGGCGATTCGCCCGGCTCGACGTAGCCGCCCGGAATATCCCATCCGTTACCGTATGTCTTGTGCACCAGGAATACTTCGTTGCCGCGTACGAACAACGCGCCGGCCGCCAGCCGTGCACGCGCGAACTGATTTTCCTGGCCGGTCATTGATTACCTCACGATCTGCAGACGTTGGGCAAGGGACTGCACGGCGAACGATGGGCTGCCATGTGCATTGCGGATCCACGTGAGCACGAGCTGTCTGCTCAGGTAGTGGTGTCGGACCTGTTCAGGCGCTGCCTGCTCGGCGGCAAGCACGACAGCGACCGAATCCGCTTGTCGACCTGTGAGATTGAATGCACGAGCGAGTTCGAGTCGATGGCGAATCCGACGTCATCGAATACTTCAGCCACATCCCGTTCCAGCATTGGAAAATCCGGTAGCTCGGTGTCGTCGGCTGGTACCGAAAGCGCCGGAATCAGATGCGCGAAATCCATCAAGGCAGCTCGGAGGGCGGGCACTGTGGAAGCACCGCTGTCATTGGTCCAGTCCAACAGAGTGGGCTCACCGATCAGGTCGCCCAGGGAAACATCGAGAGCATCCGCGAGCAGGCGAAGGATCGACAGTCGATCCAAGGGGATCCGATTGTTCTCGATCTTGCCCACCCAATCGTCCGTCCGACCGACCAAGCCCGCCAAAACGCCCTGGGACATACCGCGTCGACGTCGATACCAAGCAACCCGCTCACCGATGGTGAGGTCTTGGCTCATTCCGCGCACAACACGATCCTCCACCGCAGCTCGAGGGAAACCCCGGAAGGAAATTCCGGGAGTGAGACCGATCCAGGCTGAGGCTACTACCTGACCAACGAGATCAGTCATAGATGAGGGGGATAGACCGTGAACACCGACGAACTCGAATCTGTGGTCGCGTGGGCCACGTACCACCGACAACAGTTCCACCTGGCCGCCGAGAAACGAGGCACGTCGAGCCACGCGGCCGAAGTGCAACGCCACGTCCTAGAAGCCACTTGCCCGCAGAGCACACGGGTGCGCCTGGCTCGGCCAGTGCACGGCGTCGGGATAGGAGCCGCCTGATGAACAGAGAAATGCTCGTAACCCCGCCGACGATCTGCCAGTTCGCCGAAGTCGAGTTCGCTCACCAGCAGATGCGCAGGCACCGCAAGTGCAATATCGACCGGTGCGCGTGGAAGCGGGTTGCTTATCACACGCTGGTCCACTTCGGCCGCGTCGTGCCGCAGGAGCTGAGCCCACGCGAACGCGCCCACCAGCGCGGCATCGAGTACCCCCCGGACGGCACCAGCAACGCGCCACCCGCCGTAACACCCACAGCGCAGACATTCCAACAGGTTCTCGACGGGCTCACACAGTTGGTGCGGGGCGAGCAGCCATGAGCGCCTGGAACGTGGTCTGGAGCGTTGGGGCGGTCCTCGGCACGAGCGCGGTGGCAATCACCGCAATCGGGTGTGTATGGCCGAACAGCCAGCGACGCAAACCCATTACCGCACGACGTCACACCCAAACCCGGTGCGCCCCGCGGTCGGTTCAGTGGCCGCAAGCGTGGACCTGCGTCCCACCCACACGTCCGCTCACCGTCACCGAAGCGCATCACGCCATGCAGCTCCACCGCGAACACACTTGCGCCCGAAAGCAAGCCGCGTTCGCCACACTCGTCGCCGCTGGCCGGGCAACACCGGACTCCGCACGAAACAACGCCATTGGGAGTTCGGCAAATGACGAAACACAGAGCCACAGAGAATAACCGGGGGACTGATGATGAAGGTGTATACGTACAACAGTACCTCTATGTACTGGCGTGGCCAATAGCCGCCGGTGCTGGCCTACCGGGCGACGTTGTGCGCACACGACGAAGGCCCGCCTCCCAAACAGGAAGCGGGCCTTCGTTATTCGAGTCCTCAGCCGTGGAGCAGGCTTACTTCGCCTTCTCCAGGACCTCGACCAACCGCCAGCGCTTCGTGGCCGACAGCGGACGGGTTTCCATCAGCTGGACGCGGTCTCCGATGCCGGCGACCTCGTTCTCGTCGTGCGCCTTCACCTTCGAGGTGGTGCGGATGATCTTGCCGTAGAGCGGGTGCCGGTGACGGTCTTCCAGCTCGACGACGATCGTCTTGTTCATCTTGTCCGAGACGACGTAGCCGACACGCACCTTGCGGCCGCCACGCACCTCTTTCGCCTTGTCGCTCATGCGGCATCTCCCTTGCCAGCGGGTCCGGTGGCCAGACCGAGCTCGCGCTCACGCATGACCGTATAGATGCGCGCGATCTCATGACGAACGACGCGCAGACGACGGTTGTTGTCCAGCTGGCCCGTCGCCATCTGGAAGCGCAGGTTGAACAGCTCTTCCTTGGACTCGCGCAGCTTGCCCACCAACTCGTCTTCGGTGAGCTCGCGGAGCTCTGCGGCCGGTGTTCCGGTAGCCATCAGAACTGCTCCTCCCTGGTCACGATCCGGCACTTCATCGGGAGCTTGTGCATCGCGCGGCGCAGCGCCTCACGAGCGGTCTCCTCATTCGGGTAGCTCATCTCGAACATGACCCGACCCGGCTTCACATTCGCGATCCACCATTCCGGCGAGCCCTTACCCGAACCCATGCGGGTCTCGGCGGGCTTCTTGGTCAGCGGACGATCCGGGTAGATATTGATCCAGATCTTGCCGCCACGACGGATGTGGCGAGTCATCGCGATACGCGCCGACTCGATCTGCCGGTTGGTGACGTAAGCCGGCTCCAGCGCCTGGATGCCGTACTCGCCGAACGACACCGCGGTGCCGCCCTTGGCCATGCCCGAACGGCCGGGGTGATGCTGCTTGCGGTGCTTCACCTTACGAGGCATCAGCATGCGTCAGCCCTCCTGTGTCTCTGCCGGAGCGTCGGCCACAGCGGTGGCGGCGCGCCCGGCCTCGGTGCTGGTCGCCGTGGTGCCGGCGGAACCGGACCGACGCGGACGGCTCGGCCGCTCCCGGCGCGGACGCTCGGGCGCGGCGGCAGCGGCGGCCAGCTCACGCTTGCCACCGACGATGTCGCCCTTGTAGATCCAGACCTTCACACCGATACGACCGAAGGTGGTCTTGGCCTCGTAGAGGCCGTAGTCGATGTCGGCACGCAGCGTGTGCAGCGGCACCCGACCCTCGCGGTAGAACTCCGAGCGCGACATTTCCGCGCCACCGAGACGGCCCGAGCACTGCACGCGGATGCCCTTGACGTTCGGCGAACGCATGGCCGACTGAATGGCCTTGCGCATCGCGCGACGGAACGCCACCCGGTTGGACAGCTGCTCCGCGACCGCCTGGGCGACCAGCTGCGCATCCGACTCGGGGTTCTTGACCTCGAGGATGTTCAGCTGCACCTGCTTGCCGGTGAGCTTCTCCAGCTCGGCGCGGATGCGGTCGGCCTCGGCGCCGCGGCGGCCGATCACGATGCCCGGACGCGCGGTGTGGATGTCCACCCGGACGCGGTCACGGGTGCGCTCGATCTCGACCTTCGAGATACCCGCCCGCTCCATGCCGGTAGCCAGCAGCTTGCGGATCGCGACGTCTTCCTTCACGTAGTCCGCGTACTGCTTATCCGCGTACCAACGGGACTTCCAGTCGGTGGTGATACCGAGGCGGAAGCCATGGGGGTTGATCTTCTGTCCCATTTACTTTGCCCCTCCCTTCCGGCGGTTACGAGTGGATCCACCGGCGGCGGGGATGCTCTCGACCTCGATGGTGATGTGGCTGGTGCGCTTGCGGATGCGGAACGCACGGCCCTGGGCACGCGGCTGGAACCGCTTCATGGTGGCGCCCTCGTCGACGTAGGCCGTCGAGATGACCAGCGTGGCCGGGTTCAGACCGAGATTGTTCTCGGCGTTGGCCGCGGCACTGGCGACGACCTTGGCGACCGGCTCGCTCGCGGCCTGGGGCGCGAACTTCAGCAGGGCGAGGGCGTCCTCGACGCGCTTGCCGCGGACCAGGTCCACGACACGGCGTGCCTTCATCGGGGTGACGCGAACGTGCTTCGCCGTCGCGCGCGCGGTCGGGTTGGACGGCGCCGTCAGCAGTGTCTGATCGCTCTTCGCTTCGCTCATCGCCGCTTGCTCTTCCGGTCTTCCTTGACGTGGCTCTTGAACGTCCTGGTCGGCGCGAACTCACCGAGCTTGTGCCCGACCATGTTGTCCGAGATGAACACCGGCACGTGCTTGCGGCCGTCGTGCACCGCGAAGGTGTGCCCGATGAAATCGGGGATGATGGTCGAACGACGCGACCAGGTCTTGATGACCTGCTTCGTGCCCTTCTCGTTCTGCACGTCCACCTTCTTGAGGAGGTGGTCGTCGACAAACGGGCCCTTCTTGAGGCTGCGTGGCATTTCTTACCTCCTCCTTCAGCGCTTCTTGCCGGTCTTGCGCCGGCGGACGATGAGCTTGTCGCTCGGACGGTTGGGCTTACGGGTACGGCCTTCCGGCTGACCCCACGGCGAGACCGGGTGGCGACCACCGGAGGTCTTGCCTTCACCACCACCATGCGGGTGGTCGACCGGGTTCATGACGACACCACGGACCGTGGGACGACGACCCTTCCAGCGCATGCGGCCGGCCTTGCCCCAGTTGATGTTCGACTGCTCGGCGTTGCCGACCTCGCCGACGGTGGCGCGGCAGCGCACGTCGACGCGGCGGATCTCACCGGAGGGCATACGCAGCGTGGCGTAGGGGCCTTCCTTACCCAGCAGCTGGATGCTCATACCGGCGGAACGGGCCAGCTTGGCGCCGCCGCCCGGACGCAGCTCCACCGCGTGGATGGTGGTACCGGTCGGGATGTTGCGCAGCGGCAGGTTGTTGCCCGGCTTGATGTCGGCCGTCGGGCCGGACTCGATGCGGGTGCCCTGCGTCACGCCCTTGGGGGCGATGATGTAGCGCTTCTCGCCGTCCACGAAGTGCAGCAGCGCGATGTTCGCGGTCCGGTTCGGGTCGTACTCGATGTGCGCGACCTTGGCCGGGATGCCGTCCTTGTCCAGCCGACGGAAGTCGATCAGACGGTAGGCCCGCTTGTGACCGCCACCACGGTGCCGGGTGGTGATCCGGCCGTGGGCGTTGCGGCCGCCGGACTTGCTCAGCGGACGCAGCAGCGACTTCTCCGGGGTCGACCGGGTGATCTCGGCGAAGTCCGAGACGCTGGCGCCACGACGGCCCGGCGTCGTCGGCTTGTACTTACGGATTGCCATGAGTTCTTCTCTGCTTTCTGGACTCCCGGACGCCTACGCGACCGGGCCTCCGAAGATCTCGATGGGCTTGCTGTCGGCCGAGATGGTCACGAGCGCGCGCTTGGTGTTCTTGCGCTTGCCGTAACCGAAGCGGGTCCGCTTGCGCTTGCCCTGACGGTTGGCGGTGTTGACGCTGGTCACCTTCACACCGAAGACCTTCTCCACGGCGATCTTGATCTGCGTCTTGTTGGAGTCCGGGTGCACCAGGAAGGTGTAGGTGCCGTCCTCGATCAGTCCGTAGGACTTCTCGGAGATGACCGGCGCCAGCAGAATGTCGCGGGGGTCGGCGATGGTGGTCACTTGCTCTCCTCCTGTGCAATCGCCGCAGTGTCCTGCGGAGATTCCGCGGGGCCGTGCACGAACGCGTTGAGCGCCTCGACGCTGAACACCACCTCGTCGCTGTTGAGCACGTCGTAGGTGTTGAGCTGATCCGGGGCGATCGGGTGCACGTTCTGCAGGTTCGCCACGCTCTTCCACGCGGTGATGTCCTCGCGGCCGACGACGACCAGGAACTTCTTGCGGTCCGACAGCTCGCCCAGGAAGGTCTTGGCGGTCTTGGTGGACGGGGTCTGACCGGCCACCAGTTCGGTGATCACGTGGATGCGCTCGTTGCGGGCCCGGTCCGACAGGGCGCCACGCAGGGCGGCGGCCTTCATCTTCTTGGGCAGGCGCTGGCTGTAGTCGCGCGGCTGCGGACCGTGGACGATGCCACCGCCGGTGAACTGCGGCGCGCGGGTCGAACCCTGGCGGGCGCGACCGGTGCCCTTCTGCCGGTACGGCTTCTTGCCGCCACCGCGCACCTGGCCACGAGTCTTGGTCGCGTGGGTGCCCTGCCGGGCCGCGGCCTGCTGGGCCACGACGACCTGGTGCATCAGCGCGATGTTGGCGGTGACGTCGAAGATCTCCGCGGGGAGCTCGACGGTGCCGTTGGTCTTGCCGCCGATCTCCTTGACCTGCAGCGTGAGATTCGCGGACTTCTTCTCAGTGTTCACAGCAGAGCTGGTCATGCGTGCGCACCACCCTTCACGGCGCTCTTGACGATCACGACGCCGCCCTTGCGACCCGGGATCGCTCCCTTGATCAGCAGCAGGCCGTTCTCGGTGTCCACCTTGTGCACCGACAGGTTCTGCGTGGTGACCCGGTCGTTACCCATCCGGCCCGACATGCGCATGCCCTTGAACACGCGGCCGGGGGTGGCGCAGCCACCGATCGAACCCGGACGGCGGTGCACGGCCTGCGCACCGTGCGAGGCGCCCTGACCACTGAAGCCGTGGCGCTTCATGGTGCCGGCGAAGCCCTTGCCCTTGCTGGTACCGGTGACGTCGACGTAGCTGCCCTCTTCGAACACGTCGGCGCTGATCTCCTGGCCGACCTCGAAGGTGGAGGCGTCCGCGATCCGGATCTCGACGACGTGACGGCGCGGGGTGACGCCGGCCTTGGCGAACTGGCCGGAGACCGGCTTGTTCACCTTGCGCGGGTCGATGGCGCCGAAAGCGACCTGGACGGCGCTGTAGCCGTCGCGCTCCACGGTGCGGATCTGGGTGACGACGTTCGGGCCCGCCTTGATGACGGTCACGGGAACCACGCGGTTCTTGTCGTCGAAGACCTGGGTCATGCCGAGCTTGGTGCCCAGGATGCCGGCGGCCGGCCTGTTCTTGTTGTCAGTCATTTCCCGAGTCCCCGTCACTGAATGTTGACGTCGACGCTGGCCGGCAGGTCGATGCGCATGAGCGCGTCCACCGTCTTCGGCGTCGGGTCGAGGATGTCGATAAGGCGCTTGTGCGTACGCATCTCGAAGTGCTCGCGCGAGTCCTTGTACTTGTGCGGCGAACGGATGACGCAGTACACGTTCTTCTCGGTCGGCAACGGCACCGGGCCTACCACGCGTGCCCCGGTGCGGGTCACCGTCTCCACGATCTTGCGGGCCGATGCGTCGATCGCCTCGTGGTCGTAGGCCTTGAGCCTGATGCGGATCTTTTGTCCCGCCACGCTAAGTGTCCTTTTCTCCGCTTTCCTTCGTGGTCCGGCAAGCCGGCTGTACCAGCCTTCTGGACCACCCTCATTTGCACAGCCCGAACACACGAAGACGTCTCAGCTCGAGTGGGTCAGGCCTTGGGCCAGATCCGACACAGTCGAGACCACGACCGGGCACGCCCGATCCTCGCCGCTGTTCATCTGTCATGGTTCTCCGGTCCACGCGGTCGGGCGTGTCGCCCGTCCGCTCATTCCTCGGCGTCGGATCGCAAAGTATCTCGAGCCTGGAACACTGTCCCGGACGTACCCACGCCAGAAACCCGGCGAGGTACACGATGGGTACTGCTCACCCTGCCCGACCACCCGTTTCGCAGCGAAACGGACACGGCCCGGTGCAAGGCAACCCGAACAGTATGCCCGACGCGTCCGAACACTTCAAATCAGGTGGGGTGCCCCGTACTTACTTGCGAGTAAGATAGCTCTCATGGCGAACGCGACTCCGACCTATCGCGCCTGGCAGAAGCTGCCGGACAACCGGCTGGGCCACACCCTGTTCTCGCTGGCGATGGTGGCTCGAGTGCCGTACTTCGCCACGGTGCTGCCGAACGTGATCCGGCTCGAACCGGGGCGGTGTGAGGTGACCTCGCCGAAATGGTTCGGCATCCACAATCATCTGGGCACGTTTCATGCCATCGCGGCGTGCAATCTGGCCGAGGTGGCGATGGGCATGCTGAGCGAGGCAACCGTTCCGGCGACGCACCGATGGATTCCGAAAGCGATGAACGTGCAGTACCTGGCCAAAGCCGAGACCGGTCTGCGCGCCGTCGCGCAGCTGGCGCAGATACCCGACTTCGCGACCTTCGCCGAAGGCCACGAGCTGGTGGTGCCGGTGTCGATCTACGACAAGCACGGCCTGGAAGTCGTGCACGCCGACATCACCACCTGGGTCACGCCCAAATAGCCGACCGCATCACCACCAGCACCCGTACTCCGGGAATTCCGAGATCATCCAGCCTGGTCCGCGCGGAGCGGATTGAATGCCTCTATGAGTGTCAGCGCGCTCCGGGAAGTGGATGTGTGCGTGGTCGGACTCGGCCCTACCGGGTGGGCACTCGCACACCGCGCGCTGCGGGCCGGACTGTCGGTGACCGCGATCGATCCACGTCCCGACCGCCCATGGCCGCCGACCTATTCCTGCTGGGTGGACGAGTTGCCGGACTGGCTGCCGCCCAGCGCCATCGCGACCACGATTCCGGCGCCCACGGTCTGGACGAAAACCGAGCGTCGCATCGACCGGCCCTACTGTGTGCTGTCCAAACCTGGTCTGCGCAAGGCACTTCCGCTCGATGACGCCACCGTCGTCACGGGCCGCGCCACCCGGGTGGTCGCGCACCGGGTCGAGTTCGCCGACGGTGCGATGCAAGCGGCGGCAGCGGTGTTCGACACCCGCGGGCTGCCCAGCCTGGGGCGCCGCAGGGCGGCCAGCGCGCACGGTATCTTCGTCGACGCCGAGACGGCCGCGCCGATGGTCGTCGATGGCGAGGGCTTGCTGCTGGACTGGCGGCCGGAGAACGGCGCGGGGCCCGATGAGCCGCCGTCATTCCTCTACGCGGTGCCGCTCGGCGACGGCACCGTGGTCTTCGAGGAGACCAGCCTCGGCCTGCGCGGCGGTATGCCGCAGCACGTCCTGCGTAAGCGCATACTCAACCGCCTCGCCGCGCACGGCATCCGGCTCACCGGCACCGAATCGAGCGAGGCGGCACACTATCCACTCGACCAGCGGCCGCCCCGAAAAGGCGAGGCGAGGGCGATTCCGTTCGGTTCCCGGGGCGGCATGATGCACCCGTGCACCGGTTACAGCGTGGCCAACTCACTGACATTGGTCGACACCGCGATCACCGCGCTGCGACAAGGCCGCGACCCGATCGCCGAACTGTGGCCGCTGCGCGCGCGACTGGTGTATTGGATGCGGATGCGGGCCCTGCACGGTCTCGGCAGACTCACCACCGAACAGTGCACCACCATGTTCGACGCCTTCTTCAGCGCCTCCCCGCGGGGCCAGCGCGCGTTGCTGTCCAGGCACGACGACTACGCCGCCCTCGGCACCGTGCTGTTCGACATGGTCGCACACACCTGGCCGTTCCACTGGCGCTACGACCTGGTCGGCTGGACCAATCGGAATCGCTGGCTGGACTACGACTTCGCTCAGGCGCCGGTCTCGGCCGCGCGCCGATAGCCGCGGATCGCGGGATAGGCGAACAGCACCGTCACGCCGATCACCCACGCGAGTGTTTTCAGCAGCGGTTCTGCCACCGGGCCCCCGTAGGACAGCCCCTTCATGGCGTCGATCGCGCAGCTCATCGGCTGGTTGCCGACCACGTCTTGCAGCCAGGTCGGGTAGACGAACGTCGGCACGAACCCGGAGTTGAAGAACATCAGCAGGGTGCTGATGATGCCGACCGCGTGTACCAGCATCACGCCCTCCGACACCGTGGCCAGTGTCGTGACGAACAGCGCGAACGCGACCCCGAACAGCACCGGAATGCCGATCAGCGCCAGCGCCGCCAGCGGTCCCTGATCGAAGCGGAAGCCGATGGTGAAGCCGACCGCGATCACGAGCAATGTCGTGACCAGGACCCGGATCGCCTCGGCCAGCAGCCGGCCGGTCAGCCCGGCCGCGCGATGGATCGGCATGGTCCAGAACCGGCCGAGCAGCCCGGTGAGCTTCTCGGCCTTGAAGCCGAGCGCACTGACCACCGCACCCGACATTGCCGCGAGCAGCGTGATCAGCGGGACGGTCCCGTAAACGCTCGGCCTGCCGGTGGCCGCGGTGATCGCGTCGCCGAGCACGATCCGGAACATCATCAGGGTGAGCGCCGGATAGACCAGCGTCTGGATCGTCGTCGCCGGATCGCGCGCCCATACCAGCAGCAGTCGCTTGCACTGGACCAGGCTGTGCGTGGCCCAGTTGCGCACCGAACTCTCCGAGTGCGCCGGCACCACAGGCAACGCCGACGGTCCGGTCCGCTCGGCGACGTCGCCGGCGGCCACCATGGTCGCCTCCACAGAACTCATGACCGCCTCACACTCGCCCAGATCGCCAACGGAACGAACGCCGCGGCGAGCCCGATCACCCATACCAGCGGCACCCACAACACCTGCCAGGTCACGCCGTCGGCCGCCATGTCACGGAGGGCATAAGAGAACTGGGAGATCGGCTGGTTGCGCACGAAGGGACGAATCCACTCCGGGAAACTGCGTTCGGGTACGAACCCACAGGAGAGCATGCCGAAGATCAGTGTCGGCAGGGTCAGCGCCTGACTCAGCGACTCCGGGCTCTTGGTCAGGCTGCCGAGCGCGTCGGCGCCGATCGCCAGCACCGTGCCGACGGCCAGAGCGAAGGCGCAGAACAGCGCGGCTTGGCCGAAACCGGCGGTGAAGCGGAATCCGATGATGTGTCCGTAGATCAGCGCCGCGGTGAGCGAGGTGACCGATCGGACCATCCCGGCGCAGATGCGCGCGGACAACGGCACCAGGGTGCCGATCGGCATGGTCTGCAATCGGGTGCTCAACCCGGTCATCGCCTCGAACGCGGCGACCTGCGCGTTCGACATCATCGTGAAGGACATGGTCTGCAGCACGATGATCGGCATGACGAACTGCGCGTAGTCGATGCCCTGGAACTTCATCACGTAGCGCAGCGGCAGGTAGAAGCCGACGGTGAACACCAGCGGCGTGATCACCGCGACGATCAACTCGCCTTTGCTCGCCATCGTGCGCACGATGCGGCCGGTCAGCGCGCGCCACTGCGCGAAGGACGACAGCCGCGCCGCGGGCAGCTCGGCGAACAGCGCCGCCGCGGCCGGTGCGCTGTCCGGGACGGTCGCAGCGGTCACGCGTGACCACCCGAGCGGCCGGTGATGGACAGGAACACGTCGTCGAGCGAGGGGCGGCGCAGCGCGATGTCGGCCAGTTCGACACCCGCGCTGTCGAGCCTGCGCAGCGCCTCGGTCAGCGTCGCCGCACCGTCGGGCGCCGGGAGGGACAGTCGGTCGCCGCCGTTCAGCTCGGCCAGCACCGCGGCCGGGACCAGGTCGCCGAGCGCGTACGCGGCGGTGCGCAGCTTGGTCGGGTCCAGCGGGACTACTTCGCAGTAGCTGCCGCCGGTCTTCTCCTTGAGTGCCTCGGCGGTGCCCTCGGCGATCACGGTGCCCTTGTCGATCACGATGATGTTGTCGCTGAGCACGTCGGCTTCCTCGAGGTACTGGGTGGTCAGCAGCACGGTGATGCCCTGTGTCTTCAGCGCGGTCACCAGATCCCAGACACCCTGGCGGCTGCGTGGGTCCAGGCCGGTGGTCGGCTCGTCGAGGAACACCACCTCGGGACGCACGACCAGGCCGCAGGCGATGTCGACGCGGCGGCGCATGCCACCCGAGTAGTTGCGTACCGTACGACGGCCCGCGCTCACCAGATCGAATTCCTCGAGCAACGTGTCGGCCCGCTTGCGCGCCACGGACTTGCCCAAGCCCATCAGCCTGCCGAACAACTCCAGGTTCTCCCGGCCGGAGAGGTTCTCGTCCAGCGCCGCGTACTGCCCGGTCATCATGATCGACCGGCGCACGCCGGCCGGGTCCTTCAGCACGTCGTGCCCGGCTACCACGGCGGTGCCGGAGTCGGGGCGTAACAGGGTGGAGAGGACCTTCACCATGGTTGTCTTGCCCGCACCGTTGGGGCCGAGGATGCCGAGGACGGAGGCGCGTTCGGCGACGAAGCTGACGCCCCGCAGTGCATGCACGTCGCCGAATGACTTGCGGACATCCGCTACCCGGACCGCTGGCTCGCCCGCATGCGGATCTGCTTGGTTGGAACTCGGCATCAACTCTCCACTATCGGCCGCTGCGGCGACGTCGCCCGAACGCATGCTTGCGCTCGGATTGATGATCCGTCGCACTCGGCGTGATGTTACCGGCCCGCCCGTCACAGCTTTCCTCTCGCGCAGTACATCGAGGACGCGGCCGAACGTCGTCCGACCGCAGGGATGCCGAGCCGGGCCGAAGGCGCAGCAGCCGCGTCACATGCCCGGCCGATGGAAGTTCGGGCCGCGCCGGGCAGAGCCAAGGCGAAGCAGCTGCCGGAAGGTTCAGCCGTATGTCATCCGGCTGGCGCCCATGAACCGAACCCAGGCGAGCCAGTCGCAGACGGAACGCCGTAGACAGGACGCCGCGGACAGGACACAGCTGGTCGAAAGCGAGTCAGCCGCACGGCATTTGTGTGTTTGCTCACATTTCTCGGTAGCGGTTCGTCGCGCGAGGAATCGACGCTGGTTAGGACGATCCGGGGCAGCGTAGTGGCGGCGGCCGAGCCTTGTCGGCCCGCCGCGTCAGCCCATAGTCTGCTTGGTGGGGAGAGGCACACTCACTCGTCCGCGGCTGCGCCCCGCGCAGCGGTGCGCACGCTGGTTTCAACACTGTGAGAGGTGATCATGGCCGAGTCCGCGCAGCCATGGGTGGCGGCGCGTCCGGGAGGAACGGGCCGAACGAACGTGCTGACGTCTTACGATCCGCGTACCGGCGAGGTCGTGGGCAACTACGCCGTGATGAGCACCGGCGAACTGAGCCGCACCGTGCGTGCGGCCCGCGCCGCCGAAAAGTGGTGGGCCGAACTGGGATTCAGCACGCGCCGACGCTGGTTGCTGGATTGGAAACGCGATATCGCCCGGCGTTCGGGTGAATTGGTCTCCTTGCTCTGCGAAGAGACCGGAAAGCCGGCCGTGGACGCCGCGATCGAGGTGATGCTCGCGGTGGAGAACCTGGATTGGGCCGCACGCAACGCCGCCCGGGCGCTGGACCGCCGACGCATCGATTCCAGCTGGCTCAGCCGCAATCAACGCGCCTCGGTCGGCTACCTGCCGCTCGGCGTGGTCGGGGTGCTCGGGCCGTGGAACAACCCGGTCTTCACCCCGATGGGCTCGATCGCCTATGCGATGGCGGCGGGCAATGCCGTGGTGTTCAAGCCACATGAGCTCACCACCGGCGTCGGGGTGTGGCTGGCCGACAGCTGGTCTCGGCTCGCGCCGAAGCAACCGGTGCTGCAGGTGGTGACCGGCGACAGCGCGACCGGCACGGCGCTGTGCCGCGCCAAGGTCGACAAGATCGCTTACGCCGGACCGCAGGCGCAGGCCCGCGAGGTGATCGCCGCGTGCGCGCAGACCGTGACGCCGGTCGTCGTCCAGCGCACCGGTAAGGGCAGCATGGTCGTGCACGTGGACGCGAAGCTCGACGACGCCGCCGAGGCCGCGGTGTTCGGCGCGATGGCCAACGCCGGTCAGAACGCCACCGGCATCCAGCGAGCCTACGTCGCCGAGTCGGTCTACGACCGCTTCCTGGAACTGGTCGTGGAGCAGGCCCGAAAGCTGCGCCCGGGCGCGGACCGGAGAGCCTCCTACGGCCCGATGATCCTGGAATCCCAGGTCGACGTGGTGCGCAGGCAGGTGCGCGACGCGGTGGCTCGCGGTGGACGCGCCGTGCTCGGCGGACTGGACTCGATCCGCGAGCCCTACATCCAGCCGATCGTGCTGGCCGAGGTGCCGGAGCAGAGCAGCGCCATCACCGGCGAGGGTATCGGCCCGGTGCTCGTGGTGAACAAGGTGGCGAGCATGGCCGAGGCCGCCGAGCGGATCAATGCGGTCGGCACCGATGTCGCGGTGTCGGTTTTCACCAGGGACGTGCACGAGATCGAGGCGTTCGCCGAGCAGCTGCGGGTCGGGGTGGTGACGATCAACTCCTCCACCACCTATGCCGGAATCCCGGCGCTGCCCTTCGGCGGCGTGGGCGAGTACGGGCAGGGGCACAGCCACGGCGACCAAGGCCTGCTCGAGTTCAGCAGGACCCTGGCCATCGCGCGCAAGCGCTACCAGGCGCCGGTGAACCTGTCCACCTTCGACCGCCACCCCCGGCACCTGCGGCTGGCCAGAGCGATCTTCCGGATCCGGCACGCGCGCACCTGATCCGGCTGAGCTAGCCGAGCAGCACCGCGTCCATCAGCGCCGTGACGCGCGCGAGTTGCGCTGGGCGCGAATCGAATCGGATCTGCCTGCCCACATCGATCGCCTGGCCGATGCCGGCGTGCACGCGGAAACGCGCCTCCACCTGGTCCCGGTCGAGCAAGTTCGCCCACTCCTGCACGTTCTGTCGCTGAACGGCGCGCAGCTTGTGCTGTTCGGCCTGCGGCAGGTTGGTGAATTCGGCGTAGTAGACCGCCATGATCTCCGGCATGGCGAAGTTCAGCTTGGCGTAGCGGTCGGCCACGCGCCGAGCCGCGTCCTCCCGGCTGGTCGCCTCGGCCAGCGCCTCGGTGATCGCGATGGCCACCCGGTCGCCGGCGCGGTAGAAGGCCGCGGCGAGTAGATCGGACTTGCTCGCGAAGTGCCGGTACACGCTGGAGGCGTTGATACCGACGGCGGCGCCGATCTCCTCGATGCTCGCCTCGTGGTAGCCCTGCCTGCCGAAGATCCGGATCGCCTCGGTGAGCAACTGCTCCCGTTTCGAGCTCACCGGGATACCGCGCACGGGCCGGTCGGAGTCCGGTTCGGCCGGGGCGGCGGGTAGCTCGGCGCGCAGCACGGCCCAGGCCATCTCGTGCAGCAGCGGTAGCAGTCTGGCACTCGACAGCGTGGTGCGGTGCGCCGCGATACTCGCGATCGTGCTGAGCACGCTCACCGAGAGCATCGCCACGTCCGCGGCAGGCGCGTCCGGCCGCAGCAGCGCGATCGGCGCGGCGAGCGTGTTGTGCAGGTCGTGATAGATCTTCTTGATCCGGACGCGGTCCGCGCGTTCGAGATAGCGCCGTTCCCAGCGGTAGAGCCCCGCTTCGCGGCGGATCTCGATGGTGTGCTCGCTGATCGCGCGGATCAGGGCGTCCAGGCGTTGCGCCGGGTCGAGCCCGCTCTCGTCGGCGGCGCGGGCGACGGTCAGCAGATTGCGGGCGCCCTCCTCGGCGGCGGCGACCAGCAGCGCGTATTTGCTCGTGAAATGCCGATACAGCGCGGGACCGGAGATCCCGACCTCCGCGGCGATCTCGTCGACTCCCACCGGGTAGTACCCGCGTTCGCTGAAGGCGCGCGCGGCCGCCCGGATGATCTGGGCCTTGCGATCCTTGGGACGGTGACGCACCGGCGGTGCGCCCGCCCGGTTATCCGGGCCGGGCCGCGCGGGGGCGAGACCGATCTCGCTGCGATCCCCGGCCATGCACCTCTCCGTTCTGGCGGCGGCGCTGGTTGACAACGCCCGACAATGGAACATAAGTTAACCACAATTCGCCAAGTTAACCACTGTTCATCGCCTGCATATGGCTATCTCCGGCGTAGGAGCAAATATGAAGAACGCCTATTCCGCGGAATCCGCCGCCCCGCCCGACGCCACCGGATTCACGGCGGTCAAGGACGGCAAGGTGCTCCGAATCACGATCACCAAGCCGAAGCGTAAGAACGCCCTCGACTACGACACAATGCTCGCGCTCGGTGACACCCTCCGCGCCGTGCGCGAGGACCGCACCGTGCGCGTGATCGTGCTGACCGGCGCGGGCGGCGATTTCTGCACCGGCGCCGACCTGTCCGCGCGCACGGACGAGCAGCGAAGCGGCATCACCTCGGAGATGCTGATGGACGCGGCGAACCGGCTGGTGCGCGCGATCGTCGACGCCCCGGTCCCGGTGATCTCCTGCATCCGGGGCGCCGCGGCGGGCTTCGGCGTCGGTATCGCACTGGCGGCCGACCTGGTCTACGCCAGCGCGGATTCCTACCTGCTGCTGGCCTTCATCAACGTCGGCTTGATGCCCGATGGCGGTGCGGCCACAATGATCGCCGCCGCGGCGGGCCGGCCGCTTGCCGCGCGGATGGCGCTGCTCGGCGAACGGCTGCCCGCCGCGGCCGCTGAAGCCGCCGGTCTGTTCACGGCGGTCGTCGCCGACCACGAACTGGACGACGCCGTCCAAGCCGCTGTCGAGAAGATCGCCGCGGGCCCGCGGCGGGCGCTGGAACTCACCAAGCAAGCGCTGAAGCAGGCCACGCTGACCTCGCTGGACGCGGCGCTGGATACCGAAAAGGCCGGACAAGCCGAATTGCTGCGGTCCCCGGATTTCACCGAGGGCGCCACAGCGATGCTCAGCAAACGCAAGCCCGTCTTCGCCGACTGATCGGCCCGCCGCAACCCAACCAGCCGACAGGCGACTATGTTCATCGGCTATGACTTACCTGGTTACCGGGGCAACTGGGTTCATCGGTCGGTTCCTCATCCCCGAGCTGCTGAAACACGAGGGTGACATCCACGTACTGGTCCGGCCGGGTCATGCCGCGGCCGACCGGTTCGCCTGCTGCGCGCAGGAATGGGCGGGCGGCGACCGCGTCCGCTTGGTGCACGGCGATCTCGGCGCCCCCAAGCTGGGCATCGATCCGACCTGGCTGGCGCGCCATCGCGGCAGCATCGAGCACGTCTTCCATTTGGCCGCCGGCTACGACCCGACCGAGCGCGGCGGTGGCACCAGACATCTGGTCGACGCGGCCGAGGAGCTGAATGCCCTTCGGCTGCACCATGTCTCGACGGTCGAGGTAGCCGGGTCTTGCGCGGGCTCGTTCACCGAGGACATGTTCGACTACGGGCAATCGCTGGCCACGCCGATGCAGCGGGCCGAATTCGAGGCCGAGCGAATCGTGCGGGAATCCACCCTGCGCTGGCGCATCTATCGTCCGTCGATCGTGATCGGCCATTCCAGGACCGGCGAGATCGACCACATCGACGGGCCGTACCACTTCTTCCGCCTGCTGCGGATGGCCGCGCAACTGCCCCGGCTGCTGCCGGTGCTGGTGCCCGAGCTGGGCGAGACCAACATGGTCCCGGTCGATTTCGTCGCCCGTGCCCTGGACCACATCGCCCACCAGCCCGATTCGGACAAGATCACCTATCACCTGGTCGACCCGCGCCGGCTGCGCGCGGTGGAGGCACTGAACCTGTTCGCCGACGAGGCGGGCGCGCCGCATCTGGTCGAGGTGATGCCCAAACGCACGCTCGGCATGCTGCTGCGCGTTCCCGGCGCCAACTGGCTGCTGCCCCGCGTCGGCGTCGCGCTGGATGTCCTGGAGCACAGCGAATTCACCTGCTGGTTCGACTGCCGCCACGCCAGCGCGGCGCTGGCGGGCAGCGGCATCAAGGTTCCGCCGCTGGACGCCTACGCGCCGCGAATCTGGAAGTACTGGATCGAGAACTGGGTCTGATTTCACCCGGAAACAGCGAAAGCCGACCGCCTGGCTGCTCGAGGTGGCAACCAGGCGGTCGGCGCGATGCACCGGCGGTCCGGAACAGGTCAGATGCCGAGACCCCTCAGATACCGAGCCCCTTCGCGAGCACCGGCCACGAGAGCTGGAACTCGTCGCGCCAGTAACCCCACGAGTGAGTGCCCGAGTTACGGAAGTTGTAGGTCGCCGGGATACCGAGCTGATCCAGCTTGGTCTGCAGGTTATGCGTGCAGTAGTTGGTGCCCGCCTCGATCACACCGCCGATGATGATCTGGTTGGCCAGGCCGTACGCTCCGGGGAGGGCGTACTGACCGTTGAGCGTGTCGTACTGGCCGGGCAGCCCGTTGCCGGTGGAGATGTAGAGCTGCAGCCCGCGCAGTCCCTCGGCGTTCACATACGGGTCGTTGGCCACCCACTCCGGCGAGCCCTCGGGACCCCACATGTTCTCGGTGTTGCCGCCGCCCCAGGTCTCCACGGTCAGCTTCACGAACTCCGCGCCGACCGGATCACTGGTCTGCGCGCAGCCGCTGTAGGCCGCGGCGGCCTTGTACAGGCCCGGCTTGGCGATCGGCAGCGCGAGCACCGTGGTGCCCGAGGTGGACAGGCCGGCGATGGCGTTCACGCCATTGGTACCGAGCGCGCCGTCGACCAGTGGCGGCAATTCCTCGGTGAAGAAGGTCTTCCACTTGTTGCGGCCCAGCACCGGATCGTCTTTGATCCAGTCGGTGTAGTAGCTCCATTTGCCGCCGATCGGCTGGATCACGTTGACGTTCTTGTCCGACAAGAACTGCAGCGCGTCCGTCTTCGCTTGCCACGAGGCGTCGTCCTCGCCGCCGCCGGCACCGTTGAGCAGGTACAGCGTGGGACGCGGCACGGACGCGTCAGCGGGACGCTGGACGTCGATGACGATCTTCTCGTCCATTGCCGCGGAGTACACGTACAGCCGGATGCTGCGCGCGTCCTTGTACTCGGCCTTGGTGATACGCGAGCCGTCCGGAGCGACCGGGTTGCCCAGCAGGGTCTTGGAATCGATGATCGGGTCAGCTGTCGCGCTGGACGCGCCGAGACCGGTCATCACCCCCGCGAACACTGCCGTTGCCGCGATCGCGGCCGCGGCACGCAGGCCACCGCGCCGGGTCTGTCGACGTATCAATTTCGCACCTTCGCTTCGTCTCGAGATTTCGCACTTGTTTTCCCCACGCGCCGGGTGGATGCCCTGGACACCATGCCCGACCATACGGCCTATCCAGTCGTGACAACAGGGGACATCGTTACCGCACCGTTGCCCATCATGCCCGAACCGATTCGATTCGGTCACGACTGGTCCATGATCCGTGTCCTTTCCCAGCCCTGCGGAGCGAGCAATTCGGACAATCGCGGCCCGATCTGCGCCAGTGCTTCCGGAGAAGTCATCTGGTCGTGCACAGCATTGACGGGGTGATCCTGGACCGCACCGTCGACGTAGGGTTGCCAGCCGGCCGCCGCGGTGTCGTGGCCGGTCGCACTGAAGTACTCCAGACGACCCCGGAAGACCTGCGGCCGGTACTCGGCGATCAGTTCGGCCGAGCGCACCGCGCTGCGGTAGATCCGGCGCACCCGTTCCGGTGTGAGCACCGCCATGTCCGGCGGAATCGTCGCGTGCAGTGCGGCGAGCGCGTCCTCGCTCAGGTCGTGGATGCCGCCGTCGCCGGGCAGTAGGGCATCCACGCCGATACCGAGTTCGGCCAGCGCCTCGCGGATCGCCGCCCGGAAGTCGGTGACGTCGATATCGGGGTGGCTGTCCAGCATGGTCAGCAGCCCGATCGCGGCACCGTCGGCCTGCAACTGCGTCGCGACAGCGTGCGCCAGGACCCCGCCGAGCGACCAGCCGAGCAGCCGATAGGGCCCCTGCGGCTGCACCGCGCGGATCTCGGCCACGTAACGCTGCGCCATATCGGTCAGCGACTCCGGCAGGTAGCCGTCTTCGGTCAGCGCGGGCGATTGCAGGCCGTAAATCGGCGTGCTCGCGGGTATGTAGCGCGCCAAACCCGCATAGCACCAGGACAACCCGTACATCGGGTGCAGACAGAACAGCGGCTGGGCCGCTGCCACCTCATGCGGCACCATGGTCCGGATCGGCAACAGCACAGCGAGCGCGGCGTTCGAGTCCTGGTCATAGTCGTGGTCGTCGGCCAGTGCGGCCTGGATGCGGGCGGCCAGCGCCGCCGGCGTGGAGTCGGTGAAGAACCACTGCACCCGCACCTCGGCGCCGGTGAGCGCGCGCAGCCGGCTGACCGCGCGCGTCGCGACCAGCGAGTTGCCGCCCAGGTCGAAGAAGTCGTCGTCCATGCCGACGCGGTGCCCGGCACCAGGGTCGAGCACCGCGCCGAACACATCGAGAACGGTGCGCTCCAGCGGTGTACTCGGCGCACGATACGGACGCGCCGCCAGCTGCGGCGCCGGCAGCGCCTTGCGGTCGAGTTTGCCGCTGGCGTTCAGCGGCAGTTCCGGGAGCACGACCACCGCCGAGGGCACCATGTAGGACGGCAGCGCGCCGCGCGCGTGCAGTAGCACCGCCGCCTCATCGATGGTCTCGCCCGGCCCGGCCACCAGGTAGGCGACCAGCCGCTCCCCGGTCGCGCCGCGCACCAGCGACATCGCCGCGTGCCGCACCTGCGGGTGCCCGACCAGCACGGTCTCGATCTCGCCCAGCTCCACGCGCTGGCCGCGCAGCTTGACCTGGAAATCGCTGCGACCCAGGTATTCCAGCGCACCTTCGCGCCAGCGCACGATGTCGCCGGTGCGATACAGCCGGGCGCCACCTGGATGCGCGACGAACCGCTCGGCGGTGAGCGTAGGAGCACCGAGATAGCCGCGCGCCACCTGCACACCCTCGACGTACAGCTCGCCCGCCGCGCCCGGCGGTACCGGTCGCAATTGCCGGTCGAGCACGTGCACGCGGGTGTTGGCCACCGGGACGCCGATCGGGATCGTCACCGCGGCGGTGTCGCGTACCGGGTGGTCGGTGACGACGGTGGCTTCGGCCGGGCCGTACCAGTTGATCAGTGTCGCGCCGGGTACGGCGGCGGCAAAGGTGGCCGCCGTCTCCCCGGACAGCGCCTCCCCCGCGGCGAGCACCCGCCGCAACGACGGGTACTGCCTGGCGGGGTTGGCCACCGGGTCGAGGAACGCCTCCAGCATCGACGGCACGAAATGCACAGTGGTGACGGCATTCTCGTTGATGATCGAGGACAGGTAGGCGGGATCTCGATGGCCATCCGGCGCCGCGATGACGATCGCGGCACCGGTCTGCAAGGGCCAGAACAACTCCCAGGTGGAGATGTCGAAGGTGATCGGCGTCTTGTGCAGCACGACGTCGCCGCCGTCGTGCGGGTAGGCCGACTGAGCCCAGCGGAACTGGTTGACCATCTGCCGGTGGGTGATCATCACGCCCTTCGGGCGACCGGTGGAGCCCGAAGTGTGGATGACGTAGGCGATGGCGTCCGGATGGACGTAGTCGTGCGGCCAAGGTCCCTGGGGTGGCGGCAGATACAGCGTGTCGACGACGACGACCGGCACGCCGGTCGCGGTGTCGAAGTCGTCGGCGGAGGTGGTCAGCACGCAGATCGGAGCGGCGCTGCCGAGCACGTACTCGCTGCGCTCGGCCGGATGGTCCGGATCGATCGGCACATACCCGCCACCGGCCCGCAGTACCGCGTAGATCGCGACGACCAGGTCGATACCGCGCCGCATAGCCACAGCGACCAGCGTCTCCGGCCCGACACCCCAGCGCATCAACTCGATGGCCAATGACTTTGCGCGCGAATCGAGTTCGGCGTAGCTGAGGGTGACATCGCGATAGCGCACCGCGGGCGCGTGGGGCGTGCGCACCACCTGCGCGTCGAACAGCGACAGCAGCGTCGCGTCGTCGAGCAGCTCCGGCGCGTCGGTGGCGTTGCGCGCGTCCAGCTGCACGCGCTCGTCGTCGAGCAACACATCGATCTGGCCGACTCGCGCCTGCGGTGTGGTGACGAAGCGACCGATCAGCGCCGAGAGTCGCTGGGCCAGTGTCTGTGCCGCCGTTTCGTCGAAGACGTCGCGGAGGTACTTCAGCGAGACGCGCAGCCGGCTGTCCAGCACCACCATCACGGTGAGCGGGTAGTGGGTGCCGTTGACCGCGCCGACTCCGGTGACGTTCATGCCGTCGATGGCGCTGGCCTGGTCCAGGCCCTCCCGGTCCACCGGGAACGACTCGAACACGACGAGCGAGTCGAACAGCCCTTCCACGCCGATCGCGTCCTGGATATCGCTCAGCCCCAAGTAGTGGTGCTCCAGCAGCGCGGCCTGCTCGGCCTGCAACTGACGCAGCAATCCGCCGAGCGTCAGGGTCGCGTCCAGCCGCACCCGGACCGGGATCGCGTTGAGGAACAGCCCGACCATCGCCTCGACGCCATCCAGCTGCGGCGGACGCCCGGACACGGTCGCGCCGAAGACCACGTCGTCCCGATCGACACTGCGGCCGATCAGCAGCCCCCACGCCGCCTGGACCACCGTGTTCACCGTGACGTGCAGACCCGACGCGAGCCGGGTCAGCGCGGCGGTGTCGGCCGGGGACAGCTCGAAACCGACCTCGTCGACACCCGCGGAGATCTCCCGTCCCGGGTCGAGGGGCGCCAGCGGTGTCGGCTCGGTGATACCGGCCAAGGCGGTGCGCCACGCCTCGCGCGCCGCCGCCATGTCCTGCGCCGCCAGCCAGGCCAGGTAGTCGCGGTAGGGCGGCACCGTAGGCAGGTGCCGTGAGTTACCGCCGAGCGCGTACAGCGTCAGCAGGTCCTTCATCAACAGCGGCATGGACCAGCCGTCGATCAGGATGTGGTGGCTGGTCACCAGCAGGTGGTCGGCGCCCGCGCAACGGATCAGCGCGAAACGCAGCAGCGGGGCGGTCCGCATGTCGAAGTGGTCGGCCAGATCGGCCGCCTTGATCCGCTCCAGCTCGACCGCCGCCGGGGCCGGTTCCAGCTGCCGCAGATCGATCAGGCGCCACGGCACCTCCAGCGAGTCCGGCACGATCTGGACCGGATTGCCCGCGCTGTCCTCGGCGAAGGCGACACGCAGGTTGTCGTGCCGATCCAGCACGGCTTGCGCGGCCGCGTGCATCCGGTCGGCGTCGACCGCGCCGCTGAGCTCGAGCACGAACTGGGTGGTGTAGACGTCCACCGAGGATTCCGCGAGCAGCGCGTGGAACAGCATGCCCGATTGCAGCGGCGTGACCGGCCAGGCGTCCGACAGGCCGGGGTAGGCGCGGGAGAACCGATCGATGTCGGGCTGCTTCAGCCGCACCAGCGGGAAGTCCGAGGGCGTGAACCCGCCCGCGTCGGGTCGCAGGCCATGTTCGGCTAGGCCGCCGAGCGCGCGAATCCAATGCTCGGCAAAGACTTTCGCGTCCTCGCCGCGGAACACCTCGGCGGCGAAATCGAACCGGGCCAGCAGCCCGTCGTCGGTGGCCTCGACGGTCAGCACGAGCAACAGGTCGTCGGACGGGAGGTCGGTGTGCACCCGGGCCGGGCGTAGATCCCGATAGCGCAGCGCGAATCGCCCGCCGCCGAGCCCGCGCAGTTCGGCGGCGGTGTCCGCGTTCAGGTAGCGCAGCAAGCCGTAGCCGACACCATGCGAGGGCACCGACCGGCGCAGCTCCTTGATCTGTGCGATCGCGGTGCCCGCCGCCGGGCCGCCGACCAAGGCGTCCTCGATGTCGATCCTGGTCAGCCGCAGCGCCAGCGGATACTCGGTGCGGAAGCCACCCACCATGCTCGCGGCGTCGGCGTGCGTTGCCGCGCGGTCGTCGGCGGACAGCCGCACGACCGAACCGACCGCGCGGGGCACCGTCTCACCCGCCCCGGTTTGCAGTGCCAGGGCCAGCGCGGTGAGCAGAATGTCATCCACGCCGGTGTGATAGGCCTCGGCCGCGGCGGCGACGGCCTCCGCGCCCTCCGCGGTGATCGTGAGCGAAACCCGGCTGCGTGCCCGCAGGTCCCGTCCATCGGTGCCCGCGTTGTCCGGGATCGCGTTGTCCGGGATCGCGCCGAGCGCGCGCCGCCACCACTGCATTTCGGCGACCGTGGCCGGGTCGTGCGCTTGCGCCGACAACGCGCGAATGAGCACGCCGAGGCTGGACTGCGGCGCGGCGGGCACGGCGTGCCGAGCCCGATTCCAGCTCGCCGTGAGCTGGTCGACGATGACCCGCCAGGAGACGTCGTCGACCACCAAGCTGCTGGCCACCACGATGAGCGTCGAGCGGGCCTCGGCGCCGCCGGTGAGCACGAAGTGGATATTGCGGCCCTGCTCCGAATCCAGCGCCGCCGCGGCCGCCAGCACCACGTCATCGATCGGCAGCGACGTCTCGCCGTGTTGCGGGTCCAACCGGCGGAACGCCTCGCCGGTGCGCTCGGCGACCGGCGGGATGCGCAGCACCGGGACGCCGTCGTGGTACTCCACCCGCACCCACAGCATCGGGTGCTGGTCGAGCAAAGCGGCCACCGCACCGCGCACCATCTCGGCAGAGCAGGTCTCCGGGACGTCGAGGGCGATAGCGCGTACTTCGATGCCCCGGTCCAGCATCCGCGCCGCCGCCGCGGTGAGCGGCAGCTCGCCCGCCTCCGCGCCGGGGTCGTCTACGACGGCAGCGACGCGGGCCAGCGCGGCGACCGTCCGGCACTCGAAGACGTCGCGCGGCGTGAATGTCACGCCGCGGGCACGTGAGCGGGACACCACCTGAATGGACACGATGCTGTCGCCACCGAGGGCGAAGAAATCGTCGTCCAGGCCGACCTGCTCGACTCCGAGCACCTCGCCGATCACCTCGGCGATCACCACTTCGGCCGCGGTCAGCGGCGCGCGGTAGGCGCGGGTGGCCACAGCCGGCTCCGGCAAGGCCTTGCGGTCCAGTTTGCCGACCGGCGTCAGCGGGATCGCGTCGAGCACCATGATCGCCGCCGGAACCATGTATTCCGGCAGCATCCGGCCGATCCGCTCGGTCAGCGCGGCCGGATCCACCGTCGCACCGTTCGCCGGGAGCACGTAGGCGACCAGCATCGTGGCACCGGAGCCGGAGTCACGCCCCATCGTGACCGCGAAGTCGACTTCGGGCTGGGCGGCGAGCGCGGCGTCGATCTCCCCGAGCTCGATCCGGAATCCGCGCACCTTCACCTGGAAGTCGTTGCGGCCCACGTACTCCACGACCCGCGTGCCCTCGGCCCGCCGCCAGCGCACCAGGTCGCCGGTGCGGTAGAGGCGCTCGCCGGGCGCGCTGTAGGGGTCGGCGACGAACCGCGCGGCGGTGAGCCCGGCACGGGCGTGATAACCGCGGGCGAGCTGGATGCCGCCCAGATACAGTTCGCCGGTAACGCCTTCCGGCACCGGGCGCAGCCTGCTGTCGAGCACCAGCGACCGCATGCCTCGGATGGGACCGCCGATGGTGACCGGCTCACCGGGCCGCAGCCGGTCGCTGATATTGGTCATGATGGTGGTCTCGGTGGGCCCATAGCCGTTGTGGAAGGCGCGCACCGATGCGCCGCTCCACTTGGCAGCCAGATCGGCGGGTACCGCTTCACCGCCCGCCACCACCGCCCGCATGCCCGCCAGCCCGTCCGGATCGAGCGAAGCCAGCACCGACGGGGTGAGGAAGGCGTGCGAAACGCCCTCCGCGCGAATCAACCGGGCCAGTTCCTCGCCGCCGAAGGTCAGCGGCGGCACCATGATCAGCGCCCCCGCGGAACCGAGCGCGAGCAGCAGTTCCAGCATCGACGCGTCGAACGACGGAGACGCGAACGCGAGCGCCCGCGTGGACCGGTCGAGCCGATAACGCTCCACCTGCTCGGCACTGAAATTCGCCAAGCCGGCGTGGGTGACCACGACACCCTTGGGCAAACCGGTGGATCCAGAGGTGTAGATCACGTACGCGGCATTGCCGGCCCGAAGGGGTCCGCGCAGCTCGCCGGGCCGCAGCGGTTCGTCGGACCGCTGCGCGACATCGAAGGTGAAGTCGTGATCGTCCAGGGCGACCCAGCCGCCCTGCGACAGCACCGGCAGCTCGACCAGCTCCGCGGTCAGCGTCACGCCCACCGTGACACCGGAATCCGCGACCATGTGCGCGATGCGGTCGGCGGGATAGGCCGGGTCGATCGGGACGAACGCCGCGCCGGTCTTGGCGACCGCCCACAGCGCGAGCACGGATTCGACCGACCGCCGCAGCGCGATGGCGACCAGCACGTCCGGGCCCGCGCCGCGGTCGATCAGTGCGCGCGCCAATTGCGCTGAGGCGGCGTCGAGTTCGGCGTAAGTGAAGGTGCGGTCCCCCGCGACCATGGCGACGCCGGTCGGGTTCGCCCGAACGGCGGCCGCCATCAAATCCGGCAGCGTGCTCGGCGCCACCGCGGGACCGCCGGTACGCGTGAGCAGATCGACGCGCTCCGATTCGTCCAGAATGTCCAGATCCCCGACCGCGGCAGCCGGATGCTGTGCGACAGCGGCGAGCACGCGACGGAACCGGCGGCCGAACTCGACCACTGTTCGCTCGTCGAACAGATCACGGGCATAGGTGAATTCGGCGGCGAGACCGGCTTCCGCGCCGGCCTCCGTGCGCTGCTCGCGCACGGTGAGCAACAGATCGAACTTGGCCGCATCGGCGGCCGGGTCGAGCGCTGTGCAGCTGAGGCCGGGCAGTTCGAAACCGGCGACGGCGAGGTTCTCGAACGACAACGCCACCTGGAACAGCGGGTGGCGGCCCGCCGAGCGCTCCGGGTCCAGTGCCTCGACCAAACGCTCGAACGGGACATCGGCATTGGCGAAGGCGCGCAGATCGGTTTCCCGGTTGACGGCCAGCAGCTCGGTGAACGCGAGGCCGGGCGCGACTCGGGTACGCAGCACCAGGGTGTTGACGAACATGCCGATGAGATCGTCGAGTTCCGCTTCGCCGCGGCCCGCGATGGGGGTGCCGATCGCGATGTCGTCGGTACCGGACATACGGGCGAGAAATATCGCGAAAGCAGTGTGTACGACCATGAACAGCGTGGCGTTGTGCTGCCGGGCCAGCTCCGCCAATCCCGCGTGTACGTCCGCGTCGACGACGAAATCGGTCTTGCCGCCCGCGAAGGACTGGGCGGGTGGGCGCGGGCGGTCCGTCGGCAGGTTCAGCTCGTCGGGCAGATCGGCGAGTTCGGTTCGCCAGTAGGCCAGTTGCGCGCCGGCCGGCGATTCGGGGTCGTCCTCGGCGCCGAGAACGGCTCGCTGCCACAGCGCGTAGTCGGCGTACTGCAGCGGCAGCGCCGCCCAGGACGGTGCTTCGCCACTGCCGCGCGCCGCGTAGGCCATCATCAGGTCCCTGGTCAGCGGGCCCATCGACCAGCCGTCGGCGCTGATGTGATGCGCGACGAACACCAGCACGTATTCGGCGCCTGCGAGCTGGAACAGCTTGGCGCGGAACGGTATCTCGCTGGTCACGTCGAATCCGGCGGCGACGATCCGTTGCAGTTCGCCGGCGACGTGCTCGTCGCCGATCTGCGCGGGGGCCAGATTCACCGGCACGTCGTGTGGCGTGAGCACCTGCTGCACCGGACCGTCCGGCGTGTTCGGGTAGATCGTGCGCAGGGTCTCGTGGCGCGCGACGATATCCGCGACCGCCTGCTGCAACGCGACGACGTCCAGGTCACCGGACAGGCGGATGGCGGCAGGGATATTGTAGACCGAGGCCGAGGTGTCGAACTGGTTGAGGAACCACATGCGCTGCTGCGCGATCGACAACGGGATACGGTCGGGACGCGGCCCCGCGACCAGCGCTGTGCGTGTGCTCTCCCCGGCGGCCCGCTCGACCTTGATCGCCAGTCCGGCAACAGTGGACGCCTCGAACAGCACCCGCACCGGCACACGCGCATCCAAAGCCGCACCAATCCGCGCAGCGACCTGCGTCGCCAACAACGAATTACCACCCAACGCGAAAAAATCATCATCCGCGCCCACCCGCTCCACACCCAACACCCCAGCAAACACCGACGCCACAACCTCCTCGATCGGCGTCGACGGCGCACGAAACACCCGAACCTCGAACTCCGGCTCCGGCAACGCCCTCCGATCCAACTTGCCGTTCACGTTCAACGGCAACCCGTCCAACACCACAAACGCCGACGGCACCATGTACGACGGCAAACCCGCCGACAACACAGACCGCACCCCCGCCACATCCACACCCACATCACCGGGAACCACGTAGGCGACCAGACGATCACCAATCCTCGAATCCGACTTCGCGACCACCGCGGTCTGTGCGACCGCAGGCAGCGCCAACAACGCCGCCTCGACCTCACCCAACTCGATCCGGAAACCACGAATCTTCACCTGAAAATCCGAACGACCCCGATACTCGAGCTCACCGGCCGAATTCCACGCCACCACATCACCCGTGCGGTACATCCGAACACCGCCTGCACCCCCGGACCCGCCCGCCGCGAACGGATTCGCCACGAACCGATCCGCCGTCAAATCGGCACGACCGAAATAACCCCGCGCCAACTGCACACCCGCCAAATACAACTCACCCGAAACACCCACCGGCACCGGCCGCAACCGCGCATCCAGCACGTAGACCTGGCTGTTCCACTCCGGTACACCGATCGACACCGACACCTCATCGGCGCGGGTAACCCGGTGGCTGGTGATCGACACCGCCGCCTCGGTCGGACCGTAGAGGTTGAACAGTTCGGTGCGCGGGCAATCCCGCAGCAACCGCTGCGCGACCGAACCCGGCAGCGCCTCACCGATCGCCAGTACCCGTCGCGGCGACCAATCCGCCGAAGCGTTGCCCGCGGCCGCCCGGTGCGCCAGCAGCGCATCGAGCAGCGACGGCACCGCATGCAATGTCGTGACCGACTCCCGGGCCATCAGCTCGGTCAGGTACGCCGGGTCCCGGTGACCATCCGGCGCCGCGATGACCAGCCGCCCACCGCAGACGACGGCCGACCAGAACTCCCACACCGACAGATCGAACGTCGCGGCGGTCTTCAACAGGACGACATCGTCGGGCGTCAGCTCGAATGCGGTGATCTTCCAGAGCAATTGGTTCACGACAGCGGCGTGCGGCACGGCGACGCCCTTCGGGCGGCCGGTCGAACCCGAGGTGAACAGGACATAGGCCGTGTTTTCCGGCCGCAGCGGCGCGATCCGCTCGTGCTCGGTGATCGGCCCGCTCGCCACCGCGTCGAGCTCGAGGTCGTCCAGCCGCACTACGGGTGCGGCATCGGTCTCGAAGCCGGACTCGGCGTTGGTCAGCACGCACACCGGGGCTGCGGCGCCGAGGATGAAGTCGGTCCGATCCGCGGCTTGGCCGGGGTCGACCGGCACGTACGCGCCGCCGGCCTCCGAGACCGCATACATCGCCACGACCAGGTCGATCGATCGGCGCAACGCCAGCGCGACCCGGGATTCGGGGCCGACGCCCGTCGAGATCAGATAGCGGGCGAGGCGGTTCACTCGGGCGGCCAGCTCGGCGTAGCTCAGCTCCGCGCGCTCGCCCTCGGGCCGGTCGGCGACCAGCGCGATCGCCGCGGGCGCCGCCGCGACCGACCGCCGCAGCAGCGTTCCCAGCGTCGCGGCCGGCTCCAGCTGGTGGCTCGTGTCGTTCCATCCCTCGAGCAACTCGGTGCGCTCGGCGTCGGCGAGGATGTCGATATCGCCGACCGGGACTGTCTCGTCGGCGACCACCGCGGACAGGACTCGCGCTAGTCGGTCGGCGAACCCCTGTACGGTGTGCGCGTCGAAAAGATCGGTCGCGTACGTGAAGAAACCACCGATGCCGGCAGGCGCACCCGACTCGTCATAGGCATCGCCGACGATCAGATGCAGATCGAACTGCGAGACAGCCAGATCGGCGTCGACACCGGCCACCGTCAAACCGGGCAGCTCCAGCGCGGTGCGCGCGATATTCTGAAACGACAATCCCACCTGGAACAGCGGATGACGCGCCGTCGACCGCGGCGGATTCAGCACCTCGACCAGCCGCTCGAACGGTACATCCGCGTGCGCAAACGCCTGAAGATCGTTATCCCGTTGCCGCGCAAGCACATCCGCGAACAAGTCGCCGGCGTCGATCCGCGTGCGGAACACCACCGTGTTGACGAACATGCCGATCAGATCGTCGAGCGCACGCTCACCGCGCCCGGCGACCGGCGTACCGACGGCGATGTCAGCCGAACCCGACAGCCGGGCCAGCAACACCGCGAACGCCGTGTGCACCACCATGAACAACGTGGCGCCGTGCGCGCGGGCGAGTTCGACCAGTCCGGCGTGCGTCACCGCGTCGATCCCGACATCCACCCGCGCACCCGCCGCCGACGCCACGGCCGGCCGGGGGCGATCGGTGGGCAACTCCAGCAGATCGGGCAGGTCAGCCAACTGCTCGCGCCAGAACCCGATCTGCCGGGCCGCGATCGACTCCGGATCCGATTCTTCCCCCAACACCGCCCGCTGCCACAGCGCGAAATCCGCGTACTGCACCGGCAACGGCGACCACCCCGGCGTCGCACCCGAGATACGCGCCGCATAGGCGGTCATCACATCCCGGACCAGCGGACCCATCGACGACGCGTCCGCGGCGATATGATGCACAACCACGGCCAGCACGTGTTCGCGCGCCGATCCGGTCGGTGTATCGGCGATTTCCAGCAGCCGCACCCGCACCGGGACTTCGGCCGTCACATCGAACGGTGTCTGCGCGAGCGCTTGGACCTCGCTCGCGATCTCGCTCGCGCCGACCGGGTGCGCCATCACATCCAACGCCACCTGCCCGGCGGCCAGCACCGTCTGGACCGGCCCCTGCGAGGTCTGCGGATACACGGTCCGCAGCACCTCGTGCCGCGCGACAACGTCATGCAGTGCCGCGCCCAACGCCGGCACGTCCAGCGCACCGGTCAACCGCAAGGCGAACGGCAAGTTGTACGCGGCCGAACCGATCCGGTCCGCAGCGTCCGCAGCGTCCGCAGCCTGATCGAAGCGGTTGAGGAACCACATCCGCCGCTGCGCCAAGGACAATGGCAACACTTCCGGACGCGCGATACTGCCCAGCTCCACGCCGCGTTCAGTGTGCGTCTGCGACTCGATCGCCGCGGCCAGCGCCGCGACCGTTGGCGTCTCGAACAACGCCCGTACCGGCACCCTGGCCCCCACCGCGGCACCCAACCTGGCCACCAGCTGGGTCGCGACCAGCGAATTGCCGCCGAGCGCGAAGAAATCATCATCCGCACCCACTCGCCCCAACCGCAGCACTTCGGCGAACATGCCCGCCACGATCTCCTCGACCGGCGTGGCCGGCGCACGGAATTCGTGTGCGGCGAAAACCGGCTCGGGCAACGCCTTACGGTCCAGCTTGCCGCTGGGATTCAGCGGGAACTCGGCCAAAACCACCAGCGCGGCCGGAACCATGTAGGCGGGCAGTATCGCACCGATCGTCGCGAGCAATTCCGCGGGCTCGATCGATTCGCCCGGTCCGGGAACCACGTAGGCCACCAACTGGTCACCCAGTGCCGAAGCAGCGACCAACGCCGCCGCCTGACTCACCGCAGGCTGCGCCAGCAACGCGGTCTCGATCTCACCCAACTCGATCCGCTGACCGCGGAACTTCACCTGGAAATCGGTCCTGCCGAGGTAGTCCAGCCGCGGCGGCAGTTCCGCGGTCGCGGCGCGCCAGACCACCAGATCACCAGTTCGGTACATCCGCTCACCGCGGCCGAACGGGTTGGCCACGAACCGGTCCGCGGTGAGATCGGGACGCCGCACATAGCCGCGCGCCAACTGATCGCCAGCGAGGTAGAGCTCACCGGAAACACCCGCCGGCACCGGCTGCAAACGTGCGTCCAGCACATACACCTGGGTATTCCACTGCGGCACACCGATCGGAACCGACCGCTGGCCGACCGCCGTCGCGGGCCAGTAGGTGACCGACACGGCCGCCTCGGTCGGTCCGTACAGGTTGTGCACCGCCGCGTTCGACATCGCCCGCACCGCGGCAACGGTTTCCGGCGGCAGCGCCTCCCCGATCACGAAGATGTCCCGCAAACTGGGGCAGGAACCGGGCGCGGTGTGCACGGCGAACACCGTCAGCATGGAAGGCACGAAATCGGTGACCGTCACGCGCTGCGCGGCAATGGTTTCCGCGATATAGACCGGATCCCGGTGCCCGTCGTGGGTCGCGACGACGAGCTTGGCACCCGCGCGCAACGGCATGAAGTAGCCCCACAGCGACACATCGAAGGTGGTCGCCGTCTTTTGCAGATAAACGTCATCGGGATCGAGTGGATACGCCGCGAGCATCCAGCTGATCTGGTTCTGAATCGCGTGGTGGGAAATCGCGACGCCCTTGGGGCGGCCGGTCGAGCCCGAAGTGAAGATCACGTAGGCCGGATGGTGCGGCAACACCGGACGCACCAATTCCTCGGCCCGCACCGGCGAGTCGTCGAACAGGTCCGGATTCACCGCATCCAGCCGCAAGACCGCGGTGCCTGCCGGTACGTCGACCGCGTCGGCGGCGGTGGTGAGCACGCAAACGGGGTCGGCGGTCTCGAGCACGTGCGCGATGCGTTCGGCTGGATGATCCGGGTCCAACGGCACATACGCCCCACCCGCCGTCACGATCGCGTACATCGCCACCACGAGATCCAGCGATCGCCGAACTGCCAAGCCCACCAGCGATTCCGCACCCACACCCTGCGAGATCAGCAACCGTGCCAGACGATTCACCCGCGCGTCGAACTCGCGATAGGTCAGCTCGGCGCCCTCGTAGACCACCGCGACCTCGTCCGCATACGCGTCGACCATGCGCCGATAGCCGTCCAGCAACAACTCCTCCGGCACCGGATACCGGGTGTTGTTCCACTCGAGCAGCATGCGCTCGCGCTCGGCGGGAGCCAGCAGATCGATCGCACCGATCGGCTGATCCGGCTCGGTGGCGACGGCGGCGAGCAACCGCTGCAGCCGCCAGGCGAACTCGGCGATCGTCGCTTCGTCGAACAGGTCGGTGGCGTAGGTGAACGTCGCCGTGAAACCGGTGGCGTCGCCGTCGGCGGCCGGCACCACCGTCAATTGCAGATCGAACTTGGCGACGGCACCGCCGAACTCCAGCGCTTGCGCGGACAAGCCGGGCAGCGCCAGCTCCGGCTTGCTCATGTTCTGGAAGAACAGCGCCACCTGGAACAGCGGATGATGCGCCTGCGACCGCACCGGGTCCAGCACCTCGACCAGCCGTTCGAACGGTAGCTCGGCATGCGAGAACGCGGCCAGATCGGTCTCTTTCGCCTGCTCGAGCAGCGTGCGGAACGACGCGCCGAGGTCGATCCGGGTGCGCAGCGCCAGCGTGTTGACGAACATGCCGATCAGCTCGTCGAGTTCCCGCTCGCCACGACCGGCGACGGGCGTGCCGATGGTGATGTCGTCGGTGCCGGTGAGCCGGGCGAGCAGTACCGCGAACGCGCTGTGCAGCACCATGAACTCCGAAGCGCCCGCGCCGTGCGCCAGTTCGGCCAGTCCGTGGTGCACCGCAGCGTCCACCGCGAAGGTGAACTCCGCGCCCTGTCCGGACGCGACGGGCGGACGCGGCCGGTCCGAGGGTAGGTCGATCCGGTCCGCGATCCCCGCGAGGGCGCGACGCCAGTAGGCGATCTGCGCGGCCGCGACCGAATCCGGGTCGTCCTCGTCGCCGAGCACGGCACGCTGCCAGAGTGTGTAGTCCGCGTACTGCACCGGCAGCGGAGCCCACACCGGCTCCGCCCCGTCGCGCCGGGAAAGGAACGCGGTGACCAGATCCCGCAGGAACGGCGCGACCGAGGCGCCGTCGGCGGCGATGTGGTGCACCACCACCGCGATGACGTAGTCGCCGGGACCGAGCTCGGCCAGCGCGACGCGCAGCGGCACCTCGGCCGCCACGTCGAAGCCGGTCGTCGCCAATCCGCGTAGCCAGTCGTGCAATTCGTGCTCGATGATCGGCTTCGGCGCGAGGTCCGGAACGGCTCGCGCCGCCGACACGATCAGCTGGTAGCCCGTACCGTCCACCGCCGGATACAGCGTCCGCAACGTCTCGTGCCGTTCGACCACGTCCATGATCGCCGCCTGCAACGCCGCGACATCCCACGCACCCGACAACCGCACCGCGAACGGAATATTGTTCGCCGCGGAATCAGTGTCGAACTGATTCAGAAACCACATCCGCTGCTGCGCGAGCGACAAAGGCACCCGCTGCGGACGCTGCACCGCCACCAGCGCACGCCGGTCACCCGCACCCTTCAGCGGCTCCAGCCGCGTGGCGAGACCGGCGACGGTGGGGCTCTCGAACACCAGCCGGGCCGGCACTCGCGCGGTGACGGCGGCCCCGATCCGGGCCGCGACCTGCGTCGCGATCAGCGAATTGCCGCCGAGCTCGAAGAAGTCGTCGTCCGCGCCGACCGGCGCCTGCGGGCCGAGCACTTCGGCGAACACCTCGGCCACCAGCTCTTCCAACGGGCCGGCCGGCGCGCGGAAAACCTTGGTCTGCAAGCGCGGCGCCGGTAGCGCCGCGCGGTCCAGCTTGCCGACCGGCGTCAGGGGAATCTGCTCCAGCACCATCACCACCGTCGGCACCATGTGGGCGGGCAGGCTCCGCTCGGCGACCGCGGCCAGTTCGTCCGCGTCCGCGACCGTCCCGGGCGCGGCGTGCACATACGAGACGAGAATCGTGGCGCCGCTGTCCAGGTTGTGCCCGACGGTGACGGCGAAGTCGACGCTCGCGTGCGCGGCCAGCACCGCATCGACCTCACCGAGCTCGATGCGGAAGCCACGAATCTTCACCTGGAAGTCGTTGCGACCCAGATACTCCAGATCACCGTCCGGCGTCCAGCGGACCAGATCGCCCGTGCGGTAGAGCCGAGAACCGTTCGTATCGAAAGGGTTCGCGACGAAGCGGGACGCGGTCAGCGCGCCGCGCTCGTGGTAACCGCGGGCCAGCTGGGCTCCCGCGATGTACAGCTCGCCGACCACGCCGCTCGGGACCGGGACCAAGCGTTCGTCCAGCACATACTCGGTGACGGCCCGGATCGGCGCACCGATGGTCACCGGCTGCCCCGGCACCAGCGGCGCGCTGATATTGGCCATGATCGTGGTCTCGGTCGGGCCGTACCCATTGAAGAACTCGCGGGTCCGCCCCCCGGCGACCGGCAGCACCCAGCGGCGCACCAGTTCGGGTGGGCATGCCTCGCCCCCGGCGACCACCACGCGCAGCTCGTCGAGGCCCGTCGGGTCCACCGAGGCCAGCGCGGCCGGGGTGACGAAGGCGTGGGTGACCCCTTCCCGGCGCACCAGCCACGCGAACTCCTCGCCGCCGAACACCGTGGGCGACGCGACCACCATCGTGGCCGCGCCCCCCAGCGCGAGCAGCAGTTCCAGCACCGACGCGTCGAACGAGGGCGACGCGAAATGCAAGGTCCGCGACGCACTCGTCACCCGATATCGGTCACGCTGTTCCGCGCAGAAACTCGCCAGCCCCGACTGGGTGACGACCACACCCTTCGGTAGGCCGGTAGACCCGGAGGTGTAGATGACGTAGGCCGGATGCTCCGCCCGGAGTGGGCGCATCCGATCGGTGTAGGTCACCGGGTCCGCCGGGAACTCCTCGAGCTGCCGGGCGCACTCGGCGGTGTCGATGGACAGCCACTCGACCCGGTCCGGTAGTTCGGCGCGGACCCCGTCGACGGCGAGCCCGAACACCGCACCGGAATCGGCGATCATGTGCTCGACGCGATCGGCGGGGTAGTTCGGATCGACCGGCACAAACCCGGCGCCCGTCTTCGCCACCGCCCAGACCGCGATCACCGAGTCGATCGAACGCGGTATCGCGACCGCGACGAGGTCCTCGGGTCCGATGTCGCGATGGATGAGCAGCCGCGCCAGGCGGGTGGACCGCTCGTCCAGCTCGGCGTAGCTCAGCGTGGCCAGCGTGCTGGTCGCGTCGGCGAAGACCAAGGCGGCGCCGCTCGGGTTGGTTTCCACCGCGGTGGCCATCAGCTGCGGCAAGGTGGTGACGCGGTGGCGGCGCGTCCGGGTCGGGCGCACCCGGGTCGGCCGGGTCATGCGCGCACCGCTTCCGTCGTCTCGTCACACTGCCGCCCGAGCGCCCGAACCATCGAGTTGCCTCACCCTGTCTGTTGTTGCCACACACTCCCGCCCGCATGATCATCGAACCCACGCATACCGATCGTTACGAAATCCGCCGCGGCGCAGCCGAGCGCGGACGACCCACGAGTTCCGCCAGCGCGGGCGAGTGCTGGCGAACATTATTCCCTCCCGCCGCCCGGTGATCATTCCCTCCCACCGCCCGGTGATCATTCCCTCCCACCGCCCGATCCGGGTCACGAGGCGGCCACGGCAGGCCCGAGCTCTGTTTCGCCTTCGCTCGGCCGGGCGCGAGCTGTGGACAGACACGCCCCGACCAGCTCCGCTCCCCATCGCGAGCCGAGGACGGACCAGTCCGGCGCCGCCCATCAGCAGCCACCCAAGCCCGGCGACGGGGTACGCCGACTCGCCTACTCCAGCAGCTCGAGCAGCGTCGCGAGCTGGGGACCGATCTCGGCGAGCGACTCAGGAGAGGCCATTTGCTGATGGTTCGCGTTGATCGGCCTATCGACGATGCCGCCGGTTACATAAGGCTGCCATCGGGTCGCTGCCGCCCGCAGATCGGCGTCGGTCTGGCCTGGGCCGCCGATGCCGGCGCTGAAGTATTCGAGCGTGCCGCGGTACACCTGGGGGCGGTGTTCGGCGATCAGCTCGACCGACCGCACCGCACTGCGGTAGATCCGCCGCAGCCGCTGCTTGGTCAGCACGGCCAGCTCAGGCGGAATCGACGCATGCAGCGAGTCCAGCGCCTCGTCAGTGAGATCGTGGATATCACCCTCCTCCGAGATCACGTCCCCGCCGATACCGATCTCCGCCAAGCCCTGCCGGATCGCCCCGCGGAAATCGGAGACATCCACATCCGGGTAGCTGTCCAGCATGACCAGCAGCGCCACCTGGTCGCCTGCCGCTTGCAGTTCGGTCGCCACCGCATGGGCCACCACACCGCCCAGCGACCAGCCGAGCAGCCGGTAGGGCCCCTCGGGCTGCACGGCCCGGATCTCGGCGACATAGCGGCGAGCCATCTCGGTGAGCGAGCCGGGCAGATAGCCGTCTTCCGACAGCGCAGGCGACTGGATGCCGAGAATGGGCTGTTCGGCGGGCAGGAACCGGGCCAGACCCACGTAGCTCCAGGACAACCCGTACATCGGATGCAGGCAGAACAGCGCGGGCGCGCTACCTTCCGCTCGGATCGGCAGCAGCACGCCGAGCCCATCGTCCGGATCAGCGCCGAAGTCGTAGCCCGGCGCGATCGCCGTCGCGATCCGGCTACTGAGTCCCGCGACGGTGGCATCGGTGAACAACCACTGCACCCGGACTTCGGCGCCGGTCACCCGGCGCAACCGGCTCACCGCCTGCGTCGCGACCAGGGAATTACCGCCGAGACCGAAGAAATCGTCCGCGAGACCCACCTGCGCGACACCGAGGACCTCGCCGAACACCGCGGCAACGGCCTGTTCCAGCGCCGTGACCGGCGCTCGGAAGCGCGCCTGCTCGATCGCTGGCACGGGCAGCGCCGTCCGGTCGAGCTTGCCGTTGGCGTTCAACGGAAGCGCGGTCAGCTCGATGATCGTGGGCGGCACCATGTACGACGGCAGCTCCGCGGCGAGCGCCGAAGCGAGCCGCTGTGTGTCGATGACGCCGTCGACTCCGACGACATAGGCTCCGACGACATAGGCGACAAGCCGGTCTCCCGCGCTCGCATCCGTGTGCGCGACGACCGCCGCGGCCGCGACCGCGTCCTGGCGCAGCAGCGCCGCCTCGATCTCGCCGAGCTCGATGCGGAATCCGCGAATCTTCACCTGGAAGTCGGTGCGACCGCGGTACCCCAGCTCGCCATCGCCGTTCCACACGACCAGGTCTCCGGTGCGATACATGCGGGCGCCCGGCTCGAACGGATTCGCCACGAACCGATCCGCCGTCAAATCCGCGCGGCCGAAGTAACCGCGGGCCAGCTGCGCACCCGCCAGGTACAGCTCACCGGGCACACCCACCGGCACCGGCCGCAAGCGCGCGTCGAGAACGAAGACCCGGCTGTTCCACACCGGCACGCCGATGGGTACCGACGTCGTATCGGCCTCGGTCACCTGGTGCCGCGTGATCGACACCGCCGCCTCGGTCGGGCCGTACAGGTTGTGCAACGCCACCTCGGGATTCGCCGACCGGAAACGTTGCGCAGTCGCGGCGGGCAGCGGCTCGCCGATGGCGAGCACCCGCCGCAGCGACGCGGGCACGCGGGCCGCCGATTCGGCCAGCAAGGCATCCAGCATGGCGGGCACGACGTGCAGCGTGGTCACCGCGGTGTCGCGGATGAGGGTGTTCAGGTACGCCGGATCACGATGCCCATCGGGCGTCGCTATCACCAGTCGCCCGCCGCAGACCGCGGCCGACCAGAACTCCCACACGGACAGATCGAACGTCGCCGACGTCTTCAGCAGCACCGCGTCGTCGGGCCCGAATCCGAACTCGGCTCGCTTCCACAGCAGCTGGTTGACGATCGCACCGTGCGCGACGGCGACACCCTTCGGCCGGCCGGTCGAGCCCGAGGTGAAAATCACGTATGCCGTGTTGGCCGCCGTGAGATCACCGTGACGTTCGGCGGCGCCGATCGGCCCGTCGGGGTATTCGGATAGGTCGAGTTCGTCGATGCACACCACCACCGGAGCCACAGCCGCAGCCACGCCGGCGCGGGGGTCGGCGATCGCCGTGCGCCGCTCGATGACGGCGGTGTCCACTCCGTCGCGGCTCGTCGTCAGCACGAACGCCGCAGCCGCGGTATCGAGGATGTACTCGATCCGCTCGGCGGGGTGCTCCGGATCGATCGGCACGTACGCCGCACCGGCTTTCGTGACCGCGTACATGGCCACTACGAGGTCGACCGACCGGCCGATGGCCAACGCCACCCGCGATTCGACGCCGACACCGCGGGCGATCAAGTACCTGGCCAGCCGATTGACGCGCCGGTCGAGCTCGTCGTAGGTCAATGTGCGGCGAGCCGCGCTCGCGCCCTCCTCATCGGCATCGGCATCGGCATCGGCATCGGCATCGGCATCGGCATCGGCGACGATCGCGATGGCGCCGGGCGTCGCACCGACCGATGCCTCGAGCAGCGACACCAACGTCGCGGACTCGTCGACCGGCTGCGCGGTAGCGTTGCGGCCCGAGACCAGTTCGGTCCGCTCGGTCTCGTCCAGCCAGGGCAGATCACCCACCGCGACCGTGGGATCGGCCACGGCGGCGCGGATGATCCGCACCAGCCGGTCGACGATGTCCTGCACCGTGGCCCGGTCGAACAGGTCCGCGGCGTAGGTGAGGAAACCGCCGATGCCCGCGGGGTTTCCGGCTTCGTCGTAGCCGTCGGCCACGATCAGATGCAGATCGAACTGCGAGAGCTGGGTATCTATGGCAACGGTCTGCACCGAGAGACCGGGTAGTTCCAGCGTGGCCCTGGCCAGATTCTGGAACGACAGACCCACCTGGAACAGTGGATGCCGCGCGGTCGAGCGCACGGGGTTCAGCACCTCGACAAGTCGTTCGAACGGCACATCGGCGTTGGCGAATGCCTGGACATCCGTTTCGCGCTGGCGTACCAGCAGATCCGCGAACGTCTCCGCCGGATCGACCCGGCTGCGCAGCACCAGCGTGTTGACGAACATGCCGATCAACTCGTCCAGGACGGCTTCACCACGACCGGCTATCGGCGTGCCGATCGCGATGTCCTCGGCGCCGGCCAGCCGGGACAGCAGCACCGCGAACGCGGTGTGCACGACCATGAACACCGTCGCGCCCTCGGCCCGGGCCAGCTCGATCAGCGCCCGGTGCGTCAGCGCGTCGATCTGCACATCGACCCTGCCACCGGCGAACGACTGCATGGGCGGGCGGGGTCGGTCCGACGGCAGATCCAGCTGGTCCGGCAGACCGGCCAGCGCGGACTGCCAGTAGGAAATCTGCGCTGCCGCCAGCGAATCCGCGTCCTCTTCGCTGCCGAGCAGGGCGCGCTGCCAGATGCTGAAATCGGCGTACTGCACCGGCAGCGGCGCCCAGTCCGGTGCCGCGCCGTTCGAACGCGCCGTGTACGCGGCCATCAGATCTCGTGTCAGCGGGCCGACCGACCATCCGTCGGCGCTGATGTGATGCACGGCCATGGCCAGCACATAGGCGCGCTCCGCGCTGGAGTCGTCGACTTCGAAGAGTTCGACCCGCAGCGGTACGTCGCTGGTGACGTCGAAATTCGTCGAAACCACCTCGAACACGGCGGATTCGATATCGGCCGGATCGACGCTCCGCACGACCAACTGCGTAATCGCCTGCGCCGGAGGCAGAATCACCTGCACCGGGCCGAGATCGGTCTGCGGGTAGATGGTGCGAAGGATCTCGTGCCTGCCGATCACATCCCCGATGGCCGCCCGCAACGCGGGTACATCGAGATCGCCGGCCAGTCGTACCGCCACCGGCACGTTGTAGGCCGCCGAGCCGGTGTCGAACTGATTGAGGAACCACATGCGCTGCTGCGCGAGCGACAGCGGAATTCGTTCCGGGCGCGGACCGGCGACCAGGGCACGGCGCCCACCGGCGCCGGCCTGCGTTTCGATCTTCCGCGCAAGCCCGGCCACGGTAGCGGCCTCGAACAACAGCCGCACCGGTACTTGCGCGTCCAGCGCCGCACCCAACCGGGCCGCCACCTGCGTGGCCAGCAGCGAGTTCCCGCCGAGCGCGAAGAAGTCGTCATCGCGGCCGAGGTAGCCCGCTCCGTCCGCGATCCCGAGTACATCGGCGAAGGTATCCGCGACGATCTGCTCGATCGGCGTGGCCGGCGCGCGGAATGCCGCCTTCTCGAAAGTGGGCTCGGGCAATGCTTTTCGATCCAGTTTGCCGACCGGAGTCAGCGGAATCGCGTCCAGTACCACGATCGCGGCGGGCACCATGTGCGGCGGCAGAATCCGCGCGGCGTAATCGGTGAGCTCGGCGGAATCCAGGCAACGGCCCTGGGCGGCGAGCACGTAGGACACCAGCGTTTTCCCACCGGTGGTGTCGCGGCCGAGCGTGACCGCGAACTCGACGTCATCGTGACTACTGAGCACCACGTCGATCTCGCCGAGCTCGATGCGGAAGCCGCGGATCTTGACCTGAAAGTCCGAGCGACCGACATAGTCCAGTTCCCAATCCGACACCGAAACGCCATCCCCGGTCGGTTCGGCATACCACCGCACCACGTCACCGGTCCGGTACATGCGAGCACCCGGCGCGCCCCAGGGGTTCGCGACGAACCGCTCCGCGGTCAGACCCATCCGGCGCTGGTAGCCGCGGGCCAGCGCGCCACCGGCCAGATACAGTTCGCCGACTACGCCGGGCGGCACCGGATTGAGCCGGGCGTCCAGCACCAGCGCGGACATACCCGGAACCGGTCGGCCGATCGTGATGTGCTGTCCAGCGGTCAGGGTGGCGTACGACGCGATGATCGTCGCTTCGGTCGGACCGTACCCGTTGATGTACCGCCGCCCCGGCTGCCATTTGGCCAGCAGCTCCGCGGTGGTGGCGTCGCCTGCGACCGAGACGACCTCGAAGTCCGCCAGCCCGTCCGGCGCGACCGTACCGAGCATCGCCGGAGTGATGACCGCGTGCGTCACCGCTTCGGCCCGCAGCAGCTCACCCAGATCTGCGCCGCCGAGGATGGTCGGCGGCACGATCACCAGCGTCGCCCCGTTGGCGAACGCGCACAACCATTCCAGCACCGACACGTCGAAGCTCGGCGAGCAGACGTGCAGGAGGCGATGCTGCGCCTGAATGCCGTATTGCTCGGTCGCGTAGTCGGCCAAGCCGGCCAGGCCGACGTGGGTGACGGTGACGCCCTTCGGCAACCCCGTCGAGCCCGACGTGTAGATCACGTACGCCGGGTGCCGGACGGTCAGCGGCGCGATCCGGTCCGCATCGGTGACCGGCGTGGCGGGCTTTTCCGCCAGCAGCGCGTCGGTCGCGGGATCGTCGAGCACCATCCACGCGACATCGTCGGGCAACTGCTCGACGTAGTCGGCACCGGTGAGCCCGATCACGGCTCGCGAATCGGTCACCATGTGCCGCAACCGATCCGCCGGGTAGGCCGGGTCGATCGGCACGTACGCGCCACCGGCCTTGGCCACCGCCCACACCCCCGCGACCATCTCGTAGGACCGCGAGAAAGACAGCGCGACAAGCTTTTCCGGACCCACGCCGCGGTCGATCAGCACCCGCGCCAATCGCGACGAGTACTCGTCGAGCCTGCGATAGGTGATCGACCGGCCACCATCGCGTACCGCGATGTGCGCCGGGCTGGACTGCGCACCGCGAGTCAAGAGGTCCGGTAGCAGCCCCGCCGTCAGCGCGTCGTCCCGCTGTACGTGGGTCAGCAGCTCGCGTTCGGTGTCATCCAGCAGCGGCAGATCGCCCACCGGGCGCTGCGGCGCGGCGACGATCGCCTCGAGTAGGCGGGTGAACCGGTCTGCGAAAGTCCGCACCGTGACGTCATCGAAAAGGTCACGGGCGAAAGAGAACTCGGCGTACATGCCGACGCCGTCGCTGTCGACCGCCTCCCGAACGGTGAGGAACAGATCGAATTTCGCGGTCTCGACATCGAAATCGACAGCCTCGATGCGCAACCCGGGCAGTTGGAAGCCCGTGTTCGGCAGATTCTCGAACGACAGCGCCACCTGGAACAGCGGATGCCGCGCGGTCGAGCGTTCCGGATTGATGATTTCCACCAGACGCTCGAAGGGAATGTCCGCGTGCGCGAATGCCGCCAGATCAGCGTCCTTCGCCCGCGCGAGCAAGTCACCGAAGGCGTCCTCGCCCCGCACCTGCGTGCGCAGCACCAAGGTATTGACGAACATGCCGATCACGTCGTCGAGTTCGGCCTCGCCGCGACCGGCGACGGGCGTGCCGATGGCGATGTCGCCGGTGCCGGACATCCGGGACAGGAACAGTGCCAGCGCGGCGTGCACCACCATGAACATGGTCGCGTTGTGCTCGCGAGCCAGCCGGGACAGCCCCGCGTGCACTTGGGCATCGATGGTGAAATCGACCTTGCCGCCGGCGAACGACTGCGCGACCGGGCGAGGCCGGTCGGTAGGCACATTGAGCTCGTCGGGCAGCCCGGCCAGCGCGGTGCGCCAGTATTCGGCCTGCTGCGAGATCAGGCTGTCGGCGTCGCTTTCAGCGCCGAGTACCTCGCGCTGCCAGAGGCTGAAGTCGGCGTACTGCACCGGCAACGGCGTCCAACCCGGATCCGCACCGCGACTGCGGGCGGCATAGGCGACCATCAGATCACGGACGAGCGGCCCCATCGACCAGCCGTCCGCGCTGATGTGGTGGGCCACGAATACCAGGATGTATTCGATTTCGCTGAGCTGGAACAATTGGGCACGAAACGGAACTTCCACCGTGACGTCGAAACCGGTGACGGCAACCCGCTGCACTTGCTCGGCAATACGATCCGGGCCGAGCGGCACCGGCGTGAGATCGACTGGTACCTCGCGCGGTTCCAGAATTTGTTGCACCGGACCGGCGGAAGTGTGCGGGTAACGGGTGCGCAGAATCTCGTGCCGCGCGACCATATCCATGATCGCGGATCGCAGTGCGGTGATGTCGAGTTCGCCGGTCAGCCTGACAGCCACCGGAATGTTGTTGACCCCGGACGCGGTATCGAACTGGTTGAGGAACCACATCCGCTGCTGCGCCAACGACAACGGAACCGACTCCGGACGCGGACCAGCCACCAACGCACGACGCCCGCCGGCACCGGCATGCTGCTGCACCTTCGCGGCCAAACCAGCGACCGACGACGCCTCGAACAGCACCCGCACCGGCACACGCGCATCCAAAGCCGCACCAATCCGCGCGGCGACCTGCGTCGCCAACAACGAATTACCACCCAACGCGAAAAAATCATCATCCGCGCCCACCCGCTCCACACCCAACACCCCAGCAAACACCGACGCCACAACCTCCTCGATCGGCGTCGACGGCGCACGAAACACCTGAACCTCGAACTCCGGCTCCGGCAACGCCCTCCGATCCAACTTGCCGTTCACGTTCAACGGCAACCCGTCCAACACCACAAACGCCGACGGCACCATGTACGACGGCAAACCCGCCGACAACACAGACCGCACCCCCGCCACATCCACACCCGCATCACCGGGAACCACGTAGGCGACCAGACGATCACCAATCCTCGGATCCGACTTCGCGACCACCGCGGTCTGTGCGACCGCAGGCAGCGCCAACAACGCCGCCTCGACCTCACCCAACTCGATCCGGAAACCACGAATCTTCACCTGGAAGTCGGTGCGGCCGCGGTATTCCAGCTCACCCGCGCTCGTCCACGCGACCAGGTCACCGGTGCGGTACATCCGGGTACCCGGCTGGAACGGATTGGCCACGAAACGATCCGCCGTCAAATCGGCACGACCGAA